>NZ_NSGC01000029.1:0-32314 GCF_002294795.1 Mesorhizobium sp. WSM3866 | reverse complement strand
GGTTCTGGCAGGCTTCATCACCCGCCTCGATACGCCGCTCTCCTCAAACCGTCATCACCCAGTTTCAGCCATAGCTCCCGATTCACTGAGTAGCCCACGAACAGCATTGATCGAAGCCGTTGTCTGGCGAACCAGCAATGCTCGAACTCCTTTCGAGGAGACCGATAGTATGCCTCCGACCGAACATGCGTCCACAGGGTTACTGGCGCCGCTGGAGAATCCGACCTTTGGTTCCATTCTTCTGGCATCACAGCTTTCTAGCCTCGGCTGGCTGATGCGGAACGTCGCGCTCGGTTGGCTCATGGCTCCGGTTTCCGGCTCGGACGTTTTGTTGCGGTGGTCCAGGCGCAAGTCCCATCCGCCGATGGCTTATATATCGCACAAGCGACAGATGCTGCGCGCCTAACGGATGCTTTTCAACGCACCAGTCATGCATTGCGCACGCCTAGTGCTATCAAAGGGTTCGTCCGAAAGCGGTACAGCTCATGGCTGACGCCATCAGAGGAGGGCGGGTAGTCCAGCTCGGGTTTCCCTGCCTCGAGATACACCCAGCCGGTATCTGCCCGCTAATCTGGTTAGGCGACAATTTGGGAATTATCGTCCGATCGGACATCAGATTGCTACCATCATTGCAAGCCTCCCTTGGGGCGTTCTCCACGCTTAACGTTTTAAGATGTCCACCTCAGAGATAAAGAAAATTTATATCAACCGTCGTTCTTTTCGATCTACAAGAACTTTGGCCCATGGTTTATTCGAAACGAAACAACGCTCTGGCCCGACATGCTCTCTGTAGTCGGATGACACGCAAGACCGCTTCAATGTCATTCCAGCTCACTCGGGGACTGATTTCATTCTTCTTGGATACAAGGCTGCGGATTCCGGTTGCACAATGCATGCCTGGAGCTGGGCGCCTAGGAAAGGCTGTGATTGGGTTTAGTGCCCGCCGTGGCGGAGCTGAAAGGAAGTTGCTGCACGACAAGTCGTCTAGGCGGCGGGGTCAACAGTGAAATTGGGATGTCTGCTTCTGCCCACTAGATTGAAACTAAGTAGGGGCGACAATCATCGTGGATCAATGGGAAACTATGCTGCGTAGACGCTTGGTCTTCACGCCGCGTGTCCAAGGCGGATCGGCCTGGCAGCGACCTCAAGTCTCCTGCCGGCAGAGACCGGTAGAAGCTCTGTAACCTAGGCTTTTTGGGCTTTGCGGAGTTTTCCGGCAATCACAACGAAGAGCTTGGTCGATACCTCTACGTTGCCCGACGGGCAAATATTTGGGTAGTGAGACCGTCTGCAGCCAAAGGCGCAGTTCACCTACTGATGGAAGTCAGTGTTCGCAAGGAGCGATCGAACGCTGAGGCCATGGCTTTGGAACGAGGACAATAAAGATGAAAACGCGTGCCGCCGTAGCCGTCGCCGCCGGAAAGCCGCTCGAGATCATGGAGGTGGACCTCGAAGGGCCGCGCGAAGGCGAGGTGCTGGTCGAGGTCAAGGCAACCGGCATCTGCCACACCGACGAGTTCACCCTGTCGGGCGCCGATCCGGAAGGCCTGTTCCCGGCGATCCTCGGGCATGAGGGCGCCGGCGTGGTGGTCGATGCCGGCAAGGGCGTGACCTCGGTCAAGAAGGGCGACCATGTCATCCCGCTCTATACGCCCGAGTGCCGACAGTGCCCCTCCTGCCTGTCGAGAAAGACGAATCTCTGCACCGCCATCCGCGCCACGCAGGGGCAAGGCTTGATGCCGGATGGTTCCTCGCGCTTCTCGATGGGCAAGGACAAGCTCTTCCACTATATGGGCTGCTCGACCTTCTCCAATTTCACCGTGCTGCCGGAGATCGCGCTGGCCAAGGTCAATCCCGACGCCCCCTTCGACAAGATCTGCTACATCGGCTGCGGGGTGACGACAGGCATCGGCGCGGTCATCAACACCGCCAAGGTCGAGCAGGGCGCCACCGCCGTCGTCTTCGGTCTCGGCGGCATCGGCCTCAACGTCATCCAGGGCCTTCGCCTTGCCGGCGCCGACATGATCATCGGCGTCGACGTCAACAACGACAAGAAGCCCTGGGGCGAAAAATTCGGCATGACGCATTTCGTCAATCCGAAGGAGATCGACGGCGACATCGTGCCTCACCTCGTCAACATGACCAAGCGCGGCGCCGACCAGATCGGCGGCGCCGACTACACCTTCGACTGCACCGGCAACACCAAGGTGATGCGCCAGGCGCTCGAAATCTCGCATCGCGGCTGGGGCAAGTCGGTCATCATCGGCGTCGCCGGCGCCGGCCAGGAGATTTCGACCAGGCCGTTCCAGCTGGTCACCGGCCGCACCTGGATGGGCACCGCCTTCGGCGGCGCGCGCGGCCGCACCGACGTGCCCAGGATCGTCGACTGGTACATGGAGGGCAAGATCCAGATCGACCCGATGATCACGCATACGTTGAAGTTGGAGGACATCAACAAGGGTTTTGACCTCATGCATGAAGGCAAGTCGATCCGCAGCGTCGTGGTTTATTAAGGCAACGCCATCGGGCCTCGGGCCGAACGCCCGCGACCTTATGGACAACATAGGAGGAAGTAGGAATGGCGGAAAAACTGCATCACTCGATCGACAATGGCCTGCCCAAGGAAAGCGCGAGCTTTGCCGGCGGCACGCTGGTCTGCGCCTGCACCAGCAAGCCGGTGAAGGTGAAGGTCAAGGGCCAGATCGCCCACGACCACGCCTGCGGCTGCACCAAATGCTGGAAACCGGAAGGCGCGATCTTCTCCGTGGTTGCCGTTGCGGGCACCGGCGACGTCACCGTCACCGAGAACGGCGACAAGCTGAAAGTGGTCGACCCCTCGGCCCTCATCCAGCGCCACGCCTGCACCGGCTGCGGCGTCCACATGCATGGCCCGGTCGAGCGCGACCATCCCTTCAAGGGCCTGTCCTTCATCCATCCGGAGCGCTTCGAGGAGGATGGCTGGTCGCCTCCGGGCTTTGCCGCCTTCGTCTCCTCGATCATCGAATCCGGCGTCGACCCGAGCCGCATGGCCGGCATCCGCGCCCAGCTGAGGTCGATCGGGCTGGAGCCCTATGACTGCCTCAATCCCGGCCTGATGGACTATATGGCCACCTGGACGGCGAAGAAGTCCGGCGCGCTGCCGGCCTAACCACCGATCGACTATACAAGGGTCGGACGAGATCGCCCGGCCTTCCGCAGATCGCTTCGATTAGCCTGACCGGCGGATCTGCGCATTGATCGACTTTTTTCTGCCGGATTTATCGCGGCGCAATCTCGACGCCTCGGAGGTGCTGTATACTTCTCGCAGTTCGACACCTGAGCTCGACGGAGCATCCGCGTGAGCTGGCCTACTGCCGGTTTTTCGGACACCGAGGTTAAGCTAAGCATATTCCTCAAACTCGACGGGGTTCAGATAGCCGAGCGTCCAGTGCATGCGCCGAGGGTTAGAGAAGCGCTCGATGTAGTCGAACACATGCGGCCTCGCGTCATCCCTCGTCCTGTAGACCTTGGCTGTCCGCTCGGTCTTGAGCGACGAAGAAGCTCTCCATCGCAGCATTGTCCCAGACGTAGCCCGACCGGCTCATTGAGCAGGTGATGCTGTGATCAGCCATCAGTCGCTGGAACTGCTCGCTCGTTATATTGCGCGATCCCTGGTCGGAGTGGTACAGCAGCCTGTCGGGCCTGCCTCGGCGCCACATCGCCATGATGAGGGCGTCGGTGACGAGCTGGGCCGTCATCTCTGCCTTCATCGCCCATCCGACGATACGACGCGAGAACAGATCGAGGGCAACGTAGATCCAGACCTAGGTAAAGTCCGCGATCCCTTCTGGTTCGGTGCAGCGGCCTCGAAGCTGCGCTCGACGAGGTTGGCCGACACGGCTGCTCGCTCACCGGTGTCCTTCGGGCAGTCCGCGGCGAAGCCGTTCTCCCGCATCAGCCATTCGATGCGATGCAGAGCCCAGGATGTCGTGCTCCGCCTGCGTCACCGCGACGCGCAGATCCTTCACCAGCCTCACTGCCTCAAGCTTGAACTCGCGGCTGAACTTCCTTCTCTGCATTTCCACTCTCCAATTCCGTTAAACTCCTTCACCTCAGGTGTCCGCGAAACCGGCAGCATGCCAATGAGGCCAGCTAAGCTGCAGGGAGAGAGCTGCGCGAGCCAGGGCTTTCCCCAGCATTGAGCCGGGAGAATGAACGAGGGAGTAGCCGCGGATGGGTCTGCCGTGCTCGCTGGGACAATGACGAGACATAACATGTGTTTATAGCGCGCCACAATCTCTTCCCAGTTACGCACCCTCCGATTGTCGCTTAAGCTCTGTTAGCCTCTCCACTTAACGGACGGGCATTGGCTAGGCGGTAGGCCGACATGGAGTATCTCAGCATGGTGCTCCCTAGTAAGTTGGTCGGCCGTTAGACCTTTGAAGCCGTTTGCGTCGAAGGTCCTTTCGAACTTTCAGGAGAAGTCCGTGGACGACAGCGTTTTTGGAAGCCGTGACAAACGGGGCCAGTGGACACCTCATAAGCGGCCCTCACGCGCGCCGTTGTTTGTATGGCCTGCTCAACCGAAAAAGTTTTTCGTGTGGATGTTCGGGTTTCCAGGATATCTTTGGCCCTGGAATACGCTCCTCATGGGCATATCGGTTATTACGTGGCTTTACCTGATCCCCGCGATGGATACGATGCGAGAACTCAGTATCAGCTGGGCGGTCATTCTCTTGCGCAATGCCACGCTGGCAATTCTCGTATATGGCGGGCTGCACACGCTGCTCTACATTTACCGCCGCCAAGGAATCAATTTCAAATACAATTCAAAGTGGCCAGACACCGACAACTCAGTATTCCTGTTTAGAAGCCAGACGGCTGACAATGCCTTCCGGACCATGTGTAGTGGGGTGCCTGTCTGGACAGCGTACGAATTGCTAGCGTGGTGGGCATATTCGAATGGCCATATCACGCAAATAAATATCCAGGAACATCCTGTTTACTTTGTCGCACTAATCCTGTTCGCGCCGGCGTGGTCCTCGCTGCATTTTTACGTGATTCACCGCTTGATCCACATTGGACCTCTCTACCACGTTATCCACAGGGTACACCATAATAGCGTTAATCCAGGGCCATGGTCGGGCTTGTCGATGCATACATTCGAGCATATCATCTATTTCTCGGGGGCGTTGTTTTACTTCATTGTGCCGTCCCATCCGATGAACGTGATGTTCTTCCTAATGCTGCAAGCGCTGCAGCCAGCGCTGGGTCACCTGGGTTTCCACAAGGTGGTAGCCGGACGAGACAAGCATTTCGACTACGATAATTATTATCATTACTTGCATCACAGGTATTTTGAGGTGAACTACACCGATACGTTGATCCCATTCGATGAGTGGTTCGGCACATCGCACGATGGCTCTCCAGAGGCCGATGAGGCGATGTATAAGAGAATGAAAGAGAAGAAGTTCAAGCGCGGCGGCTCCAAGACATAGCTGTCCCTGGGGGGGGCAGTGAAATGTGTGTGGATGTTCCGGTGATCGTCTGTGCAGAAATTCTAAACAGCACCACTTAATGCATTGTGAGTGAAATGCTCCGTTCGGACTCTTTCGACAGTCCCTCGTACATCACTGTTGTTCCAGATATTATCCCATTTGTGAGAGGAGGAGACATGAGCAAGCCAGTAGCATGGATAGAGGTTTGCGCCTTGGAGGCTTTGGCGCCTGAAGAAGCTATGAGGTTCGAGCATGAAGGGCGCTCGTTTGCAGTTATCCGGTCCCCAGATGGCAACTACTTTGCGATTGACGGGCACTGCAGCCATGAAAAGGTTCATCTCGCAGACGGAATTGTCGACGGCAACATCATTGAATGCCCCAAGCATTTTGGCGCATTCGACTACCGAACCGGCGAGGCTCGAGCCTTGCCTGCTTGCATCGACATAAGAAGTTACGAACTCAAGGTTGAGTCCAATGTTGTGCTCATCAAAATCTAAATCGGCCCGTTGGAAGGAACATGTGCCCAGCGCTAGCGATGGAATGGGTTATAGTGTGGCCCGGCAAATCGGGAAATTGCCGGCGTGAAAAATGAACGCGCTATGGCAATCGTCGGTGCGGGAGAAGCGGGCACGGCCGCTGCTGTTGCATTGAGAGATGGCGGCTGGCGGGGACGTGTCATCCTGATCGGCAATGAAGCTACACTGCCGTATGAACGACCGCCTCTATCAAAAGGCCACTTGGCCGAGAGCAGAGATACTGGACCAAAGTTCCTTATCACTAGCGAGCGGTTGACAGATTTGGAAATCGAATACTTCGAGGGGTGCAACGTCCAGTCAATAGATTGCGCAGCACATACCGTTTCGCTGTCAGGGGGCAAGCGCCTTGGTTACGAGCGTTTGCTACTAGCAACAGGCGCTCGCCCGCGAATATTATGCGCTCCGGTCGATCCAGAATGTCGAGTGGCCACGCTTCGCACCTACGCCGACGCCGTGGCTATTCGACGAGCGATCAAGCCTGGACGTAGCGTCGTCGTGATCGGGGGAGGCTTCATCGGGCTTGAAGTTGCAGCAGGTGCGGCGGCCAAGGGAGCCACCGTGACGGTGCTGGAGGTCGGGCCTAGGCTGCTGATGCGGGCAGTACCAGCCAGCATAGCTGAGCGCGTCAAAGCAAAGCACTTGAATGCCGGCGTACGCATTGAGCTGAGTTCTACGGTCACAGCTGTCAGGGCGGTCGACAGACGATCGGCGGTATTGCTGGCGGACGGCCGCACATGCCTTGCCGATCTGGTGCTGGTCGGAGTCGGTGCGGTGCCAAATGTGGAACTTGCCCAAGCGGCGGGGCTGGCGATCGAAAATGGGATCGCGGCGAACGACATGCTTGCCACTTCAGATCCTGACACTTTTACGGCCGGCGACTGTTGTTCGTTTCTACACCGACTCTACGGCCAACGAGTGAGGCTTGAGGTGTGGCGAAACGCGTGGCAACAAGGCGCGGCGGCGGCAGCCAACATGTTGGGCTCGAACTCTGCCTATGAGAGCGTCCCATGGTTTTGGTCGGACCAGTACGAGGAGACGCTTCAGATCGCCGGTATCTATGGTAGTTCGGATGCCACTGTAAATAGAGACCTTGGTGAGAAGGGGCAGATTTCGTTTTACTTGGCCCCGGACGGGCGCTTGGTGGCGGCATGCGGATTTGGGAATCTTGCCACTATCGGGAAGGATATTCGTGTCGCCGAGACGATGATCGGAAGGCGGATTCGCCCTAAAGCTGAGGCGCTTGCGGATCCCGCTATCGCCATTAAATCGTTGGTTGTGTAGCAGCGAGCGAATTCATTTCGAGCTCTCCTTGAGAATCGTAACATTGAAGATTTGACAATTGAGTTATCGTTGCAAAAAGCGCATCGAGGCACACGGCGAAATAAGCTTTCCAAAAAGTCTCATAGGGTGAAATTCCGGTTTAACAAAAAAGGATGTAACCAAAATGTATAGCTGTCTTGTTGACGCCTTCGGGAATAGTGGACAGGCGCGCTATGTGTGGCCTCCCTCCGAAGGGTCAACAGTGACTTTTCCCATGTTAGCCCATGGGGTATCGTCACGCGGTTACTCCGGCGAAGCAGCTCGTCGAACGGGTTTTTTTCTTGCATGCCGGGAGGCCCATCCCCAGTTTCCGATCTGCAAGACCGTCGCGAGACAAAGCTGAAGCTTGGAGGCCAAGACCATCCCCGTCACGGCGCATGCATCCTGTTCAGCGCATGGTAAGGGACATTGCAATGACAATGTCGTTGCACGCCAGAGCTGGGCAGGGCACTGGCTATGTGGATCATCCGATGCGTAGTTTCGTGAGGCGGATGCCGTTCGCCTTGCTTGAACGTAGGGTCGGGTAAGCCGGAACCATCTACAGTCAGCAAGTCAAGGATATTCCCCATACCGTCGGCGCACCCGTGGGGGCTTTGCTCTGCATCAAAGGCGCGGTTCCGGCCCGGCATCTTGAAGTTGCTCCTATGCTCCCCTGGTGCTGCCGAAGAAGCCAGCAAAGCACCTGCTCGCATAAATTGATCCTATACCGACCTATCGTTTTTTCGCTCTTACCGCGCCCAAGATGTTGGCCTAAAGCCAAGTGCTCCTCGCCCACTTGGAAACGTATGCCATTCCTCGGTTTCTAACCGGGAACGCTCCGACATGAAGGGACATGGTTTGAAACCAGACGATACCATCGCTCGCAATGTTCAGGTGAAGCCGAAGGACCACGCCCGCTTGTGGTGTTCGAACTGGGGCTGACGCAGGTGGGCGTGGACAAGGCGAGTTCTTCAATATGTGAGGTTTCGCTTGAGGGGCCGTTCAGCCGCAACGAGCATGTTGAGCGGGAACGTTCTCTTGCGGTTGCGAATCTGATCCGAAGCAATGTTTTTATCCCGGTCGGCCATGATCGCGGCCCATACCGGCTGCATCTCGCGTTGGACCGTGACGGACTCGCTTTCCAGGTCGCCACCGAAAGGCGCGTGAACGTGATTACCCATCAGATTTCGCTCATTCCGATGCGGAAGTTCCTCAAGCATTACGTTGTCACCTGCGAGAACTATTACGATGCGATGTCGCGCGCGGGCGTAGCTGCGCTTGCAAAGATTGACGGGGCACGTTGTACCCTTCGCGAGGAGGGCGCCGAATTCCTGAAGAAGAGGCTCTCCGATAAGGTAGTCACCGATAGCGACACCGCCCGACAGCTGTTCACGCTGGTCTACGTTCTGTTCCTACGAAATACACCGCTCATGAATGGGCATCGGAATGAACAGTGAAGGGCAGGCGTAGAAGTCTGCTCGGAAGTGCAAGCAATCTCTACTTTATCTATGGAGCGCCTTAATGGATGGCCTGGTCTCAAATCCCGCATCGAGCTTTTTGGCGAGTATCGATCTGAACTTTCGATCTGCCATGGCCTTCCTCGACCTCCCCGAAGGACTTGCCGAACGTATCATACAGTGCAACTCCACCTACACGGTTCGCTTCGGGGTGAGATTGCGCGGTCGTATGTACAGCTTTGTCGGATGGCGCTCGGTGCATAGCGAACACTGTGAGCCCGTCAAAGGAGGCATTCGCTATGCGCCGGATTCCGATGCTGAAGAAGTTGAGGCGCTTGCGGCGCTGATGACGCTGAAATGCGCGCTGGTTGATGTACCGTTCGGAGGCTCAAAAGGCGCACTCAAGATCGATCCACGCGAGTGGACGCCGCAAGAGCTGGAACGCATCACCCGCCGGTTCACTCAGGAGTTGAACAAACGTGGCCTGATCGGACCCGGCCTCAACGTGCCAGCGCCTGATGTAGGCACCAGCGAGCGCGAGATGGCTTGGATGGTAGACGAATTCCGCCGTGCCAATCCTACTGACGTGGTGAACGCGCGCGCTTGCGTCACCGGCAAGCCGCTCTCCAAGGGCGGCATCGCCGGACGCACCGAGGCGACAGGTCGCGGAGTGCAGTTCGCCATCCAATGCTATCTGCGCGATACGCGTACCGCTGGGATTAGCGGGCGGCGAGATCTGAAGGAGGCAAGTGTTATTGTTCAGGGTTTTGGCAATGTGGGCTACCACTCCGCCAAATTCCTTTCAGAAGACGACGGAGCGCGGATTGTATTGATCGCCGAACGCGACGGATTTGTTTCCAATCCGGAAGGCCTTCCCGTCGAAGCTTTGAAACAGCATCAGTTGCGCACCGGAAGCATTCTCGGTTTTGAGGGCGCCACTTCCTTCGCAGGCGAGATGAGTGGAATTGAAGAGGAATGCGACATCCTCATTCCCGCGGCGATGGAGAATGCCATTCACCTCGAAAACGCGGAACGGATCAAGGCGCGCCTCGTCGTTGAAGCTGCCAATGGCCCTGTCACTTTTCAGGCCGACCGAATTCTGCGCTCTCGAGGAGCGACAATCCTGCCCGATCTCTACGTCAATGCGGGCGGTGTGGTGGTGAGTTATTTCGAATGGGTGAGGAATCTGACTCACATACCATTCGGCCTGATGGAGAGGCGGCGGCGCGAGCGGCGAAATCACACGATTGCCACAGCGCTCGAACGAATGACGGGCAAGACATTTCCCGCCGACATGCGCGACGAATTTCTGGAGGGCGGCGCCGAGATTGACCTTGTTCGCTCCGGCCTTGAGGACGTCATGCGGAGTGCCTGGTCCAATATTGCGGACTTGCTTGAGTCGCAGCCGAAACTTGGTGACTATAGGACTGCGGCTTACACTGTCGCCATTCGAAGAATCGCCGCGGCCTATGAGGCTATAGGCATTTGAGAGTGTACCCAGGGGGCTCCGCCCAATGCTTGAACGCCGGAGTCAATTACTGCCGCAGCCGTCTGGTCTCGATCGGGCGTGGTTCTTGAGCGGCTCACCCTGCCGGCGCGACCTCCCCGTCGGCAGGGTGCTTTCTAATTTCACGAGTGATGAACCGTTGCCCGATTGGACAAGGGCACGATGGATTCCAGCACCCTCTTGCAATGTCCGACCCTCTTGCCCGGCGCACTCAACCGGTCGCGGACGACGTGCACAACTTCACTGCCGTCGCGACTTGCTGGTCAGCCGACCGGCGCCCTCGCCAGTGAAAAGATGCGTCGCGTCGATCAAAGATGGGCTCGTGCTTCGGCCCTTCGCCGGCAAGGCCGGCAAAGATGCGGTCGAACAGCCCAGCCGACTCCAGCGAATGAAGCGGTTGAGCGTGTTGTGCGGGCCGTAGCCCCGTCGGCCCTTCCTTCCGCTGCAGGCCGTCCTGATCACGTTGACGGTCCGGCTTACCACCTGCCGGTCATCAACACGTGGGACGCCATGCGACAGTGGAAAATGCGGAGATATCCGCGCCATCTGGCGCTCGCTAAGCAGAAACAAATCGCCCCTCACGATCTCCTTCATCGGAAACCGTGAATCGCACCTCAAACCAAATTAAATTAATAGGTCCTGAGCCTAGGCGTCGAGCCAGACGTTCTGGAACTCCATTGTGTAAGTCGGATGCATAGCGTAGTTCTTTACCTTGTTGTTCATATGGCAGTAGAGCTTCTGCCAAAACGGCTGGATCATAATGCCGGAATCCTGAAGGATCTGCTCGACGTCCTTCATGACCTCCTTGCGTTTGGCAACGTCTGTCAGCGACAACGCATCTTTGAGTTTGGCGTCGAACTTAGGATCGGAGTAAGCCGTCTCGTTCCAAGCTTCGCCGGTCCGGTACGCCAATGCGAGGACCTGGACACCGAGAGGGCGCATGTACCATTGGGTTGTGGAGTAGGGGTATTTGTTCCAATCGTTCCAGTAGGTCGAGGCCGGTATAACGGTACGCTTGACCTTAATACCAGCTTCGCGCAATTGAGCCGCGATGGCGTCACCGGTGTTCTTCTGCCATTCGTCGTCGACCGAAATTATCTCGTGCTCGAAATCGGCCTGTCCGGCGTCCAGCATGAGCTTCTTGGCACCCGCAATATCGCGCGCTTTGTTCGGGAGCGGATAGTACTCTGGATGAATGGGGCTCACATGGTGGTTCTCGCCGACCGTGCCATGCCCATTGTAGCCGAGCTGCAGTACGACGTTGTTGTCGACTGCCATCTGCAGCGCGTTGCGCACTCGCTTGTCGTCGTAGGGCTTGTGTGTCGTATTCGTTCGACAAATCAAGGTAGTCGCTGTATCGATTTCGGACTTGACTAGGCCAGTCTTGTCCAAGATCTCGATAAAGTCCGACGGCGTCTCGAAATTAAGGTCGATCTCACCGGAATCGAAAGCGTTCACCGAGGCATTGAAATCGGCGCCGTAATCGATGAACTCGACGGTGTCGAGGGACGCATCGCCACCCCACCACTTGCCGTTTTCGCGGCGCTTGACCACCGCCTTCTGGCCAACGTCGTAGGACACCAGTTCGAAAGCTCCGGTACCGACGGGCTTCTTGATCGGGTCGGCGCCGTCTTTGTCGAAGTCGCGATGTACGACCAGCGCCGGATAGTCGGTGAACCCCGCAATGAGCGTGATGTCGGGCGCGGAGAGCTTCAATTTGACCGTGTGGTCATCGACTTTAGTGATCGCACCGTCCCTGGCTTTGCCCGTCTTGGTGTCGACCAACCCACTGACACGTGCCGCCATGGAATTGCCCGAGACATCTTTCTCGCACCAGCGAGTCAGGTTGGCGACCACATCCTCGGCGCTGAAAGCATCTCCGTTGTTCCAAGTGACACCTTTGCGCAGATGCAGCGTGTACTCAGTGGCGTCGTCGTTAACGTCCCAGCTTTCCACCAGGACCGGCTCGAAGGTGAACTGGCGCGTATAGCGGACGAGCGGCTCGAGCCAGGTGCGTGTGACGTTTGACATTTCTGTCCAGTCATAGGTCCGAGGATCCTTTTGACCTTTAACGTTCATTGAAACGCGCAGCGTTCCGCCCTTCTTCGCCTCGTCAGCCGCGGCTTCGGTGGGCGCTGCAAGACCAATCATGCCGTAGGCAGCTGCGGTAGATGCGCCGAAAGCAGTCGCGAGAGCGAGAAATTCACGCCGATCCATACGACCTGCACGCGCTTCTGCCGCCATGGCCTTAATGGCAGCTGGAACCCGCTCGCCGTTGCTTTTGAAAATTCCCATGTGCTTTCCCCTTTACGCTTCTGTTATGTTGATATGCCTTTGCGACAATTAGCGTGTATGCGGTGACATCCCGCGCTGAATTCCAGTATTGAAAACGCGGGTCAACGGGCATTCGCGAGTAACTCTACCAGCGGTTCCAAGATGCCTGTCGCAGTACCTCATCTGGTCCGAGATGATGCTCAGCTAATGAATCGCAAATTGCCGGCTTTGCCTCAGAGAAGTCGCCGATGAATATAAGTAAAATCATATGCTGTGATTACGGGCTTCTGAAGGCGAAAAAAAGCCGACCGATATAATCGCAGTTTATGCCTCTCGCGCTGGCGGAGGCTTTGCGCTCAAGATGCTTGGGGCGGCAGCTTTCCTGAGGGAACATAGCGATCAGCCGTCGCCATCGGATGCGACCGCCGAGCATCCTATAGGATGGGCAGTGACACCGGTTTCGAGAGCTGCGACACAGGTTTTCCCAACCCGGCTTGCGGGTCGTTAGTAAGATGATCGATGAATTCTAAGCATCGGGACGTTAACTGCTGGACGATCCACGTGCGTCACTGCCTGCTGCGCATCAATCCGAAAGGCTATCAGACCAAAGGTGACTTCCGAAGCTGTGCCCGTCCTGCCCCCGAGCAAGACTAATCTCTGCATCGCCGACAGGGACGACAACCCACGCGGCCTTTGCTGGCAAAATCGCCCGCGGGACGAGGAGAGCAGGTCAGCCGAGATCTAGGCCCAAGGACCTTCGCGGTCTTTCGAGTTGAATGACTGGTCTGTCGGCGCTCTGCCGGTGACACGACAGTGTACGCCGAGCTTAGTGACGGCTGCGGTGGTAGCTTTTCGCCATTTGAGCATCGAGTGCGAAGGCCAGATTGAAAAGCGCCCTGAAAGCAGTCGCATAGATGTCGCGCCCTGGTGGCAAACGCAACGTTGGCAGCAAATCGGCCTTGCGGCGCTACAGGTCTTGCTGCGGTGGAGGAACCTCACAAACCGTGGCATGTGACAACAGAGCTTTGGCATCCTTCGAAGGATCGGCCACATGCTCAGGTGCAACGGTCTGCCCAGCATCTATAATCCGTTTGCCGGCCATGTAGGCGCGCGGCTCGTTCATTGCATCGACAGCCAGGAGCCGTCCCCGACTGTATTACCAGATGGACAGTGACCGCCCATGACGATCCGATCGTAACCTGTGTTCAAGCCCGCTATCTGCAGTTTGACGTCATATTGATCTGACCAGAACCAAGGTTTGGCCTCATAGTTCTCGGACGCACCCAGCATGTTTTTGGCGGCCAGTTCAGCGTGATCGATCGCATTGCCTACGCTTTCAAGTCGGACGCGTCTTCCCTCATTGGGAAAGGAAGCACATTCACCGGCTGACCAAATGTTTGGATCCGACGTGAGGCCCTGAGCGTCGGTTCGGATCCCATTTTCGATCTCGAGTCCCGCATCCTCAGCAATGCTGGTTCTTGGCGTCACTCCGATGGCGACTATGACGAAGTCGGCTGAAATCTTCATGCCGTTGGAGAGATTTGCGCCGGACACTCGGCCGTCGCCCGTCAGGCGCTGGATTCCTATATTCTCAAGGATATTAACGCCGTGGCTGCAGTGCAACTCGCGGAAATAGTCGGACGTTGGGGGCGCCGCCACGCGTTGGAGAATCCGGGGCGCCATCTCAATCAGCGTAAACTCAAGCCCAAGCTTGACCCCGACGGCGGCGGCCTCGAGCCCGAGATACCCGCCACCGATAATAAGCAGCTTCCGTCCCGACTGGAATTCTGTCGCCATCGCGTCGGCATCGGCGAGCGTTCGAATCGTGTACACGCCTTCAAGTCACCCCCCGCAGCGGACGTTATCTGCTTGGGGCGGCAGCCTGTGGTCAGCGCCAGCTTGTCGTAGGGGATTGGCTCACTGCCCACTCGCACAGTCTTGGAAACGCGATCGATCAAGGTCACAGGTGCAGACAATATGAGATTGATTTCATTCTCTTTCCAGAAGGAGGGCGCGCGAAGGTAAAGCCGCTCCAGGTCCATGTCTCGAAGAAGATAGCCCTTGGACAGTGGTGGCCGTTGGTAGGGCGGCGCGGGCTCGTCGCCAATAAGCGTTACCGGCCCGTCGTACCCCAAGGCGCGCAATTTGGCTGCGAGCGATGCTCCTGCTTGACCGGCACCGACGACGACAATGCCGGCCATGAAATAATTCCTTCCGCAGATGGGACTAACCTGCCCAAGCGTTCGACGATCGTCTGACGACTCACACCTGTTTTTCGGGCATGTGAAGGATCAGTCCCTCCAACATATCACTGACCCTGATCTGGCAGGTTAGCCGCGAACGGGCAGGATCAGCCTCGTAGGCGAAGTCCAGCATGTCCTGTTCAATCGCCTCCTTCGGTGGGAGCTTGCCCGCCCAGCTCTCGTCGACATAGACGTGACAAGTTGCGCAGGAACAGGCTCCGCCGCAATCTGCCTCGATACCGGGGATGCCATTGTCTCGGGCTCCCTCCATGACCTTGGCGCCGCGAGGAACGTCCACAACATGCTCCCGGCCATTATGCTCAACGTAAGTAATCTTGATCATCACGATCTTCCTAAACTGTACTGGTAGGCTGACAAACAGGCGCAAGGTGCCGGCGTACTACTTCTTTCGCATTTCTTTCAACCGGGCCCGGGTGCGGGCCGTAGCCTCTTCCGTGCCATCGTGGAAAGTGCCGAACCATCTATCGCACGGCACTTCGGGCTCACCGTAGTTGCACTCGAAGTAGCGATGGTGCAGTTGATGGAAGAAGTCCCCCACCTTCAGTCCGGCGTCGCTGTTCTGACCGGCAGTTACGGCTTCGTATCCACCGTGCGAGGTGATAGCCAAAAGCACCTTCTGTTGTACCTGGAAAATGAAGTGTATTGGATGGGAGGGGATCAACAGATGGATCACAGCAGAGCTCAGATATACGATATGCTCGACCGGGTGCATCGACATGCCAGACCAGGGGCCAACATTTACGTTTCGGTGATGTATAGAGTGGACCTTATTGTATACCGGTGCCCAATGCAGGAACCGATGGATCCAGTAAAAGTGAAACACGCCGTATATCGGCAAAAGCACGAACCAAAGGACGAACCAAACAGGATGTTCGGAGAAACCGAGCATCGGCGCATATCCGTTAGGTATGCCCAGAGACCAAGAATTTCATATGCGGTCCAGATCGTTGCTCCGCTGCCAATTGACCAACAAACGTTGTCAAAGAATTGGCTGTTGAATGTATATAGCGAGTTTCTTGTGTGGAATGGACGGATATCATACCTAAAGCGATTGCCTTGTCTTTTGAAAGTATAGAGGTAGAGATGCATTCCTCCTGCCACGAGAACCATCAGGGCGAGGTTGCGCAGGTAAACGGCCGCGATCCACTTGAAAGCAAAAGTTCGCGCCGTTTCCAAAGAAGGCGATAGGTAGAACCATGTCAGGAATGAGAGGCCAACCACGAGCAACCGGTCAGATATCGGTAGCCAGGAGTTCCACAGTAGCTTGATCCCGAGGATCGGTCCGCGCTGCAAGTTAAACAGCGACTGATCCTCAAGCGGAAGGTTGGGGTGGTAGTTCCAAGTCGACTTTCCCGGAAGCGTGATATCCGGCTTCGTTGCGTCATGTGTCATGAAAGTCACTCACCTATGCTTCGCTGCCTTGCATGCGTAACGGCGCCGTCCGCCGAGCCGAGGGCCGCAATTTGGCCGGCACCGGGTCCTCTTAGCAATCGTCAGGTCGGGGTAGCGAACAGAGCCATCACGCGCCGATGATTGAAACGCGTCCAGCGCCTCCATCCGTTCAAGCTCCACCTTGCTCCTGGAACTGCAGCACCTTGCGCTTCCTTGTTTTGGTATTGCGAGAGAGAGCATAAGATGCGGGTGGCGCTGCCCAAAGGAAAATAAACTCAACCGGAGTTGAGTTAATGTAGCGAACTGCGGCGCGACTTTGCAGGAGCCCCACCCTCGCGAGTGTGGATCCTGGCGAGCAAGACGCCAGTTTCCTTGGTACGCGCCCAACCAATGCGGATGGTCCAGATCACGTGCGCGAGCATCGGCCGTGCTGGAGCCGGTTTGGTTGTTCGCGGCCAAGATCGAACTGGGCGGCGCAAACGCTCAAATATGTTCGTCAAGAAGGTAAGACACCCGAACGTGCGCATTTGGCGGCCAGCTACGACGCGTGGACGGGCGCGGCTGCCAACGGACCTACAAGGCTGCAGCGTGTGCCTGGTCCAATAGCCAACCGCGCATTGTTGACGCCGGCTTCGAGAGGGGTTTCCTGTTGTTCCAAGCTAGACAAAAGCCGACAGGATCACGCATAGCGACGTCGGAAAACCGGACGAGCCGTCCTTGGTGCACCATCGGTCTGACCAGCGAATCCCATCCTAGTGCGAGGCCTTGATTTGCCTCGGCCGCCGTGAGGAGAGCCGAATATCTGTTGAACCTGCTCCCGCGCAATCCTTGGTAGGGAACAGACGCGTTTTGAAGAAAATCGTGCCACCGGGGCCAATAAGGGTTGTTCCAATCCACATGAAGTAGAGGAAGGCCGGACAAGTCTGCTGGCTTGGTAAAGCGATGGTTTTCTGCAAAGGCCACGCCACAAACAGGATAGATGAGGTCTTTGGACAGCGCCTCGGTGCTTTCGTTTGGCCATATTCCTGCTGCAGGTCTCACAAAGAGATCGACTTCGGCGTTACGAAAGTCGCGGACTTGATCCGATATAAAATGATTGACCACAATCTGTGGAAATTTAGCCCAAAAATCTTCCATCCTCGGCATTAACCAGTGCGTTGCGAAAGCGTCAGTACACCCGATAGTGACAATTTCTTCGTTTTTTTCGATCCTTAAGGCCTGAACCGCTTCAGAGCAACGCGACAGACTAGCGGCTACCTCTGAGAACAAATCTTGCCCAGCCGCGGTCAGTTGAACTCCATCTTTATGTCGGATGAACAGTTTGAGACCGAGTTCATCCTCTAGCGCCTTTATCTGCCGGCTTACAGCGCCGGCAGTTACATTCATTTCATCCGCCGCGCTTTTAAAGTTAGCATTGCGAGCAGTCGCCGCAAAAACAGCCAAAGTCGTCAATGGGGGGAGATTATAGTATTTGCGGACGATCGCTCTTCTCCTTGAAATCAGGTCGAAACGAGAAACATTGGTTCAACTCTGATGGATATATTTGCAAAGGTGAAAGGCCAGCGCTGCTTATCTTGATCGGCTCAGGGTAATTGGCAACAAGTTCGATTGCAAGGGAAACTCAAAGGTGCTGCCCAATCCGGCGGGGTGAGAAACCCCTGCGCAACTCCTCTAAACCTGGAGCATGACAGCGTGAGCTGTTCAATCCTACAGAGGCGAACGTGACGGTCGCAAAACTGCTAGAAACCAAGGCACTGTTGCCAACTGGCTCCTCTGGCGAAGGGCGGAATTTATCGAGCCGGCGGTATCCCGGCGTAAGCCGGGGGATCGACGTCAGGGGCTGTCGGGATCGCGAGGTCGGTCTGAGGAGGGTGTGGCACAACGTCGGCGAGACGGGGCTGGGAAAACCAGGGAATGGCAGAGCGCTACCCGAGCGCGGAAAGCTCATGTGGATCCAGTCCCCGAACTTCCATACGGGCCCGCAGCCGATGGCTGCATCAGGAGGCCGGACAGATGGCAGCAACCGACATCGTGGCCACCGCCAAAAAACCGCTTGCGTCCGAAGGGGCGTCCACAGATGCCTGAACCGCTTGGGCACGAGCGAAGTTGTAGCGGGAGCCAAGATGGCGTTGACAGCATCACGCTCTCGCCAGCGAGGTAGTTGCGGCGTCCGGTGTTCAGTTTTGCGTATGGCCGCTCACGGGCTCGGTCGCGGAGCGGGAGCATCTGGCGCTCGATGGCCGGGGTGACGCGCCCTGATTATTGGCGGTGAACTCTGAAATTGTGGCTGTCGGTGCATTGTGGCCGCGGAATCTGACATCAGCGATAATGCGGCCGATCTCATTCCCGTTGGCCTTTTCCTCGGCGGGAATGTTGTCGGCCTGGTGGTGAGTTAGTCGAATGGGTGAAGAACTTTGCTCGCATACCATCTGGTTGATGAAGAGTGGCAGCGTGAGGCCAGGGATCACTCAGATCGCCGCAGCATTCCGAGATGCAAGATATTGCACGCTGTCGAATCTCTGATCGGCACCGCGCTCGCGCCGAAGCGACGCGCCCAATCAAGCTCAGATTGCAGCGGAGGGATGAAGTTGACCAGGTCGAGGGAAATCCGGCGAGTGGAACCCGTCAGGAATTCGCAACCAGAACAAATTCGCCGCGCCGCTTTATCGCTGGATCATGTTCATTAACGGCAGCATTGCGCGGTGCGGCTTGGGGAGCGGACGTGATCGGACCCCGGTGAGTAGGGGAGGCGCGCACTGATACATAAATTGTCTCTATAGCAGCGGCAAAATAATGAAGGCGCGAGAGCTCAGTTTTGACCTCTCCAAATGGCAAAAATAATTATACGGTCACCTTGTCTAGCTGCGCGTCCGCTCCGGTGAGCGACCGCGGCGTCACAAGTATATTTTTACATAGAATGTTCACCCATGGCTCTTCCTGAGACCTTCATTCAAGATGCTTCCTCTTTGCCCAGGAGGACAGTCAAAGTCACCAACTTGCCCTCTGAACTGAGCGTCAGCGGGTGGTTCGCGAATTTGCTGGATGTAAATCTGGCTGCCCCGCTGTCCGGTAGGGTGGACGCTGACTGGGTTGTAGTGGGTGGCGGCTGGTTTGGAACTAGCGCTGCCAGGCGCATAGCAGAGCTTCGTCGTCAGGATTCGGTTCTGCTGGTGGATGCTGTTGAGATCGGCAACAACGCCGCGGGGCGTTGCGCTGGCTACGCGATCGATCTTGCGCACAACCCGCGCAACGCGAATTTTGTTGAAGATGAAAAGGGCAATATCGAGGAGCGTGACATCAATCTGGAGGGCATAGCCTATCTGCGGGATGCCGTGGAGAGGTACGGCATCAAATGCGATTGGAGCCCTGAAGGAAAGACGCACTCGGCCGTGACGACGAGAGGCGAGGCTTGTCTTAAGACCTTTGCTCTCGCACTTGATCGGATCGGAGCGGAATATCAATGGTACGACGCCCGCCAGATGAAAGAGATGGTTGGAAGTTCGTACTATACGAGAGGTCTGCACACCCCCGGCACTGTACTGCTCCAGCCAGCAGCCTTGCTCCGTGGTATCGCGGCCAATCTCGGGGACAACGCGAAAGTCTATGAGAGGACGCCAATCCTTGAGGTCGTGTATGGCTCCCCGCGCCATGTCCTACGCACGGCTAATGGTGAGATCCATGCCAAGCACATCATCCTGGCCAACAATGGATTCATCTCAGAGTTTGGCTTCTACGAGAATAGTGCCATCCCGGTTTACACATACGCGAGCATGACCCGTCCTTTGACGACTGCGGAAAGCGCGAGGATCGGTGGGCGAGCCACCTACGGCTTGATCCCGGCGGAGAGCTTCGGGACCACAGTGCGCAGGACCGCCGACAATCGGCTTTTCATTCGCAACATCTACGACTACGCCGACCATTTCCACACCACGCGAACGCAGATCGCCCGCGCCAAACGCAGCCATCAGAAATCGTTCGATCGCCGCTTCCCCGAAATATCTTCGATCGGCTTTGAATACACCTGGGGGGGCGCCCTTAGCCTGGCCCAGAACGGCGGTTTCGTGTTTGGTCAACTGAGTGACCGGGTCTTCGGGGCGGGCTTTTGTAACGGGACCGGGGTTTCCCGCGGCGCAATTTACGGAAAAGCTGTAGCCGAGCTCGCCTGCGGTCAGGACAGCAAGTCCATTCGCATTCTGCAGAACAAGGCGAGGCCGAGCCCTGCTTATCCAAAGCTCATCACCTCGCTTGGCGTCCGATATTCGACCAGATACCGGCTCTGGAGAGCCGGGCGTGAAGTATAGCTGCGGCTAGCAATTCAGGAGTTACGAACATGGCTAATCTGAGAGGAATCAATCTGGCGATGCAGACCCCCTTCCATAAGGACGGGTCGATCGATTTCGCGCGCTGGGACAAGCTGCTCGACCAGTATCTGGAAACCGGCATGCATGGTTTCGTGCTCAGCTCCGGAACCGGGCAGCATGCCTATCTCACCGAACAAGAGTGCAACAAGCTGTTCGCAACTGGCGTGAAGCGGATTGATGGTCGTGCCGCAATAACCGCCCAAACCTCTGCGCTGAACCTGCAAGAGGTGATCCGCCGCTCCAAGGCTGCCCAAGATGCGGGCGTGGATGCGCTGATGATCCTGCCGCCCTTTTTTGAGGGCCCAAAGCACGATGACGGTATTTTCGCGTTCTATGAAGCCGTCTGCAAGGAAGTCTCGATAGACGTCATCGGCTACAATATTCCCGGGGCGACGGGGATCGAGCTCACTCCTAAGCTCTATACGCGCTTGCTTCAACTGGACAATTTTAACTTCATCAAGGACAGCTCAGGCGATCTATGCAAGCAGCAGGCGCTGTTGGCGTGTGGTGGTAACATCCTGAACGGCGCTGATCCCAACGCACCGTTCTCCTTCATGTTGGGTACGGCGGGTACGATTTGGGGCTGCGCCAATATCTTCCCGCGTGAGGCGGTCCAACTCTTCAACCTAATCGACAGTGGCAAACACGCCGAGGGCCTGAAGCTGTGGGCGTCAATGTTCCCTATCGTCGCCTACTGCTGGCAGAACGATTATATCCCGGCTGTGAAGGCGGCGTCGCGCCAGATGGGCTTTGACGGTGGCACTGTGCGCGCGCCCGTTTGCGAGGTCGGCCCGGACGAAGAGGTAAAAATCGGAGCGGCTCTCAAGTCTTTGCAGTTGGCGAGGGCAGCCTAGCTGAACGGCCAGCACGACCTCTCAGTCTGGAATCGCGATGATGAATAGCCAAGAAGCCCGCTTGCGCAACGATCTTGCCGCAGCGTTTCGCTGGACCGCGCGTCTCGGTTTGCACGAGGCGACTGCGAACCATTTCTCGGTCGCGATCGATGAGGAGGGCGGTCGATTTCTCATGAACCCGAACATGGCGCATTTTTCGCAGATCAAGGCGCGCGATTTGCTCCTGCTCAGTTCGGCCTCGAATGAGGCGCCGACGGGTCCCCACGCGCCAGACCGTACAGCGTGGGAATTGCATTCGTACCTTCATAGAAACATCCCGCGGGCGCGGTGCATTCTGCACACCCACATGCCTTATGCGACCGCCTGGAGCTGCCTGGGAGATCCCGAAATCCTGCCGATCTGCCAGAATTCGGCGCGGTTCTATGGCAACGTAGCCTACGACAAAGACTATGGCGGAATGTTCGTCGATTTCGAGGAGCCGGCACGCGTCGCCCGGCTGCTTGGTGACAAGGACGTCATGCTTCTTGGCGGGCACGGCGTGATGGTGGTGGGTCCCAGCGTGGCTCATGCCTTCGATGCGCTCTATCATCTCGAACGCGCCTGCATGAATCTCGTGCTGGCCCATTCCACCGGGCAGCCAATTAGGCGTCTGCCGCATGAAGTAGCCGCTAGAACGGCGCGTCAGTGGCGAGAATACCAAGGGTTCTCCGAAGGGCACTTTCGTGCCCTCGTCTCCATCCTTGACAAGGAAGACCCGGGTTATCGGCTGCAGTCGGCTGTCGCTGCCTAAGAATGGGAACTTCCATGACGAATTTGACTCGTGACGACGCCCTCTCGATCGCTGCTGCGCTAAGGCTGCCTTCACGGCCCTTCATCGGCGGCGATTACCGCAACACTACGGCCGGAAGATCATTCAAGAGCGTCAATCCGGCCACCGGCGAAGGTCTTGCGGAAATCGAGGGCTGCAGCTTATCCGACGTGGATGCCGCTGTCGCGGCGGCGAAGGCCACGTTCCAGTCCGGCGTCTGGTCGCACAAACACCCGTCTGAACGCAAGGCAGTGCTGCAGCGTTTTGCGGAGCTGATCAACAGGAACCTGCAGGAACTGGCAGTTCTCGAAAGTCTGGATTCCGGCAAGCCGATTACCGACTGTTTGACGGTTGACGTGCCGTTCACGGCGAGCACGATCGCTTGGCATGCTGAAGCCCAGGACAAGCTTTTCTCCAGGATCGCTTCGACCGACAGCAACGCGCTGGGGATGATCGTACGCGAACCGCTGGGTGTGGTCGGCCTCGTGCTTCCTTGGAATTTCCCGATGCTCATGGCTGGCTGGAAGCTTGGTCCGGCATTGGCGACCGGCAACTCCGTGGTGCTGAAGCCATCGCAGATGACGACTTTGTCTGCACTTCGGATGGCCGAGTTGGCGGTCGAGGCCGGGATTCCGGCGGGTGTCCTGAACGTCGTGACCGGGTCGGTTGAGGTTGGAGAGGCGCTCGGACTTCACCCGGACGTCCGAATCATTTCGTTCACTGGTTCCACCGAAGTCGGGCGAATGTTCCTGGACTATTCGCGACGCTCGAACCTCAAGCGAATAGTGCTTGAGTTGGGCGGCAAGAACCCCGCCGTGGTGCTGGCCGATGCGCCTAGCCTCGATTTCGTGGCCGAGCAGCAGGCGTTCTCAATTCTGACCAACATGGGCCAGAACTGCGCCTCGAACAGCAGGCTGATCGTTCACAGGGCAATCAAGGACGAATTGGTCGAGAAGGTCGTCGCCGCTTGCAGGAGCTGGAAGCTTGGCGATCCTCTGGATCCATCGACCCAGCTTGGCCCGGTCATTGGCGCAAACCACTGCAACAACATCAAGAAGTATCTGGAGAAGGGACGCGCCGAGGGTGCGAAACTCGCCTGCGGCGGCAACCAGCTGGATCGCCCAGGCTATTTCATCGAGGCGACAGTGTTCGACCGGGTCACGCCCGATATGACCATCTACCGCGAGGAAATCTTTGGACCCGTTCTTACCATCACCGAAGCGCGGGACGACGATCATGCGATCGAGCTGGCCAACGATACAGAATATGGCTTGACGGCGTCGCTTTACACCACGGACCTGGGCAAGGCTCACAAGCTTTCACGGGGGCTGAGCGCGGGCACGGTCTCTGTGAACTGCTACTCCGAAGGCGAAATATCAACCCCCTTCGGCGGCTTCAAGCAGTCGGGCTTTGGGGGGCGCGACAATGGCTTGGAGGCGCATGAGCAATACACCGAGGTGAAGACCGTGTGGATGAACCTGGCGCCTCCGGCCCGGCCCGACCCGGAGAGTAAACGATGAAATCGGTCCGAGTCGTCGAACAAAGTTCGCAGTTCGTTGCGCGGGATATCGAACGTCCCGCGCTCGTTTCGGGCGCCGTGCGTGTCCGGATCCAGGCAGCGTTCTTGCCACCATATTTCGAGCATCTGCCTTCGGGTAGCTGGCAGACGCCTCCGCGACCGTTCACTCCCGGTCAGTGCGCGATTGGCGTCGTCGAGGAAACAGCCGATCCGGACTGCTCGTTGCGTCGCGGTCAGTCTGTCTATTGCGACATGTATATCGAAGGCCCTGGATCCGAGGCCGACCATGGATTCATCGGCTGCTTCGGGCTGGCCCCGGCCGCAAGCCGGCATCTCGCCAAATGGTCGAACGGCACCTTCGCCGAGGAATTTGTCGGTCCGGAACATTGCTTTACTCCCATTCCCGAAGGCGTCGGTGCGGCGCCAGAAATTCTGTGCCGGCTGGGATGGTTCGCTACTGCGTTGGCTGGTTTCAGGCGAGGGGTGTTCCAGCCGGGCGGGGTCGTCGCAATCAACGGTGCGGCTGGTCTGCTCGGCACCTCCGCCGCTTCCGTGGCGTTGGCGATTGGAGCCGCCCAAGTGCGGCTTGTCGGACGGAGGACTGCGGTTCTTCAGCAGGTGGCTGCCCTGGACAGCCGCATCGTGGTGGAAGATGCGGATGATCAATCCCCGCTGGACTTCGTCCTCGACTGTGCCGGAGGCGAGAACGCCTCCACATCGGTGGCTCTATCCGAACGGCTGCGTCGCTTCGGCAACATCGCGTTTGTCGGTGCCCTGACCTCGCGCGCAGCCTTCAACACAAGCCTGTTGATGCGCAATAGCAACAGCGTGGTGGGCTCGTTCTGGTTCCCTCACGGATTGGCCGCAGATGTACTGGCACTAATCGCTGCGGGCGCGATCGATCTGTCGGCTTTCCGCGCTGAAACTTTCGATACCGGCCAAATCGTGGCCGCGATGAAGCACAGCGTCCGGCACTCTGGCGGGCTGGTTCATGTCGCGCTGAAACCTTGAACGAGAGCAATAATGTCCACTCTTCCGGAAGAAGTACAAGTAGTCATCATCGGCGGCGGCATTGGCGGCGCGTCGATCGCCTACCACTTGGCCAAGCGCGGCGTGTCCGATGTCCTGCTCCTGGAGCGCGACCGGCTGACATGCGGCACAACCTGGCATGCTGCGGGTCTCGTCGGCACGCTTTGGCCCACAAAGAACATGACCCAGCTCGGCGCGTATTCGCACCGGCTCTATCAGGAACTCGAAGCGGAGACCGGGCAGGCGACTGGGTACAAGCGGAACGGGTCGATCTCGCTTGCGCAGACCACGGCGCGGCTTGAGGAATTGACGCGCACTGCCGAGATGGCACGAGTGTTTGGGGTGGAAGTCGAGGTGGTCGGGCCAAAAACTCTTGGGGAACTTTATCCCGGCATCGACACAGGCGATCTGGTCGGCGGGCTCCATTTGCCCAAGGACGGCCAGACCAACCCGATCGATGTCACCATGGCTCTGGTCAAGGGTGCGCGCATGAATGGCGCTACCGTCCGCGAGGGCGTGACCGTCACCAGGATCCTGACGGACGGCGGCCAGGCGACGGGCGTGGAGACCAACCACGGCACGATCCGGGCAAGGAAGGTGGTTCTGACCGGCGGCATGTGGTCGCGCGACCTGGCGAAACAAGTCGGGGTGGTGCTGCCGCTGTTTGCCTGCGAGCACTACTATGTCGTGACCGAGCCGATTCCGGGTTTGCCCGGCAAACTCCCGATCATGCGCGACCTGGATCACGGAGTCTATTTCAAGGAGGACGCAGGCAAGCTCCTGATCGGCTTCTTCGAGGACAATGCCAATCCGCTGCCGATGTCTAAGGTGCCCGCCGATTTCGGTTTCGGCCAACTGCCTTACGAGATCGAGCATTTCGAGAAGTATCTCGAACGGGCCATGATCAGGTATCCGGTGCTGGAGAAGATTGGCATCTCGACCTTTTTCAACGGCCCGGAGAGCTTCACCACCGACAATCAGCACCTGATGGGCGAAGCGCCGCTTCTGAAGAACTTCTTTGTTGCCTGCGGCTTCAACAGCCGTGGCATTGGCGGCGCCGGCGGTATCGGCAAGGTGATGGCTGAATGGATAGACCTTGGCTATCCGCCCATGGATGTCTGGGAAAGCGATTGCCGCCGCGCCATGCCGTTCCAGGGCGATGAGACATATCTGGAGAACCGGGTGGCCGAAGCGCTCGAGCGCTCCTACGCCATGCACTGGCCCTACTATCAGTATCGCTCCAGTCGAGGCATCCGCAAATCGCCTTTCTATGACCGTCTCGTTGAGTTGGGCGCGGTACATGGCGAGGTCGCAGGCTGGGAGCGTCCGAATTGGTATGCGCCAAAGGGCGTCAAACCGGAGTATGAGTATAGCTACGGCCGCCAGAACTGGTTCCCGTATGCAGCACAGGAGCATAACAACGTTCGCGAGAACGTCGGCTTCTACGATTTGACTTCCTTGGCCAAGTTCAAAGTCACGGGCCGTGACGCCGAGACTCTCCTGCAGCGGCTCTGCTGTGCCGACGTCGCGGTGCCGATTGGCAAGCTGGTTTATACCCAATGGTTGAACGAACGCGGTGGGATCGAAGCGGATCTGACCGTGGTGAAGTTGGGCGAAGACGAGTTCATGATCGCCACTCCCTGCGGCAGCCATGTGAAGGACTGGTCCTGGCTGCTGACGCATGTCGCGAAAGAGGAGAATGTTGAAATCACCGATATCACCGATGAGTTCGGGGTAATCGCGCTCCAGGGCCCGAATGCTCGCGCGGTTTTCCAATCCATGACCGAAGAAGACCTTTCCAATGAACACTTCAGCTTCGGCACCGGACGCTGGATGAGCGCGGGCGGTGTGCGGCTTTGGGCTCAGCGGATCTCTTATGTCGGCGAGCTTGGTTGGGAGATCTACATTCCGGTCCAGGACGCCTTGGCCTTCCTCGATGCGCTTCTGGTAGCGGGAAAAGGCTTCGGCCTGCGTCCTGCCGGCATGCACGCGGTGGACGCGTTACGCATGGAGAAGGGCTTCCGCCACTGGGGCCACGATATCGTTTACGAGGATAACCTCGTGGAAGCCGGGTTGGCCTTCACGGCCAAGCCAAACAAGAACACCCCCTTCATCGGGCGCGATTCGTTCGTCGACCAAAAGGCCGCCGGGATCGGCAAGAAGCGGATGGCTTGCTTCCTTCTGGAGAGCTCGGAGCCACTGCTTTTCCACAACGAGCCGATCCTCATGGACGGCAAGCCAGTCGGATACCTGACGTCCGGGAACTTTGCGCACCACCTGGGGGCAGCAATCGGCATGGGCTATGTGAGCGCCGACGAGGCCGTCACATCCGAATTTATGGCCAACGGCAAATTTGCCATCCAGGTCAATGGCCGCCCTGAACCAGCGAAGGCCAGCCTTAAGCCATTCTACGACCCGACATCAGAGCGCATGCGCGCCTGAAACCCCTGACAAATTCAGAAGCTTGGAGCTGCAGTTCTATGAACAACCAATTCTCACTCGACGGCAAAGTCGTCCTCATTACCGGGTCCACGCGTGGGCTGGGTTGGGCGTCGGCCCAAGCTGCTGCAGAGGCTGGTGCAACAGTGGTGCTGCATGGGCGCAACGAAGCTGCCGGGAAGGCGCGAAAGGAAGAACTCGAGGCGAGAGGCTTGAAAGCTGACTACTTGGCGTTCGAAATGGCCGATCGCGATGCTGTCACTGCAGCGATCCCCACGATCATTCAGCGTCACGGCAGTATCTGGGGGCTCGTGAACAACGCAGGCATGCTGCTGCACAACGCCATCTGGGACGAAACCGTCGATACGTATGAGCGAATGATGGCGGTGCATATGATTGCGCCGTTCTTGCTGACACAGGCGGCAGCCGCTGAAATGCGGAAAGTGGATGCCGCGGATCGAGGCCGCATCATAAATATCTCGTCGATCGCGTTCTCCAGCCCGCGCGCCGGAATTTGCAACTACACCTCGGCCAAAGGCGCGATTGTAGGGTTCACCAGGGCCGCATCAGCTGAACTGGGAGCCTTCGGTATACGCGTCAACGCGATCGCTCCCGGGTATTTCGTCACCGAGATCAACAAGGAACGGCTCGCGGACGAAACATTTGCGAACAAGATCAAGGTCCGCACGCCGTCCGCACGTTGGGGCGACCCTTCAGAGCTGGGCGGCCCAACCGTGTTCCTTCTGTCCACTGCATCGTCCTACGTCAACGGCCAGCTGCTATTTGTCGACGGCGGCATGAGCCACTTCCTTCACAGCGTTTGAGGAGAACACCTATGGCTGGTCGTCTTGATGGTAAGGCAGTTCTCGTCACTGGCGCTGGGTCCATGGGCCCAGGGTGGGGTAACGGAAAGGCTGCTGCCGTGCTCTTCGCTCGCGAGGGCGCCAAGGTTCTGATAGCGGATCTGAACAAGGATGCTGTGGAGCAGACTGCGGGTATAATTCGGGGTGAGGGCGGACAGACGGAAATCTTCGTAGGAAACGTAACCGATGAACAGTCGGTCCAAGCCATGGTAGCCGCGTGCGTTGACGCATTCGGCACCTTGGACGTGCTTCACAATAACGTAGGAATTCTCAAAGCAGGAAGTCCAGAAAGTACGACTGTCGAGGACTGGGATCGTATACTCAACATTAATACCAAGGCGTTTTTCTTGCCTTGTAAGCATGCTTTGCCGCAAATGCTTAAGCAGGGATCGGGATCGATCATTAACATCTCGTCAATCTCCGGCTTCCGCAATCTCGGTGCGCCCTACATCGCCTACAACACCTCGAAGGGAGCCGTTGTATCATTCACCCGAAATCTTGCGGCCACTTATGCCGATAGGGGTATCCGCGCAAACTCAATCCTCCCGGGAATCATCGACACGCCCATGGCGAGGGACGCAACCATTCAGACAAGCGGGAAGGCCGAGGCTGAGATCGATTTTGACGCTTTGGCCAAGGCACGCGCTGGACGCGTTCCGATGAAACGAACCGGCACGGCGTGGGACATAGCTCGGACCGCTCTGTTCCTGGCAAGCGAGGATTCAGCCTACATCACCGGGTCGGAAATTTATGTGGATGGAGGGTTGAACTGCGTCGCATAGGCCGATGTGCGAAAACATCCTCGATCAGGCAGGGCGCTTGGGAGTTACCATTAGTCGTCATCCCAGCGTCTGCCGATGCCGGCATCGGGTATCGCGGTAGGGAGCTGTGGTTTATCTCTGTCACCCAATCTGCGTGGCTATAGGCATTTCCGCAGGGCGCCTTGAGGGCTGTACGTCCAGTGATGGACGCGGTTGCTACCGTGGTGGTTGCGCCGGCTCTGATCCCGAAGCGGCCGGGCGAGCGCGTCTAGGCCAGCCGGTGGGACGCGGTTATGCCGGCGCGGCTGCATGGCCTGGCGAGCTGACCGGGACTACGGGTGCCGCATGTGGTCCACGAAGCTGTCCGCCATGATGTTCGGGACCGGGAAGCCGCAGCCGACGACCTTCGCCGCAAACGCCAGCAGCTACTTTCCTTCCTCCTGCGACATGGACGGAACTACGAGAACGGCGGTCTTTGGACATTAGCGCACCGGCGCTGGCTTGTCCGCCCGAGCTTCGAGCAGACCGCGCAGCAGATCGTTTCCAGGTTTCCAGGAGAAGATCGACGCGATCGAGGACGCGGCCAGCGACTACACCGCCTGGATGATCAGTTGCGCGCCGTCGTGCCAACCATGGTTCATGGAGCAGGTCATCAAAGCCTATAGGCGATGCGCGGCTCGACCGGCGAACCGTGTAACCGATTCGAGCGCCCCCAGGAGCCGAGAAAGACCATCAACTGCGGCGGCGGCCTATCGAAGCGACGCGCATCCCCAATCTCGACTGTGGCGCGACAATTCTGATGAGAAGCGCGCGACAATCTGGATGAGAATCTGGTGTCGCGGCGGAGGTGATGATCGCGGCATTGATTGTCGCGCGCAAGAGGGTTTGTCGGTTTGATTGTCGCGGCGCGTCAATCAGCGACGCTGTTGGCGGGTGTGGCATAGGACGCGGGGCGTCCCGGGCCACGCTTTCGCTCCATGGCCTCGCGGCGCCTGTAGCTCTCGACATTCATCTCGAAGATGGTGGCGTGATGGACGAGGCGGTCGACGGCGGCAAGCGTCATGGCGGGGTCACCGAAGTTGTCATGATACCTCCTTCCTTGATCGTCTGTTGCGTGCGATCCGCGCCCGCAGCGTGTTGATCTGGTCGTCTGAGAGTTCGATTTGCCACGGCTGCCCCTTCGTTAGCTGGTGTCCCTCGAACCAGCCACGTGCGAGATAGTCGAAGACGGTTTGTGGTGTGACGCCCAAGGCAGCCGCCGCCCCTTGAACAGAGTACGATCCGTCCGGCCATCGATCGGGATTGGCGCTCGTGCCGTTGATCTTGACGGTGGGGATGCCCCAGCGTGTCCGCAGAAGCCAGACATTCTCACCCTTGAATGGGCAACCGCGTGCTGCGACAAAGCCTTCCGCGTTCAAGGTCGCAGCAATCTCCTTGTCCATTTTGCCCGCGGCATTGAGTTCGATCACGCGGCGCCGCAGCCGCTCCAGATCAATGTAGTCGCCGTAGGTGTGGACCCGCCTTTGGAGAGAGTGCTCGCTTGTCGCTCCCGTCTGCCACAGGATCTTGAACCAGACCTGGCCCCGGAAGCGCTTCTGGTCGAGGATGACCTCGTCAATGATGAGGCGCAGAATACCCTTGCGCTCGGCCGCCGTCGTCGCAGGCGAGTGCCAGATGCCGGGCAGATCTTCGCCCAGCCTTTGCAGCGCCTCGCGATCCGGCTCGTTCAAGACCAGCGGCTCGTCCTGCCGCCACCGTTCATAATCCTGTTCGATCGCCTCGGCGGCGCGAAGCTTCTCTTCCCAGACGCGCTCCAGTGAACGCGCCACCAAACGGTTCTCCGGCTCGACCGCATCATATTGGCGCCGCGCTCTTTCCGCCTCATAGCGCGCCCGCTCGCGCCGCAGCGCCCACTGCCGCTCAAGCTGATGCGTCTCCTCTTCGATCTGGCCCAGGGCGGCGATGGCGATGGCGATCTTGTCCGGCCTCAAGGCCTCGAGCAGGATGCTTTCGACGTGCGCATCGACGGGCAATGCACGCACTTCCTGGCATAGCGGCCCGCCCTCGTGATGGCGGTCGGCGCGACACGTATAGACCGGGTAGTCGCCCGCAGGACCACTGTAGCGCAGGCTCATCCGGCGCCCGCACCGTCCACAAACGGTGATGCCCTGCAGCAGTGCCGCTCCCTTGCGTGGCACGCCCGAATGGCCGGCTTCGTAGCGGTTGATGTTGTTGGCCAGTCGCCTCTGGTTCTCCATGAACTCCTCCCAGCCGATATAACCAGGATGGGCAGCCTGAAGGCAAACCTCCCAGTCGGCGATCGGGACCTTGGTCGTCTTCGGGCGATAAACGCCATGGCTAATCCGCCCGCCATCCACCCGCCGGCGGCCATAGACATACGCTCCGGCATAGGCAGGATTTTGGAGAATGCTCAACACTCGCGGGCTATCGGCCTGGCGCCACACCACATCGTGCGGCGCCGGGCCGAGGACGGGACGCACGGGAAGCGGCAGATCGTTCTTTCGCAGATAGCGCATCACGGCCCGCGCACTGTGAAGCTCGCGGAATTTGGCGAAGACGAGGCCGAGCCTGGCCTGCACCTGCTCATCGGGATTGAGAATGATCTCACCCGAGCGATCATGCGCCAATCCGGCGGGAACGGGGAGACGTAGTTCACCACGCGCCGCCTTCTGACGCTCGCCCTGATGGAGGCGCTGCTTGATCTGGTGCAACTCCGCTTCGCTCATGATGCCGGACAAACCGAGCAGCAGGCGATCATGATAAGCGCAGGGATCGTAGAGACGTTCGCCGTCGGCAATGATGACGCCGAAGAGCGAGCACAAATCGAGGAGTTGATGCCAGTCGCGGTTGTTGCGGGCAAGCCGGGAAGCATCGAGGCTGATGACGAGACCGGCATTGCCCAGTCCGATCTCGGCAATCAGCTTCTTGAAGCCCACCCGATCGACGGTCCCGGCTCCGGATTTGCCAAGATCTTCGTCGATGACATGCACACGCTCATGCGGCCAGCCAAGAGCTACCGCGCGATCGACGAGACGGTACTGTAACTCCGTGCTTTCCTGATGATGCCGCACCTGGTTCACGGAAGACTGGCGGACGTAGATGTAAGCGAGCTTGCCGCGATGCGCAGCAGTGACGCACTCGTCCGGTCTATTCGATGCTCTCAGCATGCCGATCCGCCTTGATCGGCGCGCCCGTCGATCGCCTCCGCAAGAGAAGTCGCGCGAAGCCCTGCGCGATCTGCTTCTGCCTCTCCACGGGCAGGTCGAGCCAAAGACTTGGCGGCGTGGGGATACTCGGGTTCGGAAGTTCGGTGAGGGACTGGGACGCTACGCGGTACAGATTCGACTGTATGTTCATCGCGAATCACCTCCTCGACTGCGTGTTTCGGTAATTCCCGGACACCCTTTTCGCTAAATCCCGGACAGTGATTTCAGTAATTCGCGGACAGCGATT
>NZ_NSGC01000028.1:0-32917 GCF_002294795.1 Mesorhizobium sp. WSM3866 | reverse complement strand
ACCGGCGTGCCCTCTGGGCTGCGTTGCCGCCGCTTGAGCTGTGGTCCGGAACGGTGGGTCGATTGGCCCATCTGCTGGACGATCTCGGCATCGCTCAGCGAGGCAAGCGGCGTCGCATTCGCCACGGTGACGCCGTCCCGCAGGACGGTGCAGACGTCGCATAGCTCGCGGATTTCGCGCATCCTATGCGAGACGAATACGATGCCGATGCCCTCGTCGCGCGCCAAACGCTTCAGCACGGAGAAAAGCTTGGCCGTCTCGCCCGCGGTCAGGTTGGCGGTGGGCTCGTCGAGAAGCAGCACTTCGGCGCCCGTTGAAAGCGCGCGGGCGATCTCCACGATCTGCCTTTCATGCAAGGACAATTTGCCCGCAGGCAGGTCCACGATCTCGTCGCCGATCGCCGCATCGATCAGGCGCAGGGCGTTGAGTGCGATGTCGCGCATGCGCCGGTGGCTGCTTTGCGACAGGCCGGACTTCGCATGCACAATGCCGATGTTTTCCGCGACCGACAGTTCGGGCAGCAGCGCCAGTTCCTGATGCACCACCGCTATGATCGGGCCGCTTGGGCCGACCTTCGCCGATGCGAAGCCAATGTCGCCGGCGTCACGAGGGGTGAGGCCTGTGATGATGCGGATCAGCGTGCTTTTGCCGGCACCGTTGCCGCCCAGCAGCGCATGGATTTCGCCGGCCCGGACCTGAAAGCTCACACCTCGCAGCACGCGGGTTGCGCCGTAGCTCTTCTCGACATTGGCAGCGCCGATCAGAGGCGTCCTGTTCGATGCCTGCGCGGCCGCGCTCCCATTGTCGGCCACGCCCAGGCCCTGGGCCGTTTCCATCCTGCATCTCCTCCCGAGATCGAAGGAAGATGCGACCGATTGACATTCGGCTCAATTCTCGTTTCTTAACATTCTGTGTAGCTGAACTTAACTGACGATGACGATATGTCGGACATCAAGTTTAAGTCGATGGCGCATTTCGAAGCCGTTGCGCGCCTCGGCGGCGTGGCAAAAGCGGCGCAGGAATTGCAGGTGACGCCTTCGGCCGTCAGCCAGCAACTGCGCTTGCTTGAGCATCAGCTGGGCGTGCGGCTGTTCCAGCGCGAAAAGCGTCACCTTTCCCTGACGATCGACGGGGAGCGGCTCTACCAGACCACCACGCAAGCCTTCGAATCCATACGCGAGGTGCGAAACGCCATCGTGCGGCAGCGCGAGAGCTTTCAGCTCAGCCTTCGGGTCAGCCCCTCCTTTGGCGAGAAATGGCTGGCGCCACGTTTGGCTGAATTCAGCAAGGACTATCCGACTTGGAATCTGCGCGTCGACGCGACACCCAATTTCTCGGATTTCGAAACCGAGGTCATCGATCTCGATCTTCGCTACGGCGACGGGGGCTGGGCCGGCCTCTATTCGGATTGCGTGGTCAACGACCTGATCTTGCCGATGTGCTCGCCTTCGTATCTCACCGAGCTGCAGAGGCTTTCATCCGATCCGCGCGAGCAGTTGCGCCAGGCAAGACTGATCGACAGCGTGAAGGCCTATTTCCGCTGGGATTACTGGCTGCCGCGTAACGGGGTCCAGGGCGCGCGCATGACCTATCCCTATCGTTTCGACCGCTCCTCGATGTCCGTTCAGCTGGCGAAGGATGGAGCGGGCGTGGTTCTGGAAAGCACGTCAATTGCATTCGAGGATCTTGTTTCGGGCGCTTTGGTGCCCGTCTCGACCGAGTTCGACGTCATAGAGTTCCCCGGATACTGGCTGGTCTGTCCGTCGCGGCACATGAACCGGCGCGCGGTGCGGCTGTTTTCGGAATGGGTGTCGCGGGTCGGCAGGCGCGACACCGAGCGGACTCGTCAGTTCCTCCGCGAACAAGGTCTTCGCATATCGTTCGAACGGCGGCCGCATTTCGGTACGCGCGATGACAAGGTGTGGCCGATGGCGTAAGCGGTTGCAGAGGGAGGGCTATTCTTGTGTGCCCCTGGGCAAGTAGCTGACTAACCTCGAGGGTGGCGCGCTGAGCCTTTAGTCTTCTCTGAGGCCGCCGAAATCTGCCCCTTCTGCAACTCGTCGAGCTTGATCTTGAGCACGTTCAGCGCAGACATGATCTCGCGACGCGTTATGGTTTCATCATGCCTTTCGTGCATTCGGATGAGGAAATTCAGCTGTTCAAAAATCTCGGGAAGCGATGGGGCAGGGGGAAAATGGTCCTCAAGCACGCTGACGATCTCGGCATTCATTGAACGGCCGTTTCGCTGAGCCTCGATCGCGATCCGCTCCCGCATGCCTTGAGGCAGACGGACTCGCCTGGTTGCAAGGCGAGATTGGCAAAGGAACGCTGATTTCAGCGATTGATTCCGCCAAAGTCGCGCGGTTGATCGCAAAGCGCCGAGGAGACGGTATCTCCAACCGTAGAGTGAATGCCAGCGTTATTGAGCCGTTGCGAGCGATCCTCCGTCGGGCAAGCGAGGTTTGGTGCCAGCCTGTCAATCGAGTTAAATGGAAGGACCATGTCCTGGAAGAGACTCAGGAACGTGTTCGCGAGGCGACGCCGGATGAAGAGGCCGTCCTGCTGGAAGCGATGCGCTCCGACTATGTCCCAGCTCTGCGATTTGCCTTGCTCACCGGCTGCCGACGCGCTGAGATCGTGGGGTTGACATGGTCGCGAGTGAATTTCTTCAACAACCAAGTAACTGTTACTGGAAAACGCGGTAAGAGCCGAACCATCCCGCTAACGGAGGAGGCCCGAGAGCTTCTATGGCGCCTGAGGGGTCATCAGGCCGAAGCTGTATTCACCTATGTTGCAGTGAGAACGCGAGAGGGCCGGGAGCGTGGCAACCGTGCGGATGCGCGCCCAGCAACATCTCTATCGACCGCGCCCGCCGTTGAGCCTCGAAGCGCAAGGGACGGTAGAGGCCGGAGGATGCTGACTGAAAGCCACAGACAAACAGCAAGTTAGGACGCAAGGGACGCTAGGGTCAATTTTTCCGTTGCGCGTGCGCGCGAAGATACGCAAGAATAGCAAACGCAGCTTCATGTGTGGCGCGAAATTTGTCGTCTCTTCCTGCTGCTCGTTCCGAGGGCCAGCGACGTCGTTCATCGGAACGGCGGACCTGGATAGACTCGCGCCGTTCGCCCCCAACACCGATCAGATCCAACCCTTTGTTTCAAATCCGATAGCAGCATGTGCACGCACCAGAAGCGAATCTCCGGGTTGCGTCGCTATGGCTAGGCGTCCATCCGCTCCAGCTTCGAGACGCCTGCGTTTGCCGGCTCCAGTTTTATGTAGCACGGACTTACGTCCTCCTTCAGCTTTCGCAGCTGTAGACGGATTTTGGCGCGAAGCATTGGGTCGGCTTTGTCCTCGACGGCGCTCAGCACCTGGTGGCCTCATCCAACTGGCTAAGCTGCGCGAGGCTGCGGCCAAGACCATATCGCGCCCCCGACAGGTCTGGATTGAGCTCAAGCAATTTGCGGAAGGCGTCGGCGGCGTCCGCGTGCCGGCTGAGCAGCTGAAGTTCGACGGCAAGCCTTGACCAAGCCTTGACTGATTTCGGTGCGATCTCCACGAGCGATCCGAAAGTATCGGCCGCCGACCAGTGGTCGCCTTTGGCGGCCAGCAGCTGGCCCAATCCGTAAAGCGTGCGAGGATGGCGAGGGTTGACCTCCAAGATCTGGCGGTAGCCATTTTCGGCGTTGGCAAGGTTGCCTGCCTCGTGGAATTTGGTCGCCTGCTCCAGCACGCTCCCGACGGACCTCTCGTCGATCCGGTCGCCGAGATTGCGACCGGTCCTGGTCTTGACCAGGACGCAATGGATGGTGGTCTCCTCCACGCCGTAGGAGTACTTGTACGGCTCGTTGCCGCGCAGGAAGTCGTAGCTGCGGAAGCCCTGTTCGATCGCATGACGAATGCAATAGCCATGCAGCACGAGCCCGGACGGGATGTCGTTCGCGGTCTCGTCGCGTCCCGCGAGATGGAACAGCATCGTTTTTTTGACCCGGTCGACCAGGAATGCCAGGCCCCCGAGCGGCTTGTCGCCCTGCCAAAGGATCGGCAGGAACAGCGTCCCGCTTTCGAAGGCGTCCTTGAACAGGATCCGGTTGGACCTGACTAGGCCGGGCAGGAGGTTGCCCTTCCGCGGCGCCCATTTGATCCGCCACATTTCGAGGATGATGCCGATGTCGCGGTCTATCGTGGTGGCGTCGGCATGGGTGATGCGGAACTCGCCGGATCCATCGAGCTTGCGCAGGAAGCGTCTGATCTTCTGGCGCGTGTTCGAGCTGGTCTTTTGTTCGAGATAGCTGTCCCAATCGCCTGGCAATGCGGCGGCCGGGCAGATGCAATTGTCGACATTGTCGGTTTTGTTGACGCGCGGCATCTTGTGGGCCGTTAGTCGCTTGTCGGCAAGGTTGTCGATGAGCAGGCGCCGTCGCTTCTCCGACATGCGCAGATTTTCGAGATGCAGCTTGGCCCAGTTCATCTTCAGAAGATGCCTGGCAAGAGCCGGGATCGCGCGCTCGGCAAAGCCCGGTGCGCACAGGATACCGGCATAGTCGGCCGCGTAGTTCCCGGCCATGTTGATCTCGTTGTGGCAGATACCGGTCTTCTTGTTCAGCCTGGTGCGCAGCCGCAGAGGCAAAAGGGCGATATAGGAAGATCCTGGCGGCCCCGAGCGTGCCGCCAGGACGGACCAGGCGTCTTCATAGCGTCGCATGTATGACGACAGGAACGTCCAGGAGAGGAAGAACTGCGCTTCGGGATCCTTTTGGTAGAGATCATCCCAGTTCTCCCTGAGCCGGTTCAGCTCCTCCCGTTTCGTGATGACGTCGATCTGCATGGTTCCCCCGAAATCGTTGCCTGTTCGTAGGTCTCACTGTTCCATGAAGGCTCTCGCCATGCTGTCGGCGATCGGCTTCGTCAGATAGCTGAAGAATGTGCGCGACTCCGTCGCGACGAGGATCTCGGCGGGCATACCCGGGGTCGGCGTAAAACCGTGCACCTTTGCCAGTTCGCTCGCCGGCACGCGCACGCGCGCCAGATATACCTCCTTGGGCGTGGGGCCGCTCATCTCCGGCAACGCATCTGCCGAGACATAGTAGACTTCGCCCTCCAGAACCGGCGTCGTGCGGCGATTGAGAGCGATCAGCCGGATCGAGGCTTTCTGCCCGACCTTGATGTTGTCGATGTCGGTGCGGGGCACCTGGGCCTCGATGACGAGAGGCACATCCGAGGGCAGGATCTCGAGGATCGCCTTGCCGCTCTCGATAACGCCGCCGGCGGTGTGATAGTACATGCGTATGATGGTGCCGGGCTCGGGAGCCTTGATGGTCACGCGGCGAAGCACGTTCTCCGCCTCGCGCGACTTTTCTCGCACGGCGTCCAGTTCGGCCTCCAGGCTTTGCAGTTCCTGGAGCGCCGCCTGGCGATAGGTATCCTTGGTCTGCGTGATCTGCTGCTCGAACCTGACGATCTGTTCGCGGTTCTCGGCGACTTCCGCCACCATCTTGCCGATCTGGCCATCGGCGTCGGCCATCGCGCGCTGGATCGCCTTTACCTCGGTGCCGCGGATCAGGCCCTGCTCGAGGAGCCTTTGCTTGCCCTGATATTCCTCCTTGAGGAATTGCAGTTGCCGGCGCACCGACGAGATCTGCTCCTCGATGCCTTCGTTGCGGAATTCCATGGCCTTCTTGTTCTGGTCGAACAGCGCTATGTCGCTGTCGCGCTTTCGTTCCGCGGCCTCGAAGTTGGCCTGCTGGCTTTCCATGATCGGGGAGACCTCTGGATCGAACCGGTTGTCGAGGATGATCGCGGGAAATCGGATCTTGCCGCTGCCCTGCACCTCGGCATTCAGCCGGGCCGCGATCGCTTCGAGCCGCGCCTTGCGCAGGAACAATTGCCGTTCGTTGGTCTGCGCGGCGGTCTCGTCGAGCTTTATCAACGGCTGGTCGAGGCTGACATGGTCGCCTTCATTGACCAGGATTTCCTTGATGATGCCGCCTTCGAGATGCTGGACGATCTTGTTTTGCCCGGTTGCGACAAAGCTGCCCTGGGCGATGATGGCGGACGCGAGCGGCGCCGTGAAAGCCCAGGTGCCGAAGCCGCCGAAGGCCACCGTGATCAACAGCGCGCCAAATGCGGTCTGCTTCCAGATCGAGCGCGGCACCTCGGAATACCACTCTATGTCGTGAACTTTTGCGATGTCGGTCGTCATCTTTGCGGCCCCGCTACTGGATCTGATGGCCGAACGAGCCGCCTTCGATGCTCAAGCCCCGGTTTGCAAGGGCCTGCAGCACTTCCTGTCGCATGCCGAACAGGGCGACGGTGCCGTTGACGAGCAGCAGTATCTTGTCGACGCTCTTCAGCAGCGATGGCCGCTGGGTGATGGTGATCACCGTTATCTTGTTTTCCTTGGCGTGCTGGAGGGCTCGTTCCAGTGCCGCGTCTCCGGCCGAATCCAGATTCGAATTCGGCTCATCGAGCACCACCAGGCGGGGATTGCCGAAGAACGCGCGCGCAAGCGCGACGCGCTGCTTCTGCCCGCCGGAAAGCGGCGCTCCGTCGGCGGCGACGAAGGTCTCGTAGCCGTGGGGCAAGGTCGAGATCATCTCATGAACGTCGGCCAGCGCCGCCGCTTGGTAGATCTCGGCGTCGGTCGCATCGTCACGCATACGGGCGATGTTGGCCTTGATCGACGCCGGGAACAGCTGAACATCCTGGGGCAGATAGCCGATATTCTCGCCGAACTGGCGTGGATCCCAGTTGCGAAGATCCATCAGATCCAGCCGTACGTTGCCTGACGTCGGTAGGATCGACCCGACCAGCATCTTGCCCAAGGTCGTTTTGCCGGCGCCCGAATTGCCGATGATGGCCAGCGAATCGCCCGGCGAGAGCGCGAAAGAGATGCCGTTCAGCACAACCCGCTTCGTTCCCTGGGGCACGAACAGGAGCCGTTCGACGTCGAGACGGCCCTCGGGACGCGGCAGGTTCAACCGCTCGAAATTGAGCGGCGACGATTGCAGGAGCGATGCGATCCGGCCATAGGCGGCGCGGGCATGCACGACGTGGTTCCAGCCCTCGATGGCGCCTTCGATCGGGCCGAGCGCCCGGCCGGCGATGATCGATGCGGCGATGACCATGCCGCCGGTGAGATGCCCTTCGATCGCCAAATGAGCGCCCCAGCCAAGCATCGTCACCTGGGTCAGCAGCCGAACGGCCTTCGACATGGAGGCAAAGACGATGTTGCGGTCTTGTGCGATCACCTGCGCCCTGAGCGAGTTTGCGGTGTCCTTGCCCCAGATCTTCACGGCCTCGGGGATCATGGCCAGCGCGTTGATGATCTGCGAGTTGCGCGACATCGAATCGAGATGGATGTTGGCCTTGCTCTGGTGCGCGTTCGCCTCGCCGAAGGTCGCGGCCGTCGCGCGCTGGTTGAAAAGCGTGATGATCAACAGCAGCACCGCCGAGGTCATGACGATGAAGCCCTGATGCGGGTGGATCAGAAACACCACCAGCACCATCAATGGAGCCATCGGCGCATCGAGGAACGACAGCAGCGTGCCGGAGGTCAGGAAGGTCCTCAGTTGCTGCAGGTCGCCCAGGACCTGGTACTCCTTGCCGTTGCTGTGAAGCGAGGCTCTGGCCGCCGCGCTGAGGATCGGCGCACCCAATTGGGCCGCCATCTCGACGGCCGTGCGCATCAGGATGAAGCGGCGAAGCGCATCGAACATCGCCTGCAGCATCACCGCGCCGACGATCACCACCGTCAGCATCACCAGCGTGTCGGGGGAACGGCTGGTGAGAACGCGATCCGAGATCTGGAACAGATAGATCGGGATCGCCAGGACCAGTATGTTGCAGGCGACCGTGAACAGCATGACGATCAGCAGGTTTTTCCTGACCGCGCTCAATCCGGCCCTGAGCGAAGCGCCGAAATCGACCGGGCCGAGGCGCTTGTGGAAAGCGCCGCCACCCCCGCCGCCACCACCGCCGCGCCGGCCCTTGTCGTCCACACCTCCTGGGGGAGATCCGCCTTGCTGCGTCTTGATGGGACCAGTGTCGCCTTCGATGGTGATCATGCCGGGCGACTTTGCCGCGTCTTTCATCTCGGTTACCGACGGCTTGGCTGGTTCGTCGGGCGCGACCTTGGCCTGCGGTTCGGCCGGCCGCTGGGCCGCAGGCTGTGGCCTCGGCGGCGCTGCATTGGCCTGGATATTCTGCCTTTCGGTCGCTGGCATTGGCTTGAGCGTGGGTTCGGCCGGCCGCTGGGCCGCAGGCTGCGGCCTCGGCGGCGCTGCATTGGCCTGGATATTCTGCCTTTCGGTCGCTGGCATTGGCTTGAGCATGGGTTCGGCCGGCCGTTGGGCCGCTGGCTGTGGCCTCGGCGGCGCTGCATTGGCCTGGATATTCTGCCTTTCGGCCGCTGGCATCGGCTTGGGCGTGGGTTCGGCTGGCCGTTGGGGCACAGGCTGTGGCCTCGGCGACGCCGCGTCCGCCGGGACATTCAGCTTGTCGATCGTCGGCGCTGTCGTCGCGGGAGGCTCGGTGGCCACCGGCTCACCTTTTGCAACGGCGGCTGAAGGCGGAGCAGCAGGTTTCTTGGCCGTCAAAGCTGGCCCCTGCCATTCGGCCGGTCGCGTCTGGAATGTTGGCGTTGGCGGCAGCGGCTCAGGTGCGACAGTCGAACGCGCCCGTGTGGTGCCGGGGATGGAACTTTGACTTGGCTGCGGAGCCGGCTCCGGCTTGCACAGTTGTCGCTGCGCCATGAAGTTCGGTATGTCAACGGCGGCTACGGGTGCTGGGGAAGAAGCCGGAGGATGCACTGCATTGGCGCGCATCTCGTTGGGCAGGTTCGGTGGCCCGCCTGTCGTTTGCAGAACTGGATTTGCTCTTTCCTCGGTTCGCCCCTCCTGCAAGGCGGGTGCGATTTTGATGGGGCCGGCCGCGGCCGCCTTCGCTTCGCTGACCTGTGGATTCGTCGTTGTGGGAGGCGTGACGATTTGCCTGACCACGCCGCCCCCGTCCGCCTGCCCAGCCGGGCTGGTCGATGCAGGGGTTCTCGCTGGCTGGTGCGCAGGCAGGGGCGCTGTGGCCTGCTCTGGTTTCGGCTGACTGGTTACTGCGCTCCGGCCGTCGACCTGCGGCAAAGGTCGGTCCTGACCGGCCTTTACCTCGCGATGGGGGACTGCATCGTAAAACTGGCCGACGGCATTGTCGATTGTCTTGATGGTCCGGTCGATCGCCAGCTCATGCTGCCGCAGGGCGTTCGAAAGCGTCTTGCGAGGCACCGCGGAACTCGACGATCCCTGGTCGTCCTCCTGCATCGCCGCCTCTAGGTCTTCGGCAAACGTGTCCCAAGGCAGGTCGCGATCATCGGTCATTGTATCCCCCGGTTCCCGGATCAGCCCAATATTGTTTGCACGCCGTCCGCCTGAACATGATCCGGCGTCGGGACTATCAAATGGTCCATCTGCGTGTCGTCGGCGCCCGCATCGTCGGCCAGGAACGCGATCGCTTCGTTGACCAGCGCGTCCGGATTCTGTCCGCCGAGTTCAGGATCGCTCGAGATGATGTCGGCCTGGATCAGGATCTCCTGCGAATAGTGCTTGCCGCCGACATAGGTCTTGTCGGTTCCGTCGACGTCGATGATCCCCGCGAAGTTCGCCACCTGATTACCGCCGGTGGTGACAGTCCATTCCGCCTCGGGATGGGCGACGAACTGGTTCATCGCCAAGGCAACCTGATCGCTGTCGCCCAGCACGTTCGTTTGCGACACATACTGCACGTTGAGCAGGTCGCCGGAGATGTAGAGAACCCGCAAGGCGCCGATACCGGCGAAGGCTGGGTCGTTCAGTATGTCGCCAGGGCCGGCGTCCTTGCCGGCCGCGAAGTCCTGGGCCGCTTGAAGATAGGACGTCGGCAAGGCCTCATAGTGGTTCTGGCCGCCGACATTGATGATCGTCGCATCGTTCCAGAGCAGGTTGCCGGCGGTCGAGTAGGAGCCTTCTCCGGAAGTCTGGAAACCATCGACCGCGCCGATGAGATCGTTGTCGATCAGGAAATTCATCTGCTGGATGATGTTGGCGTCGTAGATGTTTCCGCCGATGATGATCAGGTCGTAGTAGTGACCGAGCTCGTTCAGCGACACGTCGTTGATCGCCGTGTTGTCGCCGGTGCTCACGCTGGTCCTGACACCCGACGAGGACATAACCGTGGTGTCGTTGTCGGTCATGAAGCAGTACTGCTGGATCCAGTTCGTGATGATGAGGTCGCCGGTGACCTGCGTCACCACCCAGGCGGCGGGGAAACCGTCCGCTGCGGTTGGTGCCACGCTGCCGGACGACGGGTCGATGTGCTTGAACGCGGCGATGTTGAAGGCCTCGTCGGGGGCGTTGCCCAGCTTCCACCCATTCAGGGAGGAGCTTACGATATCCGTGTCGCAGCGTGCGTTGATCTGGATGATGGCATTGATTTCATAGCTGTTGCCGACAGTGGCGACGACCGATGTCGTCGTCCAGTTGTTGGTCAGCACGGCCGAATTGATCAGCGTGTTGGTGCCGGTGTCCAATTCAACGCATGGGCTGAGCAGGCCGTTGCCCCAGCCCGACATGAAGTCGGAGGAATCCGGCGGCGTGTTGTAGTCGTCCTTGTCGGGTCCAGCGCTGGCAACCTCGTCATCCTGGTGCTGTTCCTTGAGGAGATTGATGTGGTCCTCCGCCTTCGGCGCGTCGGCATCGTCGACCAGCTGGCCGTTGACATAGGTTCCCAAGATCGGGCCTGAAGTCGCGTCTGGGTGCAGGACGAAGACGTTCGCTTCGCCGCTCGGGTCCTCGGTGTAGGCCGCGATGCGTTCGCCCATGGTCACCACCGCGGCCGCCATGTCGTCGGGAGTGCCCAGCAACGTCACATCGTCGATCGGCGACACGTCCGCCGCTGCGTTCATCAGCGAGGCCAGATGGCTGCTGTCGTCGACCGCCGCGGGCGTGAAGATCAGCCCATGTCCGCCGGCGCCGACATAGTCGTTGTCGGACAGGCGGATTTCCTGGTTGATGTAGGCTGCGATCGCGCCTGGAGGTTCGATGTTTGGCAGGACCATGCCGCCACCGAAAGCCGGCAGATGCGGCAGATGGAAGTGATGATGGCCGGGGCTCAGATGGCCGTGCTGAACGATTTCGGGCGGCGTGTACCAGAAGCTCGAACTGACCGTGTTCAGCACCAGGTCCGGCTTGACCCCCATATACGGAACGTGTGGATCGAAGTCGTCGAGGGTATAAGGCGCCTTGACGTTGGCATTCGTGTTTGGAAGGTCGGGAGTTTCTTCCTTGGTGGCCGCAGCAATTTTGAACTCGTCGTAGGTCTTTAGCTGCCGTGCCTCCTCGACCGAGATCTCGAACATGCCGATGAAATGCGAGATGACCTCGGTCATCTTGTCCAGCTGCATCGTGTACACGGTAGCCTCCGTATCTTGAGATCATTCGCGCTCGGTCGGGGCGGCATGTCTCCCGGATGGAAGGACTGCGCGGAAACTCCGCGCAGTCCCAAGCTGTCTGATTTCGTGACGAAATCAGTCGTGTGACATCGATCAGGTACCGGTATGGTCGCCGGCGTCCTCGCCAGTCAGCGTGTTGTGGTAGTCGCCGCCAACCACGGTCTGGTCGACCAGGTTTTCCTGAAGGTTGGCGCCCATCACGATCTGCTGATTGAAGGCGCTGACGTCGATCAGGCCGTCGGCCGAAGAGTGGCTCGTGCCGGTCACGTAGCCGTCATCGCCATTTTGCGAGCCCCACATCCCAGCGTCGCCGCCGGTGCCGCCGTCACCGTTGAAGGCTTGGCCGCCAGCGCCGCCGGCACCACCGTAGCCGGAAGCGGTGTATCCACCGGTGGCGTCGCCGCCGGTACCGTCAGCCCAGGCGCCGCTCAGCGCATGGCCACCGTCACCACCAAAGGCCGCTGCGAAGCCGCCGAGGCTGTCGCCGCCGTAAGCGCCGCCACTGGTGGCCGCGCCGCCGGTTCCGTCACCGCTGGATCCGTCACCGCCCGTGCCAGCACCGCCCGTACCGCCGGCGCCGCCGGTGCCGGAGCCCGAGCCCGAGCCCGTACCAGCGCCCCAGCCTGCGCCGAGGGCGTCACCGCCGTACGATTCGGAGTCGCCGCCGTTCGAATTGGCGGTGCCGCCATCCGAATTGGCATTGCCGCCATCAGCGTCGGCGCCGCCGCCGCCACCGCCGCCACCGCCGCCGCCACCACCACCGGTGGCGTCGCCGGCGAGGCTCTTGGCGTCGCCGCCTTCACCGTAGTTCAGCAGCGACAGCTTTCCGTCGACATCGAGGCCATCGCCGCCGTCCGACTTGGCATCGCCGCCGGTCACGTCGCCGCCATCACCGCCATTGCCGCCATTGCCGCCATCGGCCTTGGCATCGCCAGCATCCGCCTTGGCGTCGCCAGCATCCGACTTGGCGTCGCCGCCGTCGTCAGACTTGGCATCGCCGGCTTCCGCAGCGCCGACACCGAGGCCCAGTCCGAGGCCGAAACCGAGGCCGAGGCCATCGCCACCGTTGGCGTTGCCGCCGTCGCCGTAGCCGCCCTTGGCGTCGCCTGTGTCGACTTCGCCGCCCTTGGCGTCGCCGCTATCGCCGTCGCCGGCCTTGGCGTCGCCCGCGTCGGCCTTGTTGTCGCTCTTGGAGTCGCCGCCGATAGCCGCGCTGAGAGCCAGGCCGCCCTTGCCGTCGCCGGCTTCGACGTCGTCGGACTTGGCGTCGCCGCCATTGCCGCCTTCGCCGCCATTGGCCTTGGCGTCGCTGCCGCCGTCCGCGGTCCCACCGCCTGCCGAGATGCCGTCACCGGCTTCGGAGTGGCCGCCCTTGGCGTTCAGATCAAGCTTGAAATCGGCGTCGTTCTTGACGGTCGCGTTGTCGAGCTTGTCGTTGTCATACATATTCAGGGTCTGGTTGATGATCGACGCGGTGTTGGTGCCGGCGCCGGTCATCGAATTGTTCAGGATGTCCTTGAAGGTGACGTCGTCGCCAGGATCATAAGTGACGTTGCCGTCCTTATTGTTGATCATGGTGTCGATCTTCATGTCGTCGTTGGCATAGATATCGGCGAAATCATCGTCGGAATTGCCGAGCTCACCTTCGAGCTTGACGCCAACGTCGACGTCGACGTCGACCTTGGTCTCGTTGACGTTCTTGTTCTCGTTCGAGTTTTCGTTCTTGGACTCGTTCGAGTTTTCGTTCTTGTTCTCGTTCGAGGCCTTGTTCTCGTTTTCGTTCTCGTTCGAGGACTTGTTCTCGTTCGAGTTGTCGTTGTCGCTCTTGTTTTCGTTCTCGTTCGAGGCCTTGTTCTCGTTTTCGTTCTCGTTCTTGGCGTCGTTGGTATTGTAGTTCTTGTTTTCGTTTTCGCCACCGCCGTCACCGATATCGAATTCGCTGTCGACGATCTGCAAACCGAATGCGTTGATGTTGTTCTTGTCGAGGTCGAGAGACATGGTCGTGTCCTCTGTTTGAAGGCCGCGACTGCCGAACCGCATTCTTCTCTTACGCGGCTATGGGCTGTACGCGGACGTTGCGTTTAATGCGGTGAATGGACTGCCGGACCGAGGGGACTGAGGTCCGCAATCCGAATTTCGTCATGACTTGCTTGAGTACCTCCCTTTGACTTCGGGAGAGGCGGCCGTCCCAAGGCAAAACCCGGGGGAGCGCCGGATCACCAAGGATCCGGTCGTTCAAACGGGAGAGTCCTGGATATGCCCCAATCCCACATGGAACCCGGGAAAGTCTGGAACCAGAGGGCGGTGATTGTAAGCTGACAGTTCGGGCTAGCCCGTTCGGCTGGACCGCTGCCCAGACGTGCTCCGGCCGCGCATGCCGATATTCCTGCCCGGATCAGGTGAAGGCGACTCTGTCGAACGTCTCCGGTCGGCAGCGACGACGGAGAAATTAGCTATAGCTCATCCGAACTATATCAGTCCGGTCTAATTTGGTGTATAAGTCGTTAAGGCTAGCTGTTTGCGGGGTGGCGGCCCCCGAAAATTTGAAGAAGGGAAAGAATTAAACCGACAGTATTCGTCTAGGGTGGGGTGGCAACCATGTCCAGAGTTAACGTGCGCAGCACCGTAGGTAGCGGTGCCGGAGAGAGTTGGGCGGCGCGTAGAATTATCCTGACTGTTTCCTCTACTGATAGCTTTCCAGAATGTCTAGTATACGCCATCGAGAGGGAATTTCCCTCGATAGTCGTCGAGCAGGCTACAAGCATCGAAGCGGCCTGCGCGCCGTTCGAGCATCCCGTCTGCCTGGTCCTTATCGACACCGAGCTCCTGCATAAGATCGACGGCTATGCCGCCGAACTGATGCGGCATCATCCGGCGGCGCCGATCGTCCTGGTGCAGCACGACAGCCGAGCTTCCGTCTCAATGCACGACGTTCTCGATCTAAAGATCGTGCGCAGCGTCCTGCCCATGGATTTGAAGCTTGACGTCTGGCTTTCGGTCATCCGACTTATGCTTCGCGGCGGCGAATATTTCCCCTTGGCGATGTTCCAGTCATACGCACGCAGCCTCTCGCAAAAGGCGTCGGATCATTCGACGCCTGCCGAACAACCAAGGCCGGACCGGTCCGGTTTCGAGGAGATGGGCGAACTGACCGACCGTGAGTTCCAGATCCTGGAAATGGTCGCTCGCGGATTGCAGAACAAGATCATAGCCGCGACCCTTCGCCTGTCGGAGCACACGGTCAAGATCCATCTGCACAACATCATAACCAAGCTTGGGGCTCACAACCGGACCGAGGCGGCAGCGGTGTTTCATGCGCGCAAGGATAGCTTTCACGGCGGCTTGGAACGATCCGGTTCGCCACAGTCCGTCCAATCTTCGCCGTGAGCCGATGATGCCTCGGTTTCAGGAGATACTGCTCCTCGTTGGCCAACTGAATTACACATGGACCAACACCGAGAGTCTGCTGATCTATCTGATTGCCGGTCTTGCGAAGGTCGACAAGGAAACGGCGATCATCATCTTCCTGACGCTGAACACGACCCGCGCGCGCATCGAGCTGGTAGAGCGGCTGGCGAAAATCCCGAAGACGCCGGCCGCCTGCCGTCGGGCGGTGCTGACAGTCACCGGCAAGCTCACCCGCCAGGCGAAGTTGCGAAACAAATACAGCCACTGCATCTATTCGTTCGACGAGGCCGGAACCCACGGAAGCACGCAGCTGATGCGCATCGTGGACGGCAAGGACGAGGTCAAATACGGAAAGATCGAAGCGCTCGATGACGAGGAGATGAGAAGAATCCACGGTTCCATCGAGGACATCAGGGAAATAAACAAGGATATCTGGTCGATCGTTATCGACAATTCGTTCCCGAGATAAGCCGCGGCCGCGGATCTCGTCCGGATTGGTTGCTCCCTGCTAATGCATGTCGCCCAGAAATGTGCGCAGTTCTAGGACGGTCATGCATCAAAACAAAGACTTGAAGCAGGTCGCCGGAATCCGTTTCAGCGCGACGCGCTTCAAGCAACCGAGGCAGGGATCCGCCCGATGGCTTTCAGCGCCTCGGTGCGAAGCGCCAGGGCCCGGCTGTGGCCCGGCTCCAGCGCGATGCATTCGTCAAGGCTTGTGAGCGCGTCCTTTATTCGGTCGAGCTTCATCAGCGCCAGGCCGCGATTGTAGTGCGCGGCAGCGATGTTCGGATTGATCTCGATCGCCTGGCCGACCTGCCGCTCCGCGTCGCCATAACGGTGCTGCTGCAGGCAAATCACGCCAAGGAGGTAGCGCACGTCAAAGCGCCCGGGTTCGACGTCCAGGATCTCGCGGTAGATCTTTTCCGCCGCGGCCAGGTTTCCGGCCTGGTGCAAACGGGCGGCAACGCTGAGCTTTTGCGGCAGAAGAGCCTGTCGCGCGGCATCCAGTTGTCGAAGCAGCGATAGCGCCTCGGCATGGGCCGGATCGGCAGCCAGGATCTGCCGGCAACCACGCAGAGCCGCTTCAAGATCGCCGGCCTGATGAAGCGCTTTGGCGCGCGCGAGCACGACCGGCAGGCTCCGGCTCTCCAGGCGGTCGCGCAGATTGCGGCGGCTGGCCGTGCTGACGAGAAGGCATTCGACTCGGCGCTCGAGCCCGCCGAAATCATATTTGTAAGAGAAATCCCCGGTCTGCAGATCATAGACGGCAAAGCCGTTCTGAATGGCCCAGCGTATGCTGTAGAGATGAAGCGCGAAGCCGGGCGCGGGCTTCTTGACCGCGAGATCGCGCCCGTTGAGCATCCCGATTAGTGCCCGGTTCTTCCGGTCGATCAAGGTGGCCTGCACGCCGATCGGGTTGTCGTCCCGCCACAGGACTGGAAGATAGAGAGCATCGTCCTCGAAGGCACAGCGCAGCATGTTACGGAAGTTGTTGATCATCGCCTGCGGCAGGCCTGGGTGATATCGCGCCGCCAGTTTCGCGCCCCACTGGCTTTCCCAGAACCGGAGTAGCGTCTGCAGATCGCGCTCCAGCCTTGCGGCGGTCACGTTGGTGACGCGATACTCGGATGCGTCGTCGATTGCCCTTAGCGTCCGCCGCGCGGTCTTGCGGGTCGCCGCGCCAAGCCGGTCGTTGAGAAAGTCTTCCCAGTCGCCCGGCAGGTTCACATAGACATAGATGTCGTGGTCGATGCCGTCGCCGTCGTCGGGACGCCTCATCTTGCCGGTCAGGAATTCCGGCGCGGAAAATTGCTCGAGGAACCTACTCAGCCGCCGCGGCGATGCAAAGATGTTCTCAAGATGCAGCTTGGCCCAGTTCAGCCGCTTCGTATGATCGGCGAAGGCCCGGACAACGGCATCCTGAACCTCCGGTTTGCAAAGGAAGCCGGCATATCCTGCGAAGTAGCCGCCGCCCGTCCGCAATTCGTTTTGGAACGCACCGTCCCTGGCTCGTTCCGTTCGGAGCTGAAGCGGGAAGAAACCGACATAGCTGGCTGAATCGTCTTCCTTGGCGGCCAGGACGAGCCATTGGTAGCGAAGCCGCTTGAACCAGCCCGCCATCCATGGCCAGGACATGAAGTACTGAGCCTCCGGGTCAGCAGCGTAGACCCCATCCCAGTTGTCCCTCAGCTCAACGAGAGCCTCGAAACTGTCGATGACATCCACACGCATGGCGTTGCCCTTTGCTCGTGGAGCGTCGGCAATAGTCGATGGTCCTTGTATCGGCCATCCCCAATCCTTGGACCAAAGCCAAGGAATGCCCCCGATGATGGTTCCATGACGGAACCGGCCGTGCAAGCCGATCAAAGGATTGATGGATCTCTGCGCGGCGCGAAATTGCGCCGGCGGTCAAGGCGCGGCACTGCGCCGACGGGGACAATCGATCAGGAATCGATCCGCAGCCACTTGCCGTTTTCGGACTGGGATTGCCGCGCAAAATAGCGATAGGAAGTCTGCGCCCAGTTCCTGACGGCGTCGGTTCGGTTGTCGAGGATCAGGTCGCCCTTGTCGGTGCGAACGGTAAGCACGGTGTGGCCCGCGCCGCCCGACGTAACGACCGTCAGCAGCAGGGCTGAAGCCGGCCAGCCGCGCTTCATGAACTCGCTCTTCTTCAGGATCGCGATATCCTCGCAATCGCCGGCGTTTGTCGGTATCCGCCAATCGTCGCCGAGGCCGGTGGAACGGTCGTCACGTTCGATGATCCTGGCATTGACGGAACTGTTGACCGCCTTCAACTCGGCCATGCGCCTTTCGGTGAGCTTCACCTGCTTGACGTGTCCGCCTGGGCTGCAGAGCCTTGGCTGCCTGGCGCAGAAGCCGTGGGCGGCCGGCGGGGCGAAAGCGTAACCCTTGGTGACCATCATGGACGCAGTGCCGGAAGTCTGCATGGTTTCGCTGCAGCCAGCCATAGCCATGACTGCGGCAACGAGCGCTGCCAAACGAATCACGTTCCATCCCCTCGGATCGATAGACCGAGATCATCTTCGCCGGTTTGGTAAATCAAGACTCGCTATTAGCGTTTGCACAGATTCTAAAACAATGTATGCTTAACAAATTGTTTCCGATGGTCGGAAACTTTGACATAGCGCCCAGTTTGGGGACGGGAGCGCCTTTTTTCCCTTCTTAGGAGGAAGAAATGCACCTGTACCCAAGGTGCGCGAGCAGCGCTCGCGCAATTCTGCTTGTCTCATCCGCCCTTATGGCGGTGAATTCGACGCTTCCGGCATCGGCACAGAGCAATGTTCGACCGCGCATGACGGCCGCCCAATGCCAGCCGCTGACGGAATCCAACTACGCGCTTTGCTGCATCGCCAGCAACCGCGCAAGCATCCTCACGCGCGCACAAATCGCAATGTGCCCGCCAATCACGACGGCTCTCATCGCTTCCGTCCTTGCCAGCGACGGCGAGGGCGGCGGTTCCGGCGGCGGCAATGGGGGTTCCGGCGGCGGCAATGGGGGTTCCGGCGGCGGCAATGGGGGCTCCGGCGGCGGCAATGGTGGTTCCGGCGGCGGTGATGGCGGCGGTGACTCCGGTGGTGGCGATGGCGGCGGGAGCGGTGGCTCCGGCGGGGGCGGAGGCTCGGGTGGCTCCGGCGGCAGTGGCGGATCCGGTGGCGGCGGCGGATCAGGCGGTTCCGGCGGTGGCAGTGGCTCTGGCGGCGGCTCCGGTGGTTCCGGCGGCAGCGGCGGCTCGGGCGGTTCCGGCGGTTCCGGCGGTAGCGGGGGCTCGGGCGGTTCCGGCGGCTCGGGTGGTTCCGGCGGCAGTGGCGGATCGGGCGGCTCCGGTGGTGGCGGCTAAGTTACGCCCGCGTTCATGTCATGACGAGGTTGGATGGGCGTCCGCCCGGGCGCCCATCCACTTCAGCCCATCGCCCGTCCATCTGCCCGGGACGTGGCGACATCGAGCCTCGGTCCATCTGTCCGTGCCTGGAGGAACTTCCAGCGGCGAGCATCCGGCACAAACAGTGCTGAAAGCGCCTCCCGGCATAGCAGAGCGATCCGTGACGTCGCAGGCCTACCTTGCCCGGCCGCCTTCTATTGCGATCACGACTTTCTGGTACAGTATTCCTCAGGAAAAACGTCATTTCCACGGGAGGGTGATTTACGAAGATTGTGGGATTCCCCGAAATGGGCTTCCCATTTCTGATCAATCGTGATTGATTCTCGGCCACTTGTGTTGCGCAGATCGCCGGAGGGGGCTTGTGCGACTCATATCGATGATGGTCGAACTCGGCGTGATTGTTGGCGGTCCCGGTTTGGAAACCGATGCCAGGTGCCGCGATCTGGCCGCTATGGCTACCATTTCCATCTCTGATCCGGATGAAGCCCGGCGTCTGCAGGATGAACTGGCGCAACAGTTCTCTCTGCTGTCCTACGGCGCTGGTCTCGGCCTCGACATTTCGCCCTACTGGGATGAACTTCTTAGCCTCGTAGAGTCGGTTCGCTGCGCATCTCGCCTGAATTGACCAGGCGATCAAGCCGCTCGCCGCAACGGAACACAGCTACCAATCGACGGCGCTGGCTACGAACGCTGCGGTCTGGCCATAGCAAGGCCCCGTTCCAGCGCCTCCTTGAGGCTCGTGGTATAGTGCGCGGTGTCCTCCAGGCCGCCGAAGAAGTTTATGCGGTGGACATCGCCTTTCTTGCTTATGACGATTCCAGCTGCACGGAGGGTTTCCTGAACCGACTTGTATGTCATCTCCGATTACCTTAGCCACCCAGAGATTAAGGTTGCATCTTAATGTAACAAAAACGTGTCGCTGACTGTGAAAAAAACAACATAGGCTGCTGCCGGCTAGAGCGCATCGCGGCGAAATGGATCGAGAAATACGCTTTTAAGTCTTTGTTTTGTGCATGTCTTCTCCGAAAAACCGCTGCACAAGTTTGCGCGACATGCATCAAGTCCTTCTTTTGGTGCATGTCCTTCGCCCAACCCACTGCACTTTGGGGAGGCGACATGGTAATCTGATCGAGCTAAAGCCCATTGAGCTAATTGAGCGAGCGGCGAAAAAAGCGCACTGTTCTGTTTGCCGAGCCTCAGCATAAACGCCAGCCGAGATTGCCTCGGATAGTTTGTCGAACCCAGCCTTCTTCCCCGAAGCCCGTCGGCAGACAAGGCGGACCCGGTATTCCCTGGTCCGCCTTTTTGCGTCCTTCTAATGGCGAGTTCGCGGGTAAGGCTTACGTCTTCGTTTCGGGGGAGAAATGGAAAAGCGAAACGAACGGCGTACTGCGGCAGGAATCGGTGCAGAAAGGCCCACGCAAAGTCCCCACATCTTCGTCAGTCGCTCACTCCCCGGCGGGTGTGTACGCGCTGGCGACCTTGTTTGATATCGCCACCCGCCGGACATCCGCTCGCCTTCCAACTCGGAATTCACCTAGGGACACGTCATCCTCCAAGCTTTCGACCTGACGTTCCAGCGTCGTCCGTTACCGTGCTGCTTGAATGAGAAACTCGGTGCTGCGTCGAAATTGGTACAGATGGCGATACTTGCTCGATTGCTAAAATAGTGAAATTTTCGCCTCGAGTGCCTGGAAGCAGGATTGGGGAGATGTACTTTCCTCAGTTTCTGGTCGGAATGCTGATCACGTCGAGCGTAGTCGGAACCTGGGCCTATGAGGCCACGGGGTCCGTCTGGATGAGCATTGCCTGGAGCCTCCTAGCCGCGCTTCTGTTGCAGGTCGGCTATCTCGCGATTGTGTTCAGGCTTGTATATGGTCGGCGACACTCCGAGCCGAAGGCGAAGGAGACCGATCCGGACGCTGCCAAGCAACAATCCCTTCCACATCAGCCACGACATACGGACGGCCGCTGACCAACTGCCGGCTTGGGCGTTCTGGACCCTGTTTTGTTGGAAACCCGTAGCGTCCGCGCAGGCCCCCGTATGTGTCCGATCACAAGATTCCCGCCACATTGCCGAGCTTTGGTTAGCGTCGCTCCCGGGTAACATGCAACAATTGCTGGAGTCGGACCGGCAGGTGCGGCGAGGCGTGCAATTCGGTACAGCTCTTTTTCCATCGGCGGAGATATTCGGCGATTGGAACCCCGCTGCGGCCAGGCCAGCGGTTGAGCGCGCCCAGCGCCTCAACGCAATCGGGAACCTGTTCGTATTCTGCGAGAATAGTCGGGCACATTGCTTGCGCGAACGGATTGAGACCTGGAATTTCGATCTCGTTTCGGTGGTCGGCGAACCACGTCGCAGCATTTCGGGTTAGCCCCTGGCTGTCGGCGAGGGCGGTATAGCGTTTGATGACGTTCTCGCGATATTCGGCAATGGCATCGCCGAAAGCGTTGTCACCTGCGAAAGGCGGGTCCTGTTTCCAGTCTTTCGCCAGGCGTCCCAGGCCTCGCAGCGAGAAGGCCTCCACCATAGCTTCCTCCAGCCATTGGCAAGGCGGTGCCGGCTTCGCATCGGCCTGCCAGCTGTTGGCAAGCACATGGCCGAGTTCATGGCCGAACTGGTAGGCAAGCTTCGACCAGTCCCGTTCGCCGATGTCGACAATGATCCAGGCCATACTGCTGCCGTCGGGATGCAGCCAGATCGCCGGCTGTCCGGTGCCATGGCGGTCGACGCGGAGCCTTGCCGGCTGGCGATCAGACAGCAGTCGGATGCCGTCTAGGCAGACGCGCCGCGCCTTTTCAACGACCTGTTCTGCCGCTTGCGGGAGCATGCGGCCCCAATTGCCCGCGAGTTCGAGCGGGGCGGACAGAAGCGTCGCGGGTGTCTTATTCCGGGGGGATGGCATAGCTGCATAGCCCGGGTCCAGGATGGCCGAAAACTTTGCCATTGCGGTAGCCGATGCTGCCGCAACGATGATGCCAACCGCCAAATCTCGGCGCCTCATAGCCTCTCCAGTTGGCGGACGCAAATCCTCCAAAAGTTCGAATGCCTGGTCCAAGCCGTCTCGCCAGCTACCACCGATCCGGCTAGACTTGAAGTTCTCTCAAGTGGAGGCCGGGGCGCAAGCTGGTTCGCTCGATGCAAAGTGAGTGAATGGACGAACCATCGCCAAAATGGGGCTAAAAGCGTCATGTCGGAGATTTATGTAATCAATCTCGATCGAAGTGTCGGGCGGCTGGATAAATTTCGCAAGTTGAACTCGCACCTGCCGGAAGTCCGGAGGTTCTCCGGATTTGACGGAAAATCCATCGACCGCGACAAGCTGATAGAGCGTAGGGTTATCAGTTCGGATTTGGAGTATGCGCCTGGGAGTCTGGGCTGCGCCATCTCGCACGTGACGCTCTGGAGAGAGGCCGTCGGTCGGCACAAGGTGATAACGGTTGCCGAAGATGATGCGATCTTCTCTCGCGAGTTCGAACGACATACGAACGCGCTCTTGGCGAACATCCCGGCCGATTGGGATTTCATCCTGTGGAGTGCAAGTCTGCGATGCTATGCCTGGCTAGATGCCCTTCCTGGCGGAACCGGTGCCAGGCTGGAGTTCTTTCCGGGCGAAGTCATGACGCATATTGCTGACTTCCAGGAGGCGGAAATCGAACCTGCTCTGCTTCGAGCGCGCTATCTGCTCGGCACGGTTTGTTACTCCGTCTCGCCACGTGGCGCGCGCGCGCTGTTGGAGTGGTGCCTTCCGATACGGCCGATGATCGTGGATTTTGCAGGCTTCGGCCTAAGGCTGAACAATGCAGGCATCGATTGCATCATGGCGGGCGTGATGCCCTCGCTCAAAGCCTATGTGTGCTTGCCACCGCTTGTCATCAGTGACGAACGGCCGGAGGAATCGGTACGGATCAATACGTGAGCGACAGGCTGGCGTTGACCGCAGTCGGCCAGTCCGTCCCATCAGGCAACCGATAGCCTTCACCGAACACCTTCTTCGCCGAGCGGCGCTGCTCGATCTTCGTGCCGGCGCCGAATGAAGAAATCGAGGTTGTTCCTGAGACGCTCATTGCCCGGGTCAAGCTCGAGCGCCATCTGCCCCCATTCCACAGCACGGTCCATCGCATTCAGGTGCCATGAGGCGATGGCGCCCAGATCAAACAGCCGAAAGCCCCAGCAGTTCGGGTCATCGAGATAGCTTCCGGTGCGACGGGTGTTTTCGATTCCGTTGCTGCACGCCCAGAACAGATTCAACCAGTCGGCCCTGCCGTGGAGTTCCTCCGCAAGGTCGGCCCAGATCTCGCGCCGATGCGGCGCTTCCATTCGCGCTTTGTCCAACCACACCAATCTCTGGTCCGGCATCATGCGTGCGATGTAGCGCATCGCTTCTGACCGTTCCTCGCCCCAGGTGCTTGTCGGCAAGCCAAGGTAGCGCTCAAGCAATTGAACGGCCTCGTCGGGCCGGTTGGCCCACATCAGGTCCCGCCCGAGCCAGAAACACATCTGTGCGTCGTCGGGATCTTCCTTGTAGGCAACCTCCATCAGAGGCAGGTAGCTGCTCCTGGTTGGCTTGGCCAGGTCCTGCACCTCGAACATGACCAGGTCGTTGCTGGTCGTGACCACCTCCCTTTCTCCGGTGAAGACGAGGGCCTCATGGACGGGGCGCTTGAAGCGATATCCCCAGCGATGGTGAAAATTCTTGGTGGCCCATTGCCGCAACGGTCTGGGGTCGTCGACACTCGCTCTATAGATCGTCTGGCAATAGAGGGCTGTCGTTTCGGGTCTCCAGGCCGCCTCCAGCTTGGGGCGCCAGCCGGGCTCGAGGAAACGGTCCATGTCCATCGTGCAGCACACGTCGACGTCGGCGGGGATGAGTGCCAGGGCGGCATTTCGGGCGTCATCGAAGCGCCATGGGCGGACCGCGATCCGGTGCACGGTGACGCCGGCGTTGATCAGTCGGGATACCGTGTCGTCGGTGCTGCCGGTGTCGGCGACTATCCGATAGTCGGCGCCGACGGCCGAATTTGCCCACCTCTCAACATGTGCGGCTTCGTTCAACGCGATGGTGTAGACCGCTATCTTCAAGGAAGGGGTCCGCGATTGGACGCAGTCGCTAAGCGACCTCCCGCTGAACGGCTGGACTCGCCCGAACCCGACCGCACCGCCCTGTGACGCTCATCGAACAAGGCCGACGCCTCCGCGCTTGCGGATCGCCACTAGCCCTCCGAGCAATTTTGCCTGGCTAAGCTCGAAATGGCTGTCGAAGAACCGGATTTCGGCGAACTGATCGGCAAGGTCGCTGATACCGACCGGGTCGATTGATCGGGCCGTGCCGTGCTGTTGGATTTCTCGCAAGAGATGCTTGGTGAGTGTGATTTCAACGGCATTTTCGCTTGTTGGCTGCCAGTCGAGGTCTTCGATGAAATACCATCCACCCTCTGCGAGCAGCGGGAAGAATTCGCGCAGCGTCAGTTGCTCGTCGAACGAGGCGTGGCTGCCGTCGTCGATAATCACGTCAAGCGAGCCCGGTTCCAGCTTCGCCGCGACCGAGCGCAGATCCTCCAGCTTGGATTGATCGCAGACGAAAGACTTGAACCTCTCATTGTTGAACTGAGAAAAATCCGTCAGGTCGACACCGATCACCTCGGCGTAAGGAAAATAGGATTGCCAGAGCGCGACCGAGGGGGTCTCGGACTGGTCGCCTTCCGCGGCGATGCGACAAAGGCCGATCTCCAATAGCCTCCGCATGCAAAGTCTCCGGCTGGACAGCAGCCGCTCGTAGACGCGTGCGTAAGCATGCCGGTTGCCGGTATGGCGGTTCTTGTCGGTGTTGAAGCGATCAGCAAGATCGATGAGTGTGGGAAAGCTCCGCAGCGGCTCGACCAGCAAGGAGATGAGCGGCGCTCCTTCCCCGCCCGAGCGAGCCTCATTTCGTGCCGTCCACAGGTGTGTTCCGAAGACACGCTCATCATTCAGATAGACAGCCAAATCGGCGAGCGGCTTTTCGAACTCGCCTATCTCGGTCCAATCGATCGCGTTAAAGAACATCGGCCCGAAGACCCAATCGCGCAGCTCGGCGCCTTGATCCGAAGCAATGTAGTCGGAGAGCAGTTTCGGGCCGATTTCGCCAAATCCCTTGCCGCTCTCACCGAAGAACCGCTCGATTGACATCTCGTAGAGCGCTCTCAAATGGGGGCTGAAGGCTTCGGCATAGATGACGTTGCCGCAGACGAAGTGGCCTTGGTGCCCGCCGCGCCATTGCAGATTGAAAAAGTAATCGCCGCGGAACGGAAACGGTCGCAGCATGACCACGTCGCAATCCATCCACAACCCGCCATGTTCGTAAAGCACGGCGTAGCGAAAGGCGTCGCTGAAATAGCGGATCTCGGAGCCGGCGACCATTCGCTCGAACAAGCTGCGCGGCATCACGTCATCCGCGGCGCGTACCTCGACGCCGAATGGCACGAGGAATTGAAGCTTGTTCGGCGAGTAGCTCCAGACCCTCACGGGATGGCCTGCCGCGCGCATCGACGTGGTGGCGGCAATCAGGGTCAGATGCTTCGCAGTGTCGGAAAGCACCTCGTAAAAGCAGTGGATCTGAGGCAGCGCGGCATCTCCCCTGTCCAGGAAGGGGGCTATCCGGCTATCGAACGCCCAGGATTGATCGCGACGCTCATGCGGCGAGTCTGCGAAGCGAAGGAACGGCGCCAGCTCGAGCAGGACCTCCTCTGTGCCTTTCGCATTGCCGGAGAGGACCATCCTGCTCGCCTCCTTCGGGAGTCCGTCGCCAGGCCGGGTTTGTTGATGGAGGTCGCCGGGTTCTTTGCGCTGCTGAGCCGCCGCAATTTGTATGGTCGCACCGTCCGCCGACGTCGTCGCAAGTGAGCTCCAATATGCCTCGCTTGCAGACAAAGGGTCTGTCCTCTCCAGCAGCGAGCTTACCTCCGAGGCATCGACCGCGGCGATCCACGCTTCGCTCTCGGCGACGCCGTACGAAATCAGCAGGCGCTCGTCTTTTGGGTGCCAGGCTAGGCCGGCGGCGAACTCAACCCCCTTTTCATTGAAGAAGAACGGCCGGCTGATCTTTGCCAAGCAGCCTGTTTCGTCCAACCAGACGAAGCGGTGCTGGCAGTATGGCTGAGCCCCGTCCGGCCTTGCCCGCGTCTCGTGCGCGAGTGTCAGCCATCCGCCTTCGAAGGCAATCGCCTGGGTGCCTCCCTTGAGCTGGTCGGCAGCGACGGAAGACGGCTTTTCCGATATCGTCTGCCCTTGATCGCCGACAATGCGGATGGAATCACCCACAGAAAGGAACTGCAGCCGCTCCCGGTCGGTGCCGATGCCAGCCGGCTTGACGAGGGGGAGCCAGTTGTTGCCGTTCACCTTCGCACCGATCGGCCGGAGCACACGCCAGTCGGTCATCCGGTATGGTGCAGGCCCGCCGTGGTCGATGCGCGCGATGACTGGTTCGCCTTCTGCGGCCGACGCGCGCATATAGGCGCTGCTCCACAATTGCCCCTCCCAGGCAAACGGGCGCATGGCCTCGAGGCCGCAGCCGTAAGCAGGTCGCGGTAAGTCGGTCGGCTGTGAAATCTCGTCGGCCGACGCGATCCCGAATTCGCTGTCGATGCGCAGCAAGAAATTGCGTGTGTGCACCGCCGCTCGATCCGGCGCTCGAGCCCGGAGGTTCTCTTCCGCCGCCGCCAAGGTGATGGCCCCCTGCAACACTACGATCTGGTTGTCCCAGCGAGCCACGGAGGGGTTCGAGAGCCGATAGCCGTCGGGCGGCATGAAGCCGACCGGTTGCGCAGTGAACGATGGCATCATCGTCTTGGCGGGCTGGATGTAGAAGAACAGGTTGGAGCGCGCCAGATCGCGGGAACCGTCGGCGATGCTGCGGCTCAGCGCCAGCCAATTGCACACTGCGAACCCGCGGTCCTTGCGCAATGGATCGCTCGCGTAGTTTGCCGCGATCGCGTATTCCTCGCGAAGGCCCGTCGTGTAGATGAAATCCTCGAGAAACAGGATGTCTTGCTCCGGTTTCCTGATCGCCAGACCGGCTTCCGAAAACAGCACGCTGGCGTCATTCATCCCCTTCTCGCGATGGAACCGCGCGAGGTCGTAGAGGGGTTCGGTACGTTGCGGGCGCTGATTGAAGGCAGCAAGCGCCTGGCGAACGAAGCCTGCGTCGTCCCCGAGCTTTCTTAGGCAGCGCGCCTCCTGCAGCCGGGCGTTCCATGCTTCCTCGTCCCAGCCGCCCATCGCCGCGCGTTTGGCGTAGGCTACCGCCGCCTCGGCCGTGCGTCCGGCGTCGCGGTAGGACTGCGCCAGGTAAAACCAGTATCGGTGGTTCTCCGGGTCTTTTTCCAGCGCCTCCAGCAGGAGCTTGATGTCGCGCTCGAACTTGTCGACGCGGTTCGATCCGCTGGCATGGTCCTTGTACCAAACGCCCTGCAGTTCCTTCACGTCGCCGGGAACGTCGAGATATTCATGCGTCACGCCACGGTAGCGGGCGCCGGCATCGCGCCTGACGATGCGGGTGTTCCAATAGGCGAGGTCGGAACCGGATCGCTGGAGCAGCCGATAGCCGGGACAGTCGAGCTGCGCTCGGAAGCCCGCGTCCTCGACGACCAATTCCATGTCGGCGTCGTCGAAAAGCAGATAATCATAGACGAGCGACGAAGCATATGCATGATCGAGCGCGGCGTTGCGGGCCTGCTCGAAATTTTCGAAGGGGAACTGATGCAACTCCCCGGGCAGGTCGCGATCGGCGAAGAAAGCCCTGATGTAATCCTGGGTCCCGTCGGTCGAGCCGGTGTCGCCGATGACCCAGCAGTCGATGTGGTCGACAACCGCCCCCAGACAGCGCTGCAGGTTCGCCATCTCGTTCTTGACGATCATGTTCAGGCAAAGTCGCTTACCCGTGGTCATCCGTGAAATTGCCATCTCTCGCTCTGACGTTGCGCGACGTTCAAGCAATGCCATTCTCTGCGTGCCGCGGATGAATTCGCGGGGCCGTCCCGAAGCTCCTATTGTCTACTTGTCCCGCCACCGGAGCGGCTAAGGTCCTCAGACGATCTCCGCCCACTTCACCGCCATTTGCCAAGCGACGTCAAGATCGACGAAGCGGTAGTTGGCGTCGACCCCGTCGCGACGCCCCAACGGGGATGGCAGTGCTCAAGCTCGATCACGTTTCTGGGTTTGACGCAAATTCCGGGGTGCGGGTTAAGTTCTGGATTTCAAAAATATTTTCTAGAGTTTCGGTCTGTAATATTTCACGACCTAATACTTTAGAGGTAGGTCAGTTTAGTCGCTCCCATAGTTTACAGATCGCTAATTTTCAAATTTACTAATTTGCTGCTGTGAGGGGGGCCCACAGGTCGTGGGTAGCTGGCATTCTGCGGAAGTCGTAGGGGAGTCAAGCCAGAGGGTTTCGGGAGTAGCAAGGCCAAAGTCGCGGACGACTAAGGCACGTGCGTTGGTGAGCGCGCGGCCGTGTGAGCGTTTGTCTTTTTTGTTCGGGTCGAACGGGTTTTCCACTCCGGAGCTCTCTCGCGAGTTTTCGCCAAGAGATCGGCGTCGGCTGTGACGGGAGTGGATCGTGTATCACGTGATATCACGTGCGTTTCCCAGGGAGTTTGAAGCCCGCCGCTTCGACAAACTTCAAACCTATCCGCAACTGAGCGCCGCAGGCCGTCCCCATCTATGCGCCGGCGGGAAATTTGTTGCTGCAAGGTGCGGCGGATTGCTCCCGTGCCCCGCATCCAAACCAGATTTCAACAGAGCTATTCAAGCCGAGTGCCGTCGGCGAACGGCGCCGTCTGCGACTTCCTGCCGGCCGATCGGACCGGGAGTCGTCTGGAGCAAAGGCTGCAGCCCATCACGTCTTCGCGCGCGAGCTTTCGTGCGGCCTTGCGGCCAAGCCCGTCGGGTCGGGGGCAGCACTGCGGTGATTGAAAATCAAGTGTCAAGCAGGAGAAGCCGCGGCACCTGCCGCCGCCAATCGGGGAGTGCATGATGACGTACGCAACTTCGTCTACTGCAATGGATGTGACCGTTAGGGGCGTTTTGCCCATCGGCGACGCCACCGAGCATACAACCTATTTCATTCTGGATGCCGCCAAGAACGCGATCGTCGGCCAGGTCATTCTTCCCGCCGCCGTCAAGCGAAGCCACGCTGTCGCTATAACCGTCAAGGTTCCGAGCACCGCCGGCTCTCTCGCGATCGGCACATTTGACGATGGCGGGAATTTCCAAGCCTCCGGCTTCCTCCGCGTGGAGGCCCCCCTCGTTGGCCGCCCAAGCGGCGCCATCGGGCCGTCCGGAAGATGACCGCGGCCAAGCGCCATTTCCGCGCCGCTCGCCGACTAAGCCGGTGGGCGGTTTCCCTTTTGAAATGAATTGGAAGCGAACAGGAGCCAGTCATGGCCCGTGCCTCTGAAATTCTCTTTGTGGATCCTTCGATCTCCGATCTCGAGACTGTTCTGAGCAACGTCCGGCCGGGGGTCGAAGCCATCCTGGTCGATGGCCGTCAAGCGCCGGCGGCGCAGATGGCTGCGGCGCTGAGAGGGCACGAAGAACTGCACGCGGTCCACATCATCGCGCACGGCGCACCTGGTCGGGTTGTTTTCGCTTCAGGAGAATGGTCGGTCGGGACGTTGAAGGGGGCGGCTGAGGAATTCGCCGCAATCGGCAGGGCGCTCGCTGCGGACGGTGAACTGCGGCTATGGAGCTGCGAGACGGCGCTGGGAAAGGCGGGCGATGCGTTCGTCGACGCTTTGGAAGCGGCCGTCGGCGTGGATGTCTGCGCGTCCAGTTCGCTTGTCGGTGCGGCAGTCCTGGGCGGTGCGTGGGAACTACCCGCACGTGCGGGCGCGTCGGCGCCCCTGCCGCCGCTGACCCCAGTTGGCGTAGCAAGTTACATCGGGGTGCTTGCAGCGGCCGATCTCACACTCACCGGGGACATAACTGCTGGCGGCAGCTCTTCGGCTGTTAACACATACTATATAGTGGACACTCACGCGATTCCTCCGACCAATCCGTCGCTTAATACGGCCGATGATACAGTTGTTGGTAGCTTTCAGCTTCCGTCTGCAAACCAAAACGGTTTAATCACCGACTTTTCTACAACAATAACGATTCCAAACACTACTGATATTTATTTTGTCTACGACAGCACTTTCAAACTCTACGGTACGCTTTCTCCAGTTCCCGGAGGTTATAGTTTTACGCCTGTAGATAATAATAATGGCGATAATGGCAATCACTTTGATACCGCTGCCTTCATCGCCACCACAGGTCAAGGCGCGACCGGACCCGCGGGTCCGACTGGAGCTACAGGTGCCGCAGGTGCGACCGGCGCGACAGGTGCGACCGGGGCCACGGGCGCTACCGGAGCAACCGGTGCGACTGGCGCTACCGGTACGACCGGCGCTACGGGCGCTACCGGAGCAACCGGTGCGACTGGCGCTACCGGTACGACCGGCGCTACGGGCGCTACCGGAGCAACGGGCTCGACAGGCGCGACCGGAGCAACCGGCGCCACAGGTGCGACCGGAGCCACGGGCGATACCGGGGCAACCGGTGCGACCGGCGCTACAGGCGCGACTGGCGCCACGGGTGATACCGGAGCAACGGGCTCGACTGGAGCAACCGGCGCCACAGGTGCGACCGGCGCCACAGGTGCGACCGGCGCTACTGGTGCGACCGGCGCCACGGGTGATACAGGCTCGACTGGAGCAACAGGCGCAACGGGCGATACCGGAGCAACGGGCTCGACGGGCGCGACCGGAGCTACAGGCGCCACCGGCTCGACCGGCGCGACCGGAGCAACCGGTGCCACAGGTGCGACCGGAGCCACGGGTGCGACTGGCGCCACCGGCGATACCGGAGCAACGGGCGCAACCGGCTCGACCGGAGCAACCGGCGCCACAGGTGCGACCGGAGCCACGGGTGCGACTGGCGCCACCGGCGATACCGGAGCAACGGGCGCAACCGGCTCGACCGGAGCAACCGGCGCCACAGGTGCGACCGGCGCCACGGGCGATACCGGAGCAACGGGCGCAACCGGAGCAACGGGCGCAACCGGAGCAACCGGCGCCACAGGTGCGACTGGCGCCACGGGCGATACCGGAGCAACCGGCGCCACAGGCGCGACCGGCGCCACGGGCGATACCGGAGCAACCGGAGCAACCGGAGCAACCGGCGCCACAGGTGCGACTGGCGCCACGGGCGATACCGGAGCAACGGGCGCAACCGGCTCGACCGGTGCGACCGGAGCAACCGGCGCCACAGGTGCGACTGGCGCCACCGGCGCCACAGGTGCGACTGGCGCCACCGGCGATACCGGGGCAACAGGTGCCACCGGCGCCACGGGCGATACCGGAGCAACGGGAGCAACCGGAGCAACCGGCGCCACAGGTGCGACCGGCGCCACCGGTGATACCGGAGCAACCGGCTCGACCGGTGCGACCGGAGCAACAGGTGCGACTGGCGCTACCGGCGATACCGGAGCAACGGGAGCAACCGGAGCAACAGGTGCCACCGGCGCCACGGGCGATACCGGAGCAACGGGTGCGACCGGAGCAACCGGCGCCACAGGTGCGACCGGCGCCACCGGTGATACCGGAGCAACGGGCTCGACGGGTGCAACAGGTGCGACCGGCGCTACGGGTGCAACGGGTGCGACCGGCTCGACAGGCGCAACCGGCGCGACTGGAGCTACTGGAGCTACCGGGGCGACTGGAGCAACCGGCGCCACAGGTGCGACCGGCGCTACGGGTGCAACGGGTGCGACCGGCTCGACTGGAGCAACGGGTGATACCGGAGCAACGGGTTCGACCGGGGCCACTGGGGCGACTGGAGCAACCGGCGCCACTGGTGCTACGGGCGATACCGGCTCGACCGGCGCTACGGGTGCGACTGGCGCCACGGGCGATACCGGCTCGACTGGAGCAACCGGCGCCACAGGTGCGACTGGCGCTACGGGTGATATCGGAGCAACGGGCTCGACAGGTGCGACCGGAGCAACAGGTGCGACCGGCGCCACCGGCGATACCGGAGCTACAGGCGCCACCGGCGCGACGGGTGCAACAGGAGCAACTGGCTCGACAGGTTCGACCGGAGCAACAGGTGCGACTGGAACTACCGGTGCCACTGGAGCAACGGGTGCGACTGGAGCTACCGGAGCTACCGGCTCGACGGGTGCGACCGGAGCCACCGGTGCGACTGGAGCAACTGGCGCGACTGGAGCGACCGGCGCTACGGGTGCCACAGGCGCTACCGGCTCGACAGGTGCGACCGGAGCCACCGGTGCGACTGGAGCAACGGGCTCGACCGGCGCCACGGGTGCGACTGGAGCTACCGGAGCTACTGGCTCGACAGGTGCGACCGGCGCCACCGGTGCGACTGGAGCTACCGGAGCTACCGGCTCGACGGGTGCAACCGGAGCAACCGGTGCGACTGGAGCAACGGGTGCAACCGGCTCGACTGGCTCAACTGGTGCGACCGGTGCAACCGGCGCCACGGGTGCCACTGGAGCCACCGGAGCTACTGGCTCTACTGGGGCGACCGGCGCTACGGGTGCCACAGGCGCTACCGGAGCGACTGGCTCGACCGGAGCAACCGGAGCCACGGGTGCAACTGGTGCAACTGGTGCGACTGGAGCGACTGGCGCTACGGGTGCCACGGGCTCGACCGGAGCAACCGGTGCGACTGGAGCAACGGGTGCGACTGGTGCAACCGGCGCCACGGGTGCGACTGGAGCTACCGGCTCGACAGGTGCGACCGGAGCCACTGGAGCAACGGGCTCGACCGGAGCAACCGGTGCGACCGGAGCCACGGGTGCGACTGGAGCTACCGGAGCAACTGGAGCGACCGGCGCTACGGGTGCTACCGGCGCGACTGGAGCAACGGGTGCGACTGGAGCAACGGGTGCGACAGGTGCGACCGGCGCCACGGGTGCGACCGGCTCGACCGGCGCCACGGGTGCCACCGGCTCGACTGGGGCGACCGGCGCTACCGGAGCTACAGGTGCGACCGGCGCCACGGGTGCCACGGGCTCGACGGGTGCGACCGGAGCCACCGGCTCGACCGGAGCAACGGGTGCTACCGGCGCGACTGGAGCAACGGGTGCGAC
>NZ_NSGC01000027.1:0-34397 GCF_002294795.1 Mesorhizobium sp. WSM3866 | reverse complement strand
GACGGAATCGAGGTCATCGAAACGAAGCCGCAGAGCGCCGCTTGATCAGCCTCGTCACCCAAATTCCAGCATAGCTCAATCGCGAAAGGACTTCATCGTAGCGCTGAAGGGGCGCGGGAACTGGTCTCCGACTACAATACCGGCCTTGTCGCATCGACCGGCGAGGTGATCCCGGAGGTCGCCTGGCAGCGCTGCTCCTGCACCTTCTCGGGAACGCGCTCGATCAGCTGCCGTGCAAGCGCAGCGACGACTGCCTGCAGGAGCTGCGCTGGCTCTACGACCAGCGCGATCTCGCTGAGGCCAGGGCTGATCTCGCCACACGGCTCGCCAAGTCGTCGCCTCGCTACCCGCCCCTGACAGCCTGGGCCGAGGATGCCATATTGACCATGACTTTCTGTAGGCTCTTCAAAGAAGTCGCGATAGCTGAACTTACGCGGCCTTATCGAGCCAAACCTTGGTCAGGTTTATGTCGCCTGTTGGGTGCATAGCGTAACCCTTAACCATCTTAGTAGAATGGTTAAAGAGGTTAAGCCAATAAGGCTGAATGATAACGCCGGAATCCTGTAAAAGTGTTTCAATATCCTTCATGAGGGCCTTGCGTTTCTCTGGATCAGGCACGGTCAACGCTTTGTCCAGTAGCTTGTCGAAATCCGCGTTTGACCACGACGACTCGTTCCAAGCAGCGCCAGTGCGATAGGCAAGCACTAAGCTCTGCACGCCTAGCGGCCGCATGTTCCAGTTTATTGCTGAAAGAGGGTACTCCAGCCACCCGTTAAAGAAAGTGGACAGCGGAAGAACGGTGCGCTTCACTTTGAATCCAGCTTCGTGCAGTTGCGCTGCAATAGCATCCGCTGTGTCCTTCATCCAATCGGTGTCGCCGCTGATGAGGTCGTGTTCAAAGTCCATCTGACCGGCTTCGCCCATAAGACGCCTAGCAGCTTCAACATCCCGCTTCTTTCTCGGGAGCGGGTAGTATTCAGGGTGTATTGGTGCGACGTGATAGTTTGCTGCAACGGTACCGTAACCAGCGTAAGCGATTTGCAGAACGGCGTCGTTGTCGACGGCCAACTGCAGCGCATTGCGCACCCGCTGGTCGTCATAGGGCTTAGCCTTGACGTGCGCGCGGCACACGATTGTGGTCGCCGTTTTGGCCTCTTGTCTCACCAACCCAAGCTCGTCAAAGATCGCGACATAGTTCGAAAATGTTTGATCATTAGCGTCGATTTCCCCTGATTCAAAGGCGCTCTGAACAGTGGAAGGGTCACTGCCATAGTCAATGAATTGCACCTCTTCCAGGTAAGCTTCACCACCCCACCAGCTTCCGTCTTTTCGCCGCCTAACGATGGCCTTTTGGCCGACGTCCCATGATTGCAGTTCAAACGGTCCGGTACCTACGGGGTGCGCAATGATATTCGACCCGTTCTTTTCAAAGTCACGATGTACGATCAATGCAGGGAAGTCAGTAAACCCGGGGATGATCGTAATGTCGGGCTTGGACAGCCTGAGTTTAACCGTGTGCTCGTCAACTTTGGTGATGCCCCCGGGTATTGCTTTTCCTGTCTTGTCATCAATCAGCGAGGCCAAGCGGTTGGCCATGGAATTTCCAGGTACATGCTTTTCACACCAGCGCAGCAGATTAACGATTACATCGTCGGCATTGAAATCATCCCCGTTGTTCCATTTTACGCCTTTCCTAACATATAGCATGTATTCTGTGGCATAACTATTGACGTCCCAGCTTTCAAGAAGGCACGGTTCAAAGGTGTATTCACGCGTGTATTTGACCAGCGGCTCCAGGAATTGGCGGTAGATGTTTGCCGCCTTTGCATAGTCGTTTACACGTGGCTCCTTAGGATTATAAATCAGAGTGGCAATTCGCAAAGTGCCGCCCGCTTTCGGCGCTTCAGCACCGTTAGCCGGTAGGGTTTCATTCAGCATCGAATATGCCATGGCGGCAGACGCGCCAAAGATGGAGGCCAGCGCCAGAAACTCGCGCCGGTCCATCCCGCCCGTCTTTGCGTCCTCGGCGAGTCCATCCAGGAACTCGGGCATGGGCCTACCGTGCTTGCCAACTTTACGATCCATTGACTGCTTCATTTGCTCCTCCGCTTACCCAGCTTTTTGCTTCCTTTAACGAGGTAGTCCAGCTCCTGTTATCCCTTCCCGCTTTCGTGTATCGTTCTCGAGCCGATCAACGTCCGATGGCATAGCATTTCATACGCCGCGGACTCGCACTGGCGCGCACAACGTCTCCGTCGCGTGCCGCCATGGTGACAGAATTGTAGTGCTCCCATCGGCCAAATATCTCGAGCTGATGACCACGGCGATTTAGCTCAGCGAGGGTCTGGCGTGGGAATCCTGCTTCGACGGCCAAGTGGCCTGGCATCCACTCACGTGGATAGAAGGAACTCGGCAGATGGGCCGAATGAAAGCTAGGCGCGTCGACCGCCTCCTGCAGGTTCATTCCGTGATCCACATGCCGCAAAAACGCGTGGAGTGCCCACTGATCCTGAGAGTCGCCACCTGGCGTTCCGAAGGCAAGGTAGGGTTCGCCGTCCCGCAGTGCCAAAGAGGGCGTGAGCGTTGTACGCGGTCGCTTCCCCGGTGCCAGGGCATTTGGATGGCGCTCATCGAGCAGAAACATTTGCCCACGCACGGAAACGCAGAATCCAAGGCCAGGCACCACCGGCGATCCGCTCATCCATCCGCCGCTTGGCGTGGCCGAAATCATGTTTCCCCATCGGTCGATGATGTCGAAGTGGCAGGTATCGCCGTGGCTTTCTGCCAAAAAGGAAGCCCAGCTTGGAGCTTTGGCGGCATCCCGTTTCCGGGCAAAGTCAATCTCGCTGTGCGCTATGTTGGTCGAACCCGCTGAACGCAGCGGAATCCTTCCCCCGTAGCCGTCAATCCGACCCGGGCGCAGCTCTTGGGACGCTTCGCCTCCGACCAACTGCCGGCGCTCTTCGTTGTATTCGCCTGATAGGAGGCGATCGATCGGGACGTCAGCAAATTTTGGGTCACCGTAAAAGGCGTCGCGGTCAGCGAAGGCGAGCTTGGCGCATTCCTGCACGGTATGGACGAACTCCGCCCCGAGCGGATCCATGCCGGCGATGTCGAAGCCCGTCAGCAGAGCAAGCTGCTGCAGCATCACCGGGCTCTGCGCCCATGGCCCGGGTTTGCACATGCGATACTGTTTGTAGTCGATTGTAAGTGGTGTTTCCACTGTCGCTCGCCAGCGGCTAAGATCTTCGGCTGTGAGGAACCCGGCATGCGCCTCTCCAGAGGTATCCATCACGGGTTGACGGAAGAACTGGTCGATCGCCTCTGCAACAAAGCCCTCGTACCAGGAGCGCCGGGCCGCTTCGATCTGCGCTTCGCGATCCGACCCCGCAGTTTCACATTCACGCACAATTCGCTCGTAAGTCTCAGCCTGTGCCGGCAGGCACAGGAGCGTACCCACCCTGGGGGCTCTCCCACCGGGCAGGAAGACTTCTGCGGAACTAGGCCAATACTCCCTGAAGAAATCAGAGAGGTCGTTCAGGACGGAGGCAATCTCCGGACTGGTAACGAAGCCATTTCGGGCTATCGCGATGGCGGGAGCAAGGACATCACGTGGCCGCATTGTTCCGTAATCTCGCAACAGCAGCATCCATGCACCAAAGGAGCCCGGGACGACAGCTGGCAGATGTCCCGCGCCCGGAATGATGTCGAACCCCATTTTTCGCAGCTTGCTAGCGTTGACCGCTGCGGGCGCAACTCCTTGGCCGCAAATAACATCCACGCGCTTTTTGGCCACACTCCACAGCACGATCGGTACGTCGCCGCCGGGGCCGTTCTCGTTTGGCTCAACGATGTGCAGAACACAGCCGGTCGCTACCGCGGCATCGAAGGCGTTGCCGCCTCTTTCGAGAATCGACATGCCGACCGTCGAGGCAAGCCAATGCGTCGATGTGACGACCCCGAATGTGCCGACGATTTCAGGACGGGACGTTATCACGAGAGCCTCATAAGCGATTGCAGGAATGCCGTTGGTTTGAAAGCCACCGGCCGGCAGTGTAACCGCTCTCGCCTGTCGGCAGACTGGAAGCCACCGCCAGCCAAGCGCAGTGAGATATCTTACGTCGAGTGGACGTTTGACGACTTCGCGTAGCTTGCCTTTGGCCATCCAAGCTCGGCTGCATCAAGCTCTCCTCTGTCATTGTTATAGAATGCTCCGCCACCGTCGGCCAGCAAGAAGTTGATGCCAATATCCAATTGGTCTAATATTGTGGTCTGCGGTTAGTGCTTAGAATTCGGACATTTTCATAAGAAAGGAGAAAAGGGTGAAGCCAAAGGGGCATTGGTACCGATGAATAGACGCGACGGAAGCCTGCAGAAGCTGATGCAGTTTCTGGCGAGCGGACGCTATCCGCCGCAGAGCCGGTTGCCGCCGGAGCGCGAGTTGGCACAGATGCTCGGCGTCAGCCGCAGCGGCTTACGAGAAGGCCTTGAGATGCTCGAGGCTGAAGAGCGGATATGGCGCCACGTGGGCAAAGGCACATTCGTCGGCCCTAGACCTCTGGAGGCGGCTCGCGGAATGGACTTCGTCTCTGCTGCGACCAGCCCGGAAGAAGTGCTGGAGGTTCGGATGTTATTTGAGCCGCTCATAGCCCGGCAGGCCGCTATGCGGGCAACCTCCGCGGAGATTGAGAACATGTGGCGCCTGCAGGAGAAGAGCGAAGGCGCTCGTGACGTGAAGGCTTGGGAGCTTTGGGACGGCACATTGCATCGCGCGGTCGCACAGGCAGCGCATAATAAGCTTCTGCTCGCCCTCTTCGACGCATTCAATGCGATAAGAGGCCAGGCAGCTTGGGTCCGATTGAGACAGGCCGCCTTGAGGCACGAGCGGCTCATCATCTATCGCCAGCAGCATCGCGCCTACGTTGCAGCCATCGCCGCACGCGACCCGGCGTTGGCAGAGCAGGCGATGCGTCTCCATATTAGAACCGTTTGGAGCAACTTGTTGGGACGGGAACGAGACCAAAGTTCAGCGCTGGATATTGGGCGAGACAGAACGAAGCGATTGACCAGAGATCCATAGGTGAAGCTGGACGCACCCAGCACTGCCACGAAGATCTCCGCCTCACGGATCTCGCCGAAGATCTCCGCCTCACGGATCTCGCCGTTGTCTCTATCAGCGATCGGAATCTTCTTGCCGGAATAATCTACGAAAACCTTGTCGCCGGCGACATCTTCTTGGGCGCATTGTCGTCGAAAGCCGCTGTTCGAAGCTGCGAAAGCTCGCAGAACCGGCTATAGCCATATCCGTGGGGTGAAGCGACGGGCGCTGGTGCGGAGCCCTTGGCATAGCGCAGCGCGAGCGACCCTCGTGGATTGAAGGCGCTGGCTGCCGCTAGGGCGGTACGTGCAGCCCTAAGCCACCATCCCGCGGGATGGTCGGGTCGATACCGAGGACGATGAAAGTGAGACTACTTTGAAGGCGAATATTACTGGCCACGTTCAGTACTGTAAGCACAATAAGCGGAACTGTGCGAACCCAAAGCTGCGTCCGGAAAGCCACGCATCAAGTCGGACCGAGCAGCAAGAATCGCGAAGGTCACAGCGGCCACCGCTGTGCCGGCATCCTCGAATACTCCGGTTGCGGCTATGCCAGTGCTGGAGTGACTAATTATCATAGCGGGCCCTTCACGCATGGGTACTACTTCTCTCAGCCGTTCCGATCGATCCAGACCTTATCGAGATCTACATCGGTTGCGGGGTGCTTCTGGTAACCTCGGACCTGCTTGGTAAAATGACAAAACACGCTTTGCCAATAAGGCTGGATGATGACGCCTGAATCCTGCAAAAGTGTTTCGATATCTTTCATAACCGCTTTGCGCTTCTCTTGGTCCGGTAAGGTCAAAGCCTTGTCGAGCAGCTTGTCGAATTCCGGGTTTGACCATGACGTTTGGTTCCACGCAGCGCCACTGCGATAGGCTAGTGCCAGCACCTGAACGCCGAGCGGCCGCATATTCCAAGGGCAGACCGAAAGCGGGTATTTCATCCAATTGTTGTAGAATGTGCTATCGGGCAAAACTGTCCGCTTCACCTTAAAGCCCGCTTCGCGGAATTGCTGGGCAATGACATCAGCCGGGTCCTTGACCCAGTCCGTGTCGGGACTGATAATCTCGTGCTCGAAATCCAGCTGACCGGCTTCGGTCATTAGGCGCTTCGCAGCCTCGACATCTCGTTTCTTCTCCGGAACCGGATAGTACTCGGGATGTATTGGTGCGACATGATAGTTGGCAGCAGGGCTGCCATAGCCATCGTAGCCAACTTGCAGCACAGCACTGTTGTCGACCGCCAACTGTAATGCATTGCGTACTCGCTTGTCATCGTAGGGCTTATTTGTGACATTAGCGGCACACAGGACCGTCGCCCCTGTCTTTGCCTCGGACCTAATCAAACCCGCTTTGTCAAAAATGGGGATATTAGCCGGGTTCGTTATGTAATTCACGTCGATTTCGCCTGACTCGAAGGCGCTCAGCTCGATAGACCTGTCGCTGCCGTAGTCAATGAACTGGACCTCGTCCAAGTATGCTTCGCCGCCCCACCAGCTTCCATTTGTTCGCCGCTTCACGATCACTTTCTGGCCTACGTCGTAAGACACTAACTCAAACGGGCCCGTTCCGATCGGATGCGCAACGACGTCTGACCCGTTCCTTTCGAACTCGCGGTGAACGACCAAGGCGGGAAAATCGGTAAAGCTGGCGATAATTGTGATATCGGATTTCGGCAGCTTAAGTTTGACCGTATATTCGTCCACCTTGGTGATGGCGCCTTCCACCGGCTTTCCTGTCTTTTCGTCGATCAACGTCGCAAGGCGCGCCGCCATTGAATTTCCAGGCACGTTCCTATCGCACCAACGAAGCAGATTAAACATCACGTCGTCAGCGGTAAAATCGTCGCCGTTGCTCCATTTTACGCCTCGACGAACGAATAGCGTATATTCCGTAGCATCGTCATTAATTTTCCAGCTTTCGAGAAGATGCGGTTCGAACGTATAGTCTCGCGTGTACTTCACGAGTGGCTCGAGGAATTGCCGGTATACGTTTGCCACCCTGTCATCGTCACTTATCCGAGGATCTTTAGCGCCGAGAATACCAGGCATGGAAAATCTCAGCGTGCCACCTTTCTTTGGCGTTTCTTCAGCATATGCCGGCGGCGTCGCGCCGAGCATTGAATATGCGACGGCTGTCGAAGCACCGAATATCGAAGCGAGCGCGAGAAATTGGCGCCGATCCATCCCGCCTTTTTTGGCTTCCTCGGCCAGACTGTCGAGGACCTTCGGCATGGGGCCGCTTTTCCTGGCTTTATGTTGCATTTTGATCCCCTCATTTTCACGGTCAGCTACCTCTAGCTAATGTCTAGCCAGTGCAATGAGCGGCCTGCAAGGCGAAAAAATAACGTTTGGTATAAACCCTGCTCATACTGCGGGCATGTTAACTCCATCCCAGGAGCTACCCAGACTAAGCCGAGGCTTGCTGCAACCGCTTGTTCTCGTCGGAGCTGTCGCTGGCGGGATTCGTCCGAAGTCTCTGACCTGAACTTAAGTCGTGCAGGATCGGAGGCTATCGGCCGGCAAGTTCGATCGTCATGTGTGGTTGCCGAATGTCCTTGCAAATTGCGATTGATCTGAAACCTGACGGAGCTGCAAGCCCGTCCAAGATGCGTTCGGCTGGACCAAGACGGGGCCGGACAAGACGAAGTTCCGCGCCGCGACCGTGTCGGCTGACCTTTCGCCTTCGCGGCAGCCTCCTACAATCTGGTGCGACGGCCGAAGCTCATGGCAATCGCGATAGAGACTGCCAACTGCTTGGCCGTTCGCGCATCTCTGGGCCTATCTGTGGGGTCATCACTATCTCGATCTTTGCGGCCCGTCACGGTGATTGTCGGCGCTAGCAATCACGGCGAAAGCGCCTGCGATACATGCAAGCGCCCCTCCATCTCTCCTATAGCCCCCTCGATAAACTTTTTTACGCGGGCGGGCTTCGACGAAACAGACGAAGTCACCGGCGAGGGCCACGTAGATTGCTTGATAATAGTTCCATCGAGATCACATTCACTAGCATGACAGCGACGAGGTCACCCTCAGGGCGATACAGCCCTCTTATTCAACAACCTAATAGAGATAAAGCTGGTCTATATCAGACGCAAAGATTTCTGAGTTGAAAACTCCGCCAGCTAGCATATCGAATAACGAAAATCGGCAGGTAGCGTGGGCGTCATCGCGCTACGGTCGACCTTAGGGAGGGCTATCGTGCATGCTGATTCCGAAACGTATCGCGCTCGCCACTCTGCTGGTCTCGGATGTGGCAACTCTCGCTTACGTGCCATCGGCGTTGCCACCACAGCTCCCTACGCCGCCCGCTTGCGCATCCGCTTTCCGGCGTCGAGCATAGTGAGGGGATGGTCCCCGTTAGGACTGTCGGCGGCGGTGAAGCGGGGTAAGGCGCTTGGATTTACGGCTCCGCATTCGTCACCGTGATGTCGGCGGCGGGCTTGGCCTACTGCACGCGGCACAATCGTCCGGCAGTTGGGTCAGGTCGTGTCGGAGGCACATCACGCTAGGTATCTTGCAGCCGGCGCTGCGGTGGCAGCGATGGCATAGGCCGGCGTTCAGTGTTGTTTGATCTAGGTCTACGAGGGAGCATGCGATGACGATGTCTCATTATCCAGAGCCGCCTTTCACACGGCGGCGCAAGGTCCCGGTTCAGACCGAGCCGTTCCTGTCAGGTGCGCATCCTTCGTTGTTGCCAGAATACCGATATCTGCCTTATCCGGCGACTGGACGAGAGGAAGTGCCCTACTTTGCCGGATATATGACAGCGATCAGCGTGAAACCGGGAGAAGAGCTCTCGGTGCATGTTGCGACAAGGTCGAGCGAAGTCTGCTATGTCGATATTTATCGTGTGATTGGATGTGAGGATGCGCGCCTCACCCCGAAGCTGTCTTTCGTTCGGCGCATAGGGCCAGTACAGCCGCACGCCCTGCCGCCCTCGTCAGCAGGGCGTCACCTCGGCCCGGCTGACGCTGATAGCGAGGGATGTCGGTGGCCAAAGGTGACTCTCTTCGATCGGGTTCCTGACGATTGGCCGAGTGGCGTATATGTTGCTCAGTTCTGTTCCGCCGTTAAGCCGCGCGGTCGCACTTCGGGGCGAGCGGGTGAGGACGCGCTGTTCATCGTTAGGGGCGGCGGCGAGCGCCCACGGTCACGGATCCTCTGCCAGCTGAATGTTTGCACCTGGGCTGCTTACCACATCTGGCATAACCGCAGCCTTTATTTGGGGCGTACAGACGATGGCGAATTCTGCGATGACCTTGACAGTTCGAAGGCCTCCTTTCACCGGCCCGGTATTGGACTTTGCCTTCCCAACGGGAACCTCTTGGCCCCTTATCCGCCGAAGGCCGCGTACGCCTTCGCGTTGATTGACTGGCTGGAACGTGAGGGCACTGGTGTCGACTTCTGTTCAGGGCTCGACATATCCTCCGGCGACGCGAACCTCGACCAGTACGGGACGCTTCTCACGATCGGCCACGATGAGTACTGGACCGCGAACCAGCACGACGCAGTACGCGAGTTTCGTAATTCCGGAGGCCATACGATATTCCTCGGTGGCAACCTTGGAGAGGAGCTAGTCCGTGAGACTACCGACAGGACGGCAATAGAATACTACGACTTCGTCGGTAGTGAATCCCTTGACCCACTAGCAACCGCCGTGTCGCCAGCACCCAACGCATCGCTGACAGGTCACACGTACCGACTGCGCGACGAAGGCGTAACCCCGACGACAGGCGTGTACAATTATGTACATCGGCCTGGATCCCCGCAGGAACTACTAACCGGCGGCGCCATGTGGTACTGGGAACTCAGCGGTGGGCCTTCGCGTCCTCCCTGTGGCTTTACTATTTGCAATGCCGACCATTGGGTGTTCGACGAGTTGAAGCTCCAGGACGGAGAGACGTTCGGTGCGGAGATAAAACTCATAGGTCACGAGGCGGACGGATTAGAGGTGGAGTTTCATAATAGTGGTCCGCAACTCACTTTCGCCGACGGAGCCCTTCCGGGGACCAAACTTCTCGCGGTCGCGGACTGCCGGCACTGGGGCGAGTGGGATTTCAGCGCTTGGCCCCCCACGTTCATCCTTGGCCGCCCATATCATCCTGCCGGTTCTGGGGGGGTTGTCACCATGATTTGTCAAGAACAGGATGGGAAGGGAATGCTCTTCTCCGCTCCCACAACAGACTGGGTCTTTGGCCTCTTGCCGACCGTCGACTGGACAGCAACACGCAGCTTCGAGCCTCCGCTACTCCCCGCAGACCCCATTGTGGAGCAAGTCACTCGCAACGTGTTACTTGCCTCCCAGCAGCGCAGGCGGACATAGTCCGCCTGTTTGGTAGTTCCTCCTGTTGAGTCAACCGTGAACAATGCGACTGTTAGGCGGCGAGCGGCAGCGGGCGAGCAAAGAGCAATGTCCGGAATAGCTGCAAAAGCAGCCCAGCCAGTTGAGCAGGAGGCGGAGGCTGTAGTCCATGGCGGCGAGAACCGCATTGATCGCAGCACCTCGGCTATGGGCGAGATAGTTGCGGTCATGCGATGCTCGTTCTTGATGTGGCCGATCACCGGCTCGATGGCGGCGGCCCTGCGCTTCATCTCGCGTTTGATGGCGGCAGTGACGCGGCGCTTCTGGCCTGAGATGAACACCTTGATCTTGTGGTGGCCTCTCTAAGCATACCGTCGCCTCGGCATGGTCATCAGTTGCTGGCGAATGACCGCGCACGCCGCCGCTCCTCATCAGAGAGGCCGAACTCTCGTTGTCATTGTATCAGTTTTCTGCTGACACGCGGAGCTATTGGCGACCCGAGCACGGCGCCCAGCTTCAGCCCAGTTTTGCGTCCTATCCGTCGAGAGCGGGTACGTTCCTGTGTCGCGTTGCGGATTCATATGCATACGCGTACGCCAACAGTTCGGCCTCACTCCACATTCTGCCTACAAAGATTAACCCGAAAGGTGAGCCCGACCCGTAGTACCCAGCGGGAACTGTGACTCCCGGGAGACCAGCGATGTTGATTTCGTCGACAGTTGTCGCGCGAATATGCTCTGTTCCGTGCAGCGGTGGTAGCTCCCGAAGCATTTGGGGAAAGACGCACGCGTCGAGGTTGTGGCGAGCAAACACCTCATCGAAAATCCCGAGATACATCGCCTTCAGATCAATGAACTCGCTGATGTCTGGCGGACGAGACGGGTTTGCCAGGATCGCCGCGAACTGTGGCAGATCGCGCAAGAAGTACAGTAACCCTGACGGCTCGAACGGGTTCTCTTTCTCAGTCTTCTGCACGAACTCCGCGAACGACTTTAGCTCAGCCTTGGAGCCTAGCCGCTCGAAGTATTTGTGAAGGTCGTAAGGAAAGGACTCGAGGCCGCGCGCGTCGAAATCCGAAAGCGGCTTGCGGAGATCCGCAAAACCCGACCCGGCAAAGGGATCTTCGATCAGAACTGCGCCAAGTCGTTCGAGCTCTTCTTTTGCTCTGCCGTAGAGGACCTCCGCCTCCTTTGACAGAGGCTGATTGCGCCATCCGCTGCCATAAAGAGCCAGCCGTTTGCCCTTAAGCGCATCTCCCCTAAGCTTGGAGGTGTAACCCTCCTTCGGCGTCTTACCGACGGCTGCGAGGGTCTTGGGATCCTCTGAGGTGTAGCCGGCAATCACATCTAGGCAAATAGCCGCGTCACGCACGCATCGCGCCAGGGGACCAACGACGTCCCGATTGGCTGACAGCGGAAAAACTCCGGCATTGGCCACCAAACACATAGTTGGTTTGACGCCGACGAGGTCCTGCGCCGAAGCAGGCTTTTGAATCGAACCCCCGGTCTCTTGCCCCAGGCCGAGCACTACCATAGCCGAGGCAACAGCAGAGGCGGTACCCGAACTGCTGCCGCCGGGTACGCGATCGGGAATCACGACGTTCAATGTCGGCCCCGCCCAGCTGTCATTGGCATTAGAACCACTACTGCTAAGTATAGGAACGTTGGTCTTGCCGATGATCACGGCGCCCGCTTCGCGCAAGCGGGCCACGACCGGCGCGTCACGCTCCGGTATGATATTGACCCCGCCCATTTTGCCGCACAGCAGCGACCATCCCGCAGTTGTGGGAAAGCCAGCCATATCCACAGTGTCTTTCACCACGACCGGGACGCCCGCCAACGGACCGAGGCATTCGCCGGCTGCACGCCGCCTATCGATTTCCTTCGCGTCCTCAACAGCCGATGGAATCAAAAAGATGATCGCGTTGTATTTCGAGTTGTAACGCTCGATTCTGGCGAGGCTCGCCTCGACCAACGATTGGGCCGTGTATGCTCCGCGTGCGAGGCCAACTTGGACGTTTTGGACAGTGAGGTTTGTAAGGTCAAACGATCTACTGTCAGGCGGTTCATGGCGCAAAGGGCTGGGCTGACTCATCGATTGCTCCATTGAGTGCAGGGCGACCAAAGCTTGAGCGACGAAGTGCGCCGCGGACCGGGCGACCAACTCATCTCCAGACCATGCGGCTTAGGTACCGCGTCTCTCGCAGTCGGCGTCGATGAAAGCACTGTGCGGCTCCTGCACCCTCTCTAGTAGGTACATGTCGTCGTTTAGCTACTAGTCATGCCTAAGACAGCTTCTTCCCGCGGTCTCGCAGGATCTCGCCCACTGCATTGAAACCTGGCAGCCCACTGACGCTTCCGCCGGGGTGACAAGATGAGCCGCATTGGTAAAGTCCTTTAATTGGCGTCCTGTAGTCAGCGTAGTGAGGGTACGGTCTACGCGAGAATAATTGATCTGGTGTCATCTGCCCATGCAAGATATTTCCGCCAGGTATATTTAGGATATTCTCAATATCCGTTGGCAACAGCACCTGATAATCAATGATATCGCTCGTGAATCCAGGAACGAATTCATCAAGAACTTGCCATACGGTCCTTAGAAATTCGGGTCGGCGGCTCGACCAGTCCCCTTCACGGAGCTTGTATGCGACATGGCCGCCATAGAGATTTACGACATGCTTGCCTTGGGGAGCCATGCTCCTGTCAAAATGTGTCGGTGTAGCTACGGTCATCCATGGGGACTGCGCGAAGCCGCCGTATTTCGCGTCGTCATAGGCCTTTTCCAAATAATCGATAGTCGGCCCGATATGCACGAAAGCCGGCACGGGGGAACCACTACTGGCTCCGAGGGCTTTGAGCTGAGGCGCTCGATTACAAGCAACGTTAATTTTCCAATTCGTGCCAAAGGTATTGAATTTTTCGAGCGACTGAACAAGGTCATCAGGGAGGTGTTTACGGTCTACGGCCTTCCCGAACAGGATCTTCGCGTGCATGCTGCTCGCGACAATCCCAGTGCGATATTCGCGACCATCCTTAGTCGCGACACCTTTGACTCTCCCACCTTCCACAATTACCTGCTCTACCTCGGCATTGATGTGAATTTCGACGCCCAATCCTTGAGCGGACGCCGCTAGTGCCTTCGAAACAGTTCCCATGCCCCCGATGACATGTCCGTGCACCAACTCGTCGGAGTAATCCGTAAGCATGTTATAAAGGCAAGCAAGAGCAGATCCCCTGGAGTGGGGACCTACGAAGTTTCCGATACCACCTACGTAGGCGAAAAGCGCGCGAACTGCATCGCTCTCAAACCAATGGCTCAGGTATTCGTCCGCGCTTTGCGTCATAAGCTCTACGAAGTCGAACATCTTAGTTCTCAAACCAAAATTCCGCCAAGAGAACGAAAGTGTCCTGGTTATGTCTCGGAAATTTGAAGCCGTAGGGTCAGGTGGAACCTCTGTGCCGAGGTGGCGCATGTACCCCGCCAGTTTGTTATGAAACTCAACGAACTTAGGATAAGCTTCAGCATCTCTTCTTGAAACCTGAGCGATACTCTTAGCGGTAGCGACATCATCGTAATTTGTTCTTAAACACCGTCCGTCTTCTGTGGGGCTAAAGAGATCACCATAGGGAACCGCTTTCAGACCTAATTTCTCCAGTTCGAGGTCCTTAATGATTCGCGGATACAAGTGCTGCAAGCCGTAGGAGAAGACAGAAAACTTGAAACCGGGAACGACCTCGTCTGAAAATGACGCACCGCCCACGGCGTGCCGTCGCTCCAGCACAGCGGTTCTCATCCCCGCTCGCGCTAAATACGATGCGCACACCAAGCCATTGTGCCCGCCACCCAATACGACCGCATCATAGACGTTTGGCATAAGTGACCTCCTATTTGGCGCCTACGGCGTCGCACCCTTCGTCCTTCAGCGTCCGCCCTCGTGGTTCATTGCAGAAAGGTATTCCCGGCTGCACAAAAAGCAGCCGCACATGCACCAGTCGAGCGCGCCACGATCAGCATCACACTGACGAAGACGAGCGGCCAAGCCCAAAGCGCCCTCCATCGCCGCCCACAGTCCAACGGTGACCATCCCCCGTCAGAGCATGACCAATAGCTTTCCCAAAGGTCGACCGTCGAGCGCGCCAAAGGTCGACCGTTGAGCGCGATCGCGCTCATCTGCCCTTTCAAGCTATCCGATACACTAGCCGCAGGAGCTCACAACTCAGAAACGATTGCGCCTGATATAGACCAGCTTCACCTCTAGGAGTTGGGAGGCCCGGACAGCGGCGCTGGTGACAGAGCGGCGCGTCCTCTACCGCGGGAGCGGCAGCAGGCCAGACTGCTCGGCGGCCGCTCCCATCTCATTCAGCGTGTTGTCCTTGCGCTCCTCGATCAGCCCGGCGATGAAGGCCTCATGCGCATCGAGGCTGGAAGCGCGGCGGCGGCCCTGCGGGCGTGGCGCCAGTTCACGGATCTTCGCCGCGCAATCCAGCGAATCGCGGTGGATACACCCGTGCCGAACCGCGCCGACATGCCTCCGTCCGACGCCTTCCAGACCCGCGACCGAAGATCCATGCTCAATGCTCTTCCCATCGTCCACCTCCATCCAGGTGGATGTTGATTCAGCACAAAACGCAGCCGTTGCATCACAATTGACTCATCGATCACAGGAGATGCTCTAGGGTCTGTTGGGATTCAGGATTCCCCTTTTGATCGAGAGATGATTCAAGCTCCGAAAGGAGTTTGGAATGGATCGATTCGTTCTGACGGACGCACAGTGGGCGAAGATTGAGCCGCATTGTCTCGGCAAAGGCAGTGACCCCGGTCGCAGTGGCAAAGACAACCGGCTGTTTGTGGAGGGCGTGCTTTGGATTGCGCGCACCGGCAGCCCCTGGCGCGATTTGCCGGCGGTGTTTGGGCACTGGAACTCCACCTTTACGCGTTATCGCGACTGGGTGAAGGCGGATGTTTTCAAACGGATTTTTGATGCGGTGTCGGATGATCCCGACATGGAATTCGCCATGGTCGACGCCACCATCGTCAAGGTCCACCGTCACGGCCAGGGCGCAAAAGGGGGACTCAAAGTCAGGCCATAGGCAAGTCCAAGGGCGGTTGGACGACTAAAATCCTCGCACTCACCGACGCCCTCGGCAATTTGGTCCGCTTCCATCTCCTGCCCGGCCAACGCTACGACACGGTGGGCGTGGCGCCGCTGATCGAAGGCATCGAGTTCGGCGCTCTGATTGCCGACAAGGCATTCGATTCCAACTGGATCATCGCTGAGCTGAACGAGCGTGGTGCAGGCATCGTCATCTCCCAGCGCCCACAGAGGCTGAAGCCACTCGTCATAGACGCCGAAATCTACAAATGGCGCCACCTCATCGAGAACTTCTTCTGCAAACTCAAAGAATTCAAACGCCTAGCAATGAGAGCCTGCAAAACAGACAAAAGCTTCGAGAGCCTCATCTACCTCTGCTCGGTCGTCATCAATTCCAGATGAATCCCAACAAGCCCTAGACCGTGTCTAATTGCTGAAAAGCTTCGTAAACGGCCAAGACGAATTCTGTTTGCGCGTCGTGACCAGAAATGAATGCGCGACCATAGATCGTTTCGTCTGGATACTCGCTCACGATCCGAAGAGGGACCGAGCAGCCGTTATCCTCCGAGCTAAAACAGGGGATGCCGTTGATCACTTTGAATTCGCTCTCACCGCAATGGCTTTGGAATAGGCTAATTTGAGCTGCATTGAACTCGAGCAAGCCAGGCACGCGCCCGAGACGCCTCGTGACTTTGTCAATCAACAATTCTGCAGCACCTGCCCATTCACTATGATGTTGCATCAGAAGACAAAAACCTCTCGGAACCGCCCACTCTTCGAACGCCAGCGGTAAATAGCCGGATAGCGGCCGGGTCCACTCGTGGGACGCATAACCGTGCAGCGCCAAGTGAAGTTTTGCCCCGCTGAGACGCTGGGCCTCGTGGTGGATTGCTTTCTCGAATAGGGGTTCCGTCGCCCGGGTTAAGATGTCGTCCCCCAGTGCGGTGTACCGCGCGGCGTGGTGCAGGTGGTACGGGTTATCAGTGCGGAGCCGCCAATGGAGCTGATAACCGTCTGGATTTTCCAGCGGCGAGACCACGAAATGCGCGTCGGGACGCGCTGCAAGTTCGCACGCCGCTCGTAGCGCACCCACCACCCCCGTTGTCTCGTTCGCATGCTGCCCACCGCTTATGATTACGGCACGATCCGACCCTTTCCGGTATAGCGCCTTGACCGAGCGGCCGGATCGCGAACGTGCCTCCAGGACATCCCCGCCGATCCCGGCCAGTTCCGCCCTCACCTGTGCCGCCGAGATTGGCTCCTCCGCCTCGTTGAGCGGCATGAATCTACTCGGAGCCTCAGATTGGGTGAGAGGCCGTGTCTCTATCCGCACCGCCGGCGCCGCGTTCACGTAGCGGATTTCGGGAACGATTTGGCCCGGTTGTCCCGTCCAATCCCCAAGTAATCGGCCCGACTTCCTTTGGAAGACCTCGATTAGAGAGAAATAGAGATCCTCATGCATCGCCTCCAGCAGGGAGATCGCTTCCTGGTCAACCGGCAACCGTCGGTCCATAATAGGAAGGTTGACGGCGATGTTCAGTTCCTCAAAATAGGGCTCCTCCCCACTCCATTCATGCGTAACCACCGCCCGCACTGCGGCTTCGAATAACTTTTCGTAGTCAGTTTGCAGCCGCTCGCCGGGGCTGGCCTCTCCGATCCTGACCCAACCGGTAGGGGATAAATGAATTACGTCGATGGAGTCCACATGAACTCGATTAGGCGCGAAGACGGAATGTGTGCTGGTGCTACCGTTACTATGTCTCAGCCTTACCCGGTAGAAAAGGTCGTCTTGAGTTCCGGCCTCAAATGTCAAGGCCGCGTGTCCGACGAGCGCCGCCAGCGGATATGCCTCGCATCGAAAACGACTTACATGGCAAATGCGATGCACCGGGTAGACCACGTGGACGGCTGCAAGCGAAACAATATCCACATCCTCCAGAAAAAAATGGAGTAATGGCTTATACGCGCTACGAAACCGCGCTTCGACACCAAATTTAGCGAGCTGCAACTCGGCCTCACGCCGACTTGTTTCGTCATCGAAAGTCCACGCCTCGATCCTTGATCCTTCCGCTTCCGCGAAACGGGCTACGAGTTGACCTAGAGTACGTTCAAAATTGCCCTCGTAGATCATCGTCAATTAGAGGCCCTCCTCGGATATCTGCGTCGGACACGCATTTCGCAGCTGCTAGCTCGCCGACGCCTTCGGCAGAAGCTCGCCGGCGAAAAAACGTCGCGGATTCTCCTCGAGGATAAATTGCACGTCGGACTGACTCACACCCTTGGCATGCAACATTGGGATGAAGTCCGTGAACATGTAGGTATGCGGTGGCCAGAGGTCCTGTGACTTCAAACGTTTGGTTTTTGACGTTTCCTCGCAGGACAGTTGCGTCGTCGGCCTGCCGAGGGTGCTGCAGGCACAGTCCATGCTCATCATTATCTGTGCACGAAAGCCACTTCGCACGAGCTTTGCCACGTTGTCGGCGCGAACATCGTCCCGTTGGAAATTACTATACCCAACTTGATCAAATCCAATATAAGAGCCACCATCCACGACGCGCCGATGGTAGGCGTGCTCTGGGCTGGCACAGCAATGGCCAATCAGGCACCGATGGGCATCAACACCGCCGGCTACAAACAGCTGCTGCTGCTCTGGCCCCGCGCAACCTTGTGTAGTGTGCGTGATGATCGGCACCCCTGTCACCTTCTGGGCAATACAAGCCGCGGCTGTGAATTTCTTCTCCTGCTCTGTTACGAAGGGCGCGCCTGTCGAGACCTTGATAGCGCCGGCTCTCACACCGGTATCGCCGATCCCGTGGTTGATCTCACGAATGTAAAGCTCGGCGATCTCATCGACGGTGCGGGCGCGCCAGTAGATCGGCAGGCCCCTCTCCTGATAGTAAAATCCAGTGGTGCAAATGATCTGCATCCCGGATCTTTCAGACACCTCTTTCATAATCATGACGTCGCGGCCGAGTTCGATGGGGCACGGATCTACGAAAGTGGATACCCCATGGACTGTGCGCAATTCCACCAACCGCGCAACCGCGTCCTCAATTAAGGCCGGGCGATCGAATTTCACGAACGGGTCGAACCAAGCCCCCGGAAACGCGATGAATAGATGCTCGTGCATCAGTGTGCGGCCCAGACTCTTGACGGAGATTGGCCCTGTTACAGTTTGAATCATAGAGTGTCGCCCAGTTCACGTTAAGTCCTTTACGGCATTCCTCACCTGCTTGGGCGCGGCAAGAAGCCCGCCGGTGAGGAATTCGAGCGGCTTGCGACGTTGACAAGCCGCTCGAGCAAGGCTTCAGCCATTGCGATCCAACCAAACCTTACCAAGATCCAGATCCCATGTGGGGTGAACCCCGTAGCCCATGACCTGCTTAGACGAGTGATTGAATATTGAACACCAATAAGGCTGAATGATCACCCCAGAATCCTGCAGCAACGTCTCGACATTTTTCATAATTGACTTGCGCTTCTCTGGATCTGGCATCGTTAATGCTTGATCCAGCAGCTTGTCGAATTCAGGGCTGGACCATCCCGACTCGTTCCAAGCTGCACCGCTTCGATAGGCGAGCACCAAGACCTGAACGCCTAGCGGTCGCATGTTCCAGTTGGTGGCTGAAAGCGGGTATTTCATCCAGTCTCCCCAATAGGTGGCAGAAGGCAGAACCGTCCGCTTCACATTGAAGCCGGCCTCGCGGAGTTGCTGCGCAACCACATCGGTCGAATTTTTTATCCAATCGTCGTCCGAACTAAAAAGTTCGTGCTCGAAGTCCATCTGGCCAGCTTCCGTCATCAGTTGCTTCGCAGCTTGGATATCTCGCTTCTTTTCCGCAAGCGGATAATACTCCGGATGTATTGGCGCTACATGGTAGTTGGCGGCAACGGTGCCATGGCTATTGTAGCCAATTTGCAAGACAGTGCCGTTGTCTACGGCCAGTTGGAGGGCATTGCGCACCCGCTGGTCATCGTATGGCTTACTTGTTACCCTCATACGAAATAGCAGCGTTGTTGATGTCTTCGCTTCGTGCCTAATGAGACCAATATTATCAAGAATTGGAATGTCGTTTATATTGGTTTTGTCGATTGCATCAATTTCACCCGCCTCGAAAGCGCTTAGGACGGCGGAAGAGCCTTCAGAGCCATAGTCAATGAATTGCACCTCGTCCAAGTACGGTTCACCGCCCCACCATGTCCCGTTAGTCCGGCGCCTCACAACGGCCTTCTGACCCACATCCCATGAAACAAGTTCAAACGGGCCAGTGCCAACAGGATGTTTGGCCAGGCTTGAACCGCTCTTTTCGAAGTCGCGATGGACCACGAGGGCGGTCCAATCGGCCAAGCCTGCAATGATTGTGATATCCGGTTTCGACAGGGTCAGTTTAACTGTGTAGTCGTCGATCTTTGCGACGGCCCCGTCTTTTGCCTTACCCGTCTTTTCATCGATCAGCGTTGCTAGGCGCGCGGCCATCGAGTTTCCAGGTACATCCTTTTCGCACCAGTGTCGAAAGTTGAATAATACGTCGTCGGCAGTAAAATCATCGCCGTTGTTCCATTTGACGCCCTTGCGCAGGTGTAGCACATATCCTGTTGCTTCGTCGTTGACTTCCCAACTCTCCAACAACCATGGCTCGAAAGTATATTGTCTGGTGTACTTGACTAACGGGTCCAGGAATTGGCGAGAAATATTAGCAGTTCTCTCATCGTCACCCAAACGAGGATCCTTGTCACCAAAGACCTGCATAGCGATACGTAATGTCCCACCTCTTTTTCCCGTTTCCTCGGCTTGTGCCGCCGGAAAGGATCCCAGCATGGTGTACGCTACTGCGGTGGAGGCACCAAAGGTTGAGGCGAGCGCAAGAAATTCGCGCCGGTCCATCTCGCCTCTATTTGTTTCCTCGGCGAGCCTGTCGAATATTTTGGGCATTGGCTTGCCCAACCGGTTAAAGAAACCCATTTGATCCTCCCATAAGGTTGTGGTTGGCGCCGACGGAAGTAAGCCCACCGGCGAAATCAAGTCGCAACTCTGTCAGCGGTGAATACGGTGGCATGCTGAGATGCTGCCTGCACCGAGCCCCTTTCCTGCCGGGAAGGACAAGGCAAAACTACGCGCCGATTGTCGGCCACTGAACTATGAAAAAATTGTTCCGCGATATAAACGAAGTTTATGTCGTCGTTTTGCCGGCCGGCGGGACCATGTGTTGCCGGGCGGAAGCGGCGTGGCAGCTGCTTCGCGCCGTTAAAAGGTCTCGGTCAGTCAGAGCATGCAGCATATGGCACGCCGGATGTTCGAGTGGCGATGCGTTTGAAGTGTTTGAGCTTGTCGAAGCAGCGCTCGATGGGTTCCGCGCCTTATAGGCTTCAAAGTCGTAGGGTATGAGGATCTTTCGAGTCGGATTGCAAGGATGATGGCCTCAGCTGTCGCTGCCTGTTGGTGGGCGCGGATAACGTGCTGTCGAGCATCACATAATCATTTGTCAGGATCATCGATCAGATCGGCAAAGACACGGCTTGAATCCGCCCACGCTCCGGAACACCAGCCTTTGACCGCGCCTGAAAAGCTGATGCAGCGTCTTCCATTTGCCATAGCTTTCGGGAATGTCGTGCCAGTGCCCTCCCGAACGCAGAACCTATAGGACGCCGTTCACGAACAGACGATTGTCCTCGCCGCTGCGGCTGGGATCACCGGGCTTTCCCGGTAGAGCTGTTAGGCGCGGAGAGGCTTCGACGAAGGGTGCCATTGCGGCACTGAGCGCCGGCGAAGCCGTACGGAAATGAACTTGCTTTACGCTCAGCGAACGCAGTCCTCCCGACAGGCGAGTGACGCCGGGCTTCTGACGCCGGCTGGCGCTCCTGAAAGAACCTCTGAGTCCCGACCTTCGGCACCGGATCCGAGAAGAGCAATCAGAACCCATAGGCGACGCCGTCCTGCCCCGGATCTGCACCACCGACCAAGCCGCCACACGTGAACTCAAGGGCATGGACCCAGCTGAAGGTATAGCTGAACGGCCTATATTTCACGTCGTATCCCATGCCCGAAAGGGTGCCCGCAACGGCGCGGGAAATGCGGTTGGAGAGGTCTATGGCATCGCTCGTAGACGAAAACCGCGGCGCGGCGACTGCCCTATCGATAGCCATGCCGAAATCCAGCACATTGAGAACCGTTTGAAGCACCCCCATCGGGATTTGTGGTCCGCCGGGAGCACCAACAACGATCCGCGGTTTTCCGGACTCAAAGACAATAGACGGACACATGGAAGAAATTCTCATGCGACCAGGGGCAATGCTGCCCGGGCGGTTCGGTCGTGGATCGAACGCCCCCATTGTTCCATTGTGCATGAAGCCGAGACCAGCGGTAATGACACCCGACGGCATCGCAAGCGTATGCGTCAGCGCCACGCAATTGGCGTTGGAATCAACAACAGTGATATGCGTCGTGTGCCTGCCCTCGGAGTTGCCTAAAGAACGGGTGATCTTTTGCCTTTCGCCGCGATCTATCTCGTCAGCCCACCGCTTGATCTTCTTGGGGTCGAGCAACTCTACGGCCGGATCGGGAAGTACGTCCGGATCGCCAATGAACGCTTCCTTATCTATCGTGGCCCGCTTCATGATCTCGGAAACGACCCTAACATAGCTGGGCGAATTATGCCCCAGACCTACCAAATCAAAATTCTCAAGAGCCTTGAGCATCTGCAGAAGCATCAAGCCGCTAGCCGGCGGCGGCACCGACACGACTTCATAATCCCGGTATTTCGAACGGACTGGCCGAGAAACACAGGCGCGATAGGAGGCAAGATCCTCATATGACAGAAGGCCGCCGTGCGCCAAAACGTCATCAATCATGATCTTGGCGATGTCGCCAAGATAGAACGCGTCAGCTCCATCTCTTGCGATCGTCTCTAGCGTCGAGGCATAGTCCGCATTGATGATCTTCTCGCCAATTCTCTTGGTGCTTGCATCCGGTCGGCAATACAGTCGCCGCCCTTCCTCCGAAACATGCAGGCGCTCCCCAGGATGTTCTTCATCCTCACTCCAGAATCTGAACACTCCCGGCCGGATCACCCAGCCGGTCCGCGCCATTTCTATTGCGGGCTGGATGATCTCCTTCCATGGCATGCTTCCGTAGCGGCTATGGGCCAATTGATAGCCACGCACGGCGGCGGGAACCCCGATGGCGCCATACCCCAGTTCGTTTACGCGCCCCTTTAGCGTGAATCCGAAACCGTCACACGACTGAGCCTCGAACAAATGCTCCCACATGGTCGAGGTGGCTGCGGCGGGCGCTCGAGAGTGGAAATCCACGCAAACCTGCTCGTTGCTTTGGGCCAAGTGAATGACCATGGTTCCGTACCCGGACAGGCCGCACATTTGCGGGTCACTCACCCCTTGTGCGAAAGCCACCGCAATCGCGGCGTCGATGGCGTTGCCACCTGCCTTCAGGATTTCGATACCTATCTCCGCCGCTTCCGGCTGTGGAGCGACCACCATCGACTTATGCATCGTTTCAACCCTATTGATCGACCTAGGTCAGGTGGTGTTTTGTGTGCTCGCGAAGTTTATCGGGCATACCGCGGGGCATGCTGACAGATCGCTTGCACAAGCTCGCCCCTGAGCCGCGGAAAATACTTGCTCGGCTATCATCAGAGAACTATGAAACCGTTGTTTCGCCATATTAATTCATTTTATGTCGCCCTTGGCACTCGGCGGGGCACATGTCTCGCCGATGGCCGGGAGCGACCTGGCAGCGCTGCTGTGCGTGACTGAAGAAGACCTGGTCGGAAACTTGCGCGATCGGCGAAATCGTGACGGAAACTGTAGCGGGCTCGCATTGGTTTCTTTGCCGCTGGACTGGCCGCAGGTAAGGCCACAGGGGAACTCGCCTCGATGTGTGTTCGCGATCTTGTTCTTGGCGGAACGCATTTGAGCCCGCATGTTGCCAGTCGAATACTAAGCTCCGCCTCGAGAGCTTCTGGCTGCTGCTCCTTCTGGGAATGCACAAGGCGCCGTCCGCATATCGACACCATGGACGTTCAGGGTTTATCCGCTTTCCTCACGGATCCCGATGCATAGTGCACTAGGGGTGTTTGGGAGCACATCAGCCTACGGTATAAGTGCGCGGTGGCGGATTTAGTCCGAATAGCGTCGAACTCCCGCTCCAGCACCATCCTCGTCGGCCAGGCTTCGAGTTTTCGAGTGCTCAGACCTAAGTCAGCCCGGTTCTTTTACGCTGGAGCGCAGCGAGCACCCCCCTTTCCGACCTGAGTAGATATGCTTCTAGTTGCAACACCGCGGTTTGGATTTCGCCATCCTCAAGGCTCCGGACGAGGGACGCGTTCAGGTCAATGTAAGGCTCATGGAGGTGCGCAGCATCTCTAAGCTGTCCGAAAACCAGCCTGAGTTCGGCTAACACCAAGTCGAAGCAGCCGCTGAGCCGAGGGCTGTCGGAGAGCTCGACCATCGCGCGATGGAATTCCATGTTTATCGTGCCTACCTGCCGCCATTTCCCAACAGAGCTTGCGTTCTTGGCCTGTTCTGAGAGGACGCGCATTCGCGCGAGGGCTGGATGCCCTTTGATCGCGACTTGAACAGCCCCCTTCTGAATCACAGAACGTACGCGATATATATCGATAACGGCAGCCTCATCCGGAGCGACGACAAAAACTCCGCGGTTAGCAATATGCTTCAGCAGCCTTTGACTTGTAAGCAGTCGGAAAACCTCACGTAGCGTGTTGCGCGAGATTTCAAACCGGGCGGCAACCTGTTGCTCCGAAAGCTTCTGTCCCGGCGCGAACTCACCGGCAATCAGAAGTTCGCGTATCCGGGCTGCCACCACTTCAGCCAGGGATCGGTCTTCCACGTCCATCTTCCTCAGGTTCGCCATTCCTTACCCGCGATTGGTATGACTGCAATCAAAATTCATATTGTTGAACAATCCTTGTCATGATAGTCAACAATCTCGTTCAGAGACTAAACAGGTTACGCTATGGCACGGGTCGATCTCAACAGTGATCTCGGCGAGAGTTTTGGTCCATGGCCGATGGGCGACGACGTGTCGATGCTGTCGATCGTCACGAGCGCCAACATCGCCTGCGGCTTCCATGCCGGTGATCCGGCGGGCATTCTCGCGGTCTTGAAGGAGGCCGCGCGCGTTGGTGCTTCGGTCGGCGCCCATATCGGCTATCGCGACCTCGTCGGTTTCGGCCGGCGCAACATGGATCCATCGAGCGAGGAACTGATCGGCGACACGATTTACCAAATCGGGGCGCTGCAGGGGCTTGCAAAGGCTGCCGGGACGACTGTGCGCTATGTGAAGCCGCACGGCGCACTCTACAACACGATCTCCCAGGACGCGCGTCAGGCGGCCGATGTCATTGTCGCCATTAAAGCTGTCGATCCCTCTCTCGTGCTGATGGCGCTCTCTGGCACGCCGATTGTGGAGCAGGCGCGGTCGGCTGGACTGACGGTGGTTTGCGAAGCCTTTGCCGACCGCGCCTACAACGCCGATCGCAGCCTCGTGAGCCGTCGCCTGCCTGGCTCGGTCATCCATGATCCAGAACTTGTCGCAAGCCGAATGCTCAGGCTCGTCAGAGAGGGAACTATTAGTGCGATGGACGGAACGCGGATCGAGATCGAGGCGCAATCAATCTGCGTCCACGGCGATGCGCCGGCGGCCGTCTCCATTGCGCGGGCGATTCGCGAGGCGCTGATTTCTGATGGCGTTGAACTGAAGACCTTCACCCATGGCTGAGCGGCTTAGGTTTCTTCCTGCAGGTAGCAACGCAATGCTCGTCGAACTCGATGACCTTGAGACGACACTGGCCCTGCTCGACGGCCTGCAGGCCGGTCGCCCGGAGGGTGTTTTCGAACTGGTGCCGGCAGCCCGCACACTGCTTGTAAGCTTCGATACCCTGACCACCAATCGCACTGCCTTGGTTCAAGCGATCTCCAGCATCGATCTCTCGCATCGCAGCAGCCGGCAGGGCGAGACGTTCGAAGTCCCCGTAGCTTATGACGGGGAGGATTTGAACGATGTCGCCGACCTCCTTGGCTGGTCGGCTGACGAACTGATCCGCCACCATACCGAAGCAACCTACACGGTAGCTTTTACCGGTTTCGCCCCCGGCTTTGCCTATATGACCTCGGATGATCCGGCCCTCGATGTGCCGCGGCGCAAGAGCCCACGCGTGCGCATTCCCGCCGGCTCGGTCGCACTCGGCGGGAAGTTTGGCGGCATCTACCCAACGGACAGCCCTGGGGGCTGGCAGCTTCTTGGCCACACACCGCTCAAGACATGGGATATTAGCCGGTGCCGCGCGGCCTTGCTCGCTCCTGGCGACCGTGTGCGTTTCCGCGACATGGCAAAGGGGGCAACTGTTTCCTTGTCCGCGGCGCCGTCTCAATCGGGGACACCCCGTTTAACCTCGAACACCTCTGGGGGGCTGCTCGTCACCCGCACAGACCGTCCCGCGCTGTTCCAGGATCTCGGGCGCCCTGGCCAGGCCGGACAAGGCATATCGGAATCCGGAGCACTCGATCGAGCAGCCTTGGCCGAGGCCAATCTCTGTGTCGGCAATCCGCGTGGGTCCGCCGCCATCGAAATCGCCTACGGCGGGTTTGCCATCAGGGCAGACCGGCCGGTGACGCTGGCCGTCACGGGCGCGCCGGCGCCCACGACGATCCGCTCGCTCGACGGCAAAACTGTCGGTGCACCTTTTGGCCAGCCGTTTGCGCTTGACGCCGGCGACGAGCTGAGGCTCGAGTTTCCGCCGGAAGGCACGCGTAGCTATCTGGCGATCCGCGGCGGCTTTGCGGTTGAGAGGCTCCTCGACTCCGCCGCGACGGACACCTTGGCAAAGATCGGCCCGGCACCGATCGTAACGGGTGATCTTCTCGTGCCCGCGAGCGAGCGCGTCTCGGCCGTTGATCCTGATCGCCCTGCCCTAGCTAAGCTGCCGAAGGAGGGCGATACGGCCACACTCGATGTCGTCCTCGGCCCGCGCACCGACTGGTTTACGGAGAAAGGAATCTCCACTTTCCTCACGCAAGAATGGCAGGTCACGGCAGAATCGAGCCGTGTCGGCATTCGCCTGGCCGGGGCTGAATCCTTGGAAAAGGCGGTCACATCCGAGCTGCCTTCCGAAGGCACATCGCTCGGGGCCGTCCAAGTTCCGCATACTGGTCAGCCCGTGCTCTTCCTTGCCGACCATCCCCTGACCGGCGGCTATCCAGTAATCGGTGCGATTGCCAGCCATCACCTCGATCTTGCGGGTCAAGTCCCGATCGGCGGGAAGATCCGCTTCAACGCCATTGCCGCCTTCGACCCGTTCATCAGGGAACCCGACCGATGAAGAAACTGCTGATCGCCAACCGCGGTGAGATTGCCATCCGCATCGTGCGCGCCGCACGCGACTATGGTGTTGCCTCGTGCGCCATCTATTCGGACTTGGATGCCGGCTCACTGCATGTCGAGCTCGCCGATGAGGCTTACGGCCTCGGGCCAGGCCGCCCGGCTGACACCTATCTGAATATCGTCAAGATCCTGCATATCGCCAGGAAGGCCGGGGCCGATGCCATTCATCCGGGCTATGGCTTTCTTTCGGAGCGAGCAGAATTTGCGCAGGCGGTGATCGATGCCGGCTTCACTTGGATCGGGCCCACGCCGGATGTGATCAGAGCTCTTGGAGACAAGGTCGAAGCACGGCGGATCGCAGCCAAAGTTGGCGCTCCTCTTGTCAAAGGATCGGATGGACCGCTTAGCTCAGCAGCGGAAGCAGTTGCCTTTGCAAAAAAGGTTGGGCTGCCGCTTGCAATCAAGGCTGCCTTTGGTGGGGGAGGGCGTGGCATGAAGGTTGCACACAGGCTGGAGGAGGTCGGCGACATGTTCGACTCTGCCGTTCGCGAGGCAACCGAAGCCTTCGGACGCGGCGAATGCTATGCCGAAGAGTTCCTCGACAAGCCCCGCCATATCGAAGCGCAGGTGATAGCCGACCGCCACGACAATACCATCGTTCTAGGCACACGTGACTGCACGCTCCAGCGACGCAATCAAAAGCTCGTAGAGGAAGCCCCAGCTCCGTTTATCACTGAGGATCAGCGCGCCCGCATCCATGCTGCAGCAAGTGCGATCTGCGCCGAGGCCGGCTACACCGGCGCCGGTACGGTTGAGTTCCTGCTTTCCAACAACGGAATGATCTCGTTCCTCGAGGTCAACACGCGCCTCCAGGTCGAGCACCCTGTGACCGAGGAGACGACCGGGGTCGATATCGTCGTCGAGCAGTTGCGTATCGCAGACGGTCTGCCCCTTTCTGTAACCGAAACCCCTGTTGCACGCGGACATGCCTTTGAGTTCCGGATCAATGCCGAAGATCCAGGTCGCGGGTTCCTCCCGACGCCGGGAGTTGTCAAGCGTTTCCGGGCCCCGTCCGGTCCCGGCATTCGCCTGGATGCGGGGGTCGAGAGCGGCTCTGATATCCCCCGGTTTTACGACTCGATGATGGCCAAGCTGATCGTTACCGGCTCAACTCGTGATGAGGCATTGGCCCGGGCGCGACGGGCTCTCCAAGAGTTCCAGATAGAGGGGGTAGCCTCGGTTCTGCCATTCCACCGGGCGGTACTCGGGGAACGAGACTTCACCGGCGAAGACGGCTTCAAAGTCTATACCAACTGGATCGAGACCGCATTCAGGGGCATCGAGCCCGCGCCGCGTGTCGAGCCGGTTGAGGGTGGCTTTATTCGAAGCTTGATCGAGATCGATGGGAGGCTCCATTCAATTGGCTTGCCCGTCGCGCTCCTTTCTCGTATGGCCGCTCAGCAGCCATCGGTAGCGTCGGCCGGCCCCCAAAAGGCAAATGCGTTGATCGCCCCCATCCCAGGCATTGTCCAGAAATGGCTGGTCGCAGATGGAGCACAGGTCGCTGAAGGCGAAGCAGTCGTGCTCATCGAGGCCATGAAGATGGAGACGCGCGTCGCCGCGCCCCAGGCCGGACGCATCCGCATCACGGCAGAATCTGGAGCGGTCGTCGCGCTTGGCGATCAGCTCGCGACAATCAACTGACGCCAAAATAATAGCCCTCTTGGCGAGATAGGCGAACATCAATGAAGCCCTCTGATCACCTCGGCGCCCAACATGCTGCCGCCAGAAGGCACTCGAGCTGGTCCTCGTCTGCTATCCGACAGACATCCTGCAGAGCCCTAATCTCTCCGCCCACTGGTACCTAGTGGCGCCCGCCGAAGCAAAATAATCGCGGCTGCGCGAATCGCGTTTCAACGTCCTCTGCGCCATTAGCGACAGTCCAGTTCTTGCGCCACCCGGAACGCTGGCTCACCTAATAGATGCCGCTGATCGCCCAATCTCGGAAAGACCGACCCCAGGGCTCAACGCCGTCGTGACCAGACACTTCTTCTCCTCACCAAGACCAGCGCCGACGTTCGACCACTTCAATTTAATGCTTCGACACGGGCTACTCCCGGCGCTTGGAGCCTGCAGTCGCTGTGGCGGCGTCAGAGACCGAGCGGGCGATTCCACCTCCGGCCTCCATGCCTCTAGATCCTGCCAACTGACATCAGGCGGCTACGATGCGGTAAGGCGACAGTTGAAACTGTCTTCCGGTCCGAGGTCCTCGGACCGACCCACCGGAGAAAACTCGCGCGGCTAGCCTCGGTTGAGTGTTCTGGGAACCGCTTCAGGATAAAACTGCACGCTTTCGAGATGACATATGTTTATACCAACCGTCATCTTTTTAATCTACGAGACGCTCGGCACATGGTCTATTCAAAGAGAAAATGAGGGGCGTGCCTGGCTGGATCTCTGCCTCTCCAGTCGGTCCATCAAGACTACTGAGCTACATTCGGTTTGCACTAGGTGCGTAACTTTTCCGAAGATCGAAAAATGGGAGGTTAAAATGAAGCGTCCAACTAAGCATAGCGGACCGATGCCAAAGGTCCTCGACAGTCTTGCCGAGGCGGCCAAAAAAGGCCGGATGGACAGGCGTGAATTTCTGGCGGTTGCTTCCATATTCGGTGCTTCGACAGCCATGGCATACTCAATGATTGGCGCGACGCAACCAGCGTATGCCGAAGAAACCCCTCAGAAGGGGGGCGCTCTTCGAATAGCAATGCAAGTTTATAGCATAAAAGATCCAAGGATAAGCGACTCTGCAGAAGTATCAAATATTTGCCGTCAATTTCTTGAAGGTCTTGTAAAATACACGCGGCAGTACACTTTTGAGCCAAAGCTCCTCGAAAGCTGGGATGTTAACGAGGATGCCACCGAATACACTTTACACGTTCGGCAGGGCGTAAAGTGGAGCAACGGGGACGAATTCAACGCCGACGACGTTATGTTTAACCTTCTGCGCTGGTGCGAAAAAGACGCGCCCGGAAATTCGATGGCTGAGCGCATGACTGCGCTGATTGATGAAAAGACCGGAAAAGTTTTCGAAAGCGCCATCACGAAAATTGACGAACATACGGTTAAACTTAAGCTTTCAAGGTCGGACATCACGATTATCCCAGCGTTTGCTGATTATCCTGCGTTGATCGTGCATCGTGACTTCGAAAAGCATGGATCGGACATCATTAAAAACCCTGTGGGTACGGGGCCATTTGAACTGGTGTCGTGGGATGTTGGCCAGAAGGCAGTCGCAAGACGCAGAACCAACGGTAGCTGGTGGGGCGGCGAAGCTCATCTCGAAGAGGTGCAATTCATTGACTACGGAACCGACGTTTCCACCGTTCACAGTGCCTTCGAATCGGGCGAAATCGATGCCAATGAGCAGACGTACGCAAACTACGTCGCCACTTTTGACCAAGCTGGCTTGGTGAGATCCGAGGCCAAGACTACGGCAACAATCATATGCCGTACACAGGTCACGAATAAGCCATACGATGATCAGCGAGTGCGCAAGGCATTGCAGTTGGCCATCGATAACGACACTGTCCTCAGGACCGCTCAGAACGGTTTTGGCACCGTTGCAGCGGATTGTCACGTGGGGCCGCTGCACCCTGAATACTATCCGCTACCCCAGAAGAAGCGAGACGTTGAAGCTGCCCGACGTCTGATGGACGAAGCCGGGCAGATGGACTTTGAGCATGAGCTATTCAGCAGCGAGGCAGATTGGATCAAGGCCAGCGCCGACGCGATGGCAGCGCAGTTGCACGATGCCGGGTTCAAGGTGAAACGCACTATCGTGCCTGATAGCATATACTGGGTGAACTGGATGAAATATCCGCTTTCGGCTACTGACTGGAACGCGCGGCCGCTCGGGGTTCAGGTGCTGGCACTTGCCTACCGCAGCGGGGCAGTGTGGAATGAGAGCGGATGGTCGAATCCTGAATTCGACAAGAAAATGGACAAGGCATTGACAGTGCCGGATCCAGAGAAACGTAAAGCCCTTATGAAAGACATTGAAGCTCTTCTCCAGGATTCAGGCATCATAACCCAGCCTTATTGGCTGACTTTGTTCAATCACTCGTCGAAGCGAGTGAAAGGCTATGCGGTGCACCCAATGTTGGAGATCGACCTTGGCAACGTTTGGCTTGATCAAGCAGCCAAGTGAAAGGGGCGGACTTCAGTGAGAGTTTCTCACTACGTGCGCCGGCTTGTTCAGACCATGACTTAGCCGGGTTTATCGCGACACTCGTAGAAAATGCAGGAATGGAGGCATGGCCGTACAGGCCATGCCGTTGGGCGCCGAAGTCTTCGGCCAATGCCCGGCCCTCTCGAGATCCCTGGAGCCCGCCAGCGAACTGGCCAACTTGCCAGGGCGGCTATCGCTAGTCTCTCATGTTCCCCGTCAAGGCTGAAGGCAAGAAGGCTATCTTGCTTGGCATGTTTGCGAAGCAGTCGGATAGCTCGAAGTTGCACAGGGCTGGGCGTGGAGCTCAGAGACGACGGACTCTCATCCGCGGGTTGCGTGCCGGCCCTCCCGTGTCTTCGCTTCGGTGCTGTTCTCGGTCTAGAGAGCGGACGTCGGGCGCGTCGGCTCGGCCACCCCATCATGGCCCCGCCCCCTGAGCAGCGGGTTGGGTCGAGACCCGCTGGATGGCGCGATCTCGCCGGCCGAATAGCGGTAAGTTCATGCCGCTTCGACCAAGGGCGCGGCGGGCGCGTGATTGCCCGCTTAGTTCCTGGTTCCTGATCGCGGTGCGGTCGAGTGCGGCGCGACAATGAAGCTGCGAGCGTTGCGTCAATCAAGATGAGAATGCTGGCGGGTTGGAACGCAGGGAGGGCGTAGCCCGACTGGAGTTTCAACCCGCCAGCGCCGCCGCCTTTTCGGGGGCGTTTGTCTGGTGATCGCGGTCGACCGGGTATGCCAGTGGTTTTTCCGACTTGGAGGAATCACTTTGTGCCCGGCCGCCACGTAACCGATCACCAGATGAGGCTCTACATGAAGTTCCGTCAGACCAATTCGACAGCCGTCGCGGCGGCAAAGGCGTCGATCAGCACAGCCACGGCCTATCGCATCGAGAAGGATTCGAGGCTGCCCTCGCAGAAGAAGGCGCCGCGGGAACGACGCCGTGCCGATCCGCTTGCCGATATTTTTCAGACCGAGGTCGTGCCGATGCTGCAAGCGGCGCCCGGCATTCGCGCGATAGCTATCTTCGAGGAGATGCTGCGCCGCCACCCCGATCTGGGCAACGGCGTTCGCCGCACGCTGGAGCGGCGCGTCCGCTCCTGGCGCGCCGTCCACGGCGCGGAGCAGGAGGTCATCTTCCGACAGGTGCATGAGCCCGGCCGCCTCGGCCTGTCGGATTTCACCGACATGGGCAAAGCCGGCATCACGATCGCCGGCCAGCCGCTCGACCACCGGCTCTATCATTTCCGGCTCGCCTATTCCGGCTTCGAGCACGCTCATGTCGTGCTCGGCGGCGAGAGCTTCGTTGCCCTGGCGCAAGGCCTGCAGAACGCGCTGTGGTCGCTCGGCGGGGCTCCCCGCGAGCATCGCAGCGACAGCCTCTCGGCGGCATTCCGCAACCTGGACAAGGACGCCCGGGAGGACCTGACGCGCCGCTACGACGAACTGTGCGGCCACTACGGCATGACCCCTTCCCGCAACAATCGCGGCATCGCGCATGAGAACGGCTCCATCGAAGGCCCGCACGGCCATCTCAAGCGGGCGATCGACGACGCGGCTCTGATGAGAGGATCGAGCGATTTCGGCGATCTGGCCTGCTACCGCCGCTTCGTCGACGAGATCGTCAGCCGGGTGAACGCCCGCAATTCCAAGCGCATCGACATCGAGCGCGCCGAGCTCCAGGAACTGCCCGTCCGGCGCACATCCGACTACGAGGAGGTCACCGTGCGCGTCACCTCATCGGGCGGCTTCACGCTGCGCAAGGTGTTCTACACCGTGCCCTCGCGCCTGATCGGCCATCGGCTCAGGGTGCGCCTTTTCGACGATCGGCTGGACATCTTCATCGGCGGCACCCTTCTCGTGACGCTGCCGCGCGGACGTGCCTCTCCATCGGGCAAACACGACCAGGTCGTCAATTACCGGCATGTCATCCATTCGCTGCGTCGCAAACCGATGGCGCTGTTGAACCTGGTCTATCGCGACCAGCTCTTTCCGCGCGAGGCGTATCGGCACACCTTCGACATGCTCATGGAGCGACTGCCGGAGCGGCAGGCCTGCCGCATCATGGTGGATCTTCTCGCCATGGCTCACGAGCGCGCCTGCGAGAGCGAACTGGCCGCCCAACTGGATGCCGCGCTGCAGGCGCGCCGATTGCCCGACATGGCCGCCTTGCGGGAACGCTTCGCCCCCGATCCCTCCCGGCTGCCGAATGTCGTCGTGCGCCTTGCGCCGCTCAATGCCTATGAAGCCCTGCTCGGCGCCAGCCTGACGGGAGACGCGGCATGAAGACCAACACCACTGTCGATACCGCCAAGCTCAGCCTGCTCCTCAACGAACTGCGCTTGCCGGCCATCAAGCTCATGTGGCCGCAATGCGCCGAACAGGCCGACAAGGAAGGCTGGCCCGCCGCCCGCTTTCTGGCCGCGATCACCGAGCATGAACTGGCCGAACGCGACCGCCGCCGCATCGAACGCCACCTCGCCGAGGCCCGCCTCCTGCCGGGCAAGACCCTCGACACCTTCGCGTTCGAGGCCGTGCCGATGATCTCCAAGGCCCAGGTGATGGCGATCACCGCCGGCGACAGCTGGCTGGAGAAGGGAGCGAACCTGCTTCTGTTCGGCCCGCCCGGCGGCGGCAAAAGCCATCTCGCTTCAGCCATCGGCCTTGCGCTCATCGAGAATGGCTGGCGGGTGCTCTTCACCAGAACAACCGACCTCGTCCAGAAGCTTCAGACGGCACGCCGAGACCTGGCGCTCGAGAGCGCTCTGGCCAAGCTCGACAAGTTCCATCTCCTGATCCTCGATGATCTCGCCTACGTCACAAAGGACCAGGCCGAGACCAGCGTGCTGTTCGAGCTCATCAGCGCCCGCTACGAGCGGCGCTCGATGCTCATCACCGCCAACCAGCCGTTCGGCGAATGGGGCAAGGTCTTCCCCGAACCAAACATCAGAGGCTGCCGCCATTCTCGACGGGGTGGTGTCTTATTTGACGGTCATCGACCCGCGTCACGGCCTTGCGGGTCAGCGTCTGGAGCTCGTTTCGTCTCGTGCTGCGCGCGGTCCGGCTTTCGTCGTTGTTCGACTACCTGACGGACGCCGCCGTTCAATCCGGCGCGCAGTGACCGACCTTGCCGTGGCGTCCGCAGAAGAACAGGGCGCACCGAAATCGGCGGCCCGCATCAGCGTGCGAACGCTGCTCACATTGCTGCACCATTTGAACCGCACCTTGGCCTCCCCTGTCGAGGTGCGCATTTCGCAAAAGCCGGACAGGGGTTCCGCTAATTCCCGGACAGTGGTTTCGCTAATGTCGGGACAGTCTGGC
>NZ_NSGC01000026.1:0-43891 GCF_002294795.1 Mesorhizobium sp. WSM3866 | reverse complement strand
CTGGGGCTCGATCGGGTCGGCCGCCACGACCACTTCTTCGAGCTCGGCGGCCATTCGCTGCTGGCGGTGCGGCTGCTCAGTGGGGCCTCAAATCTTGGGCTGCAATTCAGCGCCAGCGATCTGTTCCGGACACCCATTCTGAAGGATCTGGCGTTGAAGCTCAATTTGGGACCACAGCCGAGCAATTCAGGAGTGATCCCCATTCGTGCGACGGGATCGCAACCGCCGCTCTTTTTTCTTCCGACGGGGAGGGGCGATTGTTCCTACGCCGTCAAGCTGGCAAGCGAAATGGACATAGACTGTCCCGTCTATGCGGTACCATGGCCGGATTTCAATGAATTGTGTGCCCCGACTCTTGAAGAAATGGCCTCGCAGGCGATCGGGGTGATGAAAGAAATCCAGCCGACGGGGCCGTATCGCCTCGCAGCGTATTCTTCAGGCGGAATATTGGCCTACGCAATTGCGTGGCACCTGTGGAGGTTAGGCGAAGCTGTCTCGTTCATGGCCTTCATCGATGTTGCGCTACCTGCAAATGGCTCGACCATGTCATCCAACCAAATCGCCAACGAACTGGTTCTGGAAAGCCTCGAATGCTTGGACGACGAGCGCTTTGCAGAGCTCGAACGTTTCGCTGAACAAAGCTCGATCGCCCAGCTGCTCGAGAAAGCGCAGCAAATCGGAGCGATCCCGTTAAATCGTGATCTGCAAAACGATGCGGTGATTTATAAAAAAATTGCTCGGTTTCATGTAGCGCTGCAGGGGTATGAACCTCCATCCTTGCCGGTAACAATACACCAGTTTTATGCCACTGAAACTAACCTTCCCCGGAGGGAACACGCCAAGAACTCCACAGACCAATACGCAACGTCGCCAATGCGGGGATGGGACCGGGTTTTGGATGCGTCGGCCATTCATACCGTGCCGGTTCCAGGCGGTCACGAGAGCATGGTGGCGAACCCGCGAAACTGCAAAGTTTTGGCTCAAGCCATTTCAAAGGCCTTCGGCAAATCACCGAACGGACTCCACCGCCAGACTGAGGTGGCGGACAGTTTGCAGTCAGCGCCGGAGTAGTCGCGACCCCACAACACATCGGTCCTGGCCCAAAACTCTCCCCCGAACCGCCTCAAAGAAAGCAGCGTCGGATGGGCGCCTTCAAGTCAGGCCGCGTGGCAGCCCTCAGCCATGCTTCGTGAACGCCCGCTGCTATTTCGGCGCTGGGCAAGGCCTTTGCCCAATGACAATCCAATTTGGTTAGAAAGACTCGCTTTCTATCTTACGGCACCAAGCGCCTGGCCTAGCCTTCGACTGGCCGTGGCAGAAACCGAGCAAAGGCCGGTCACCGAACATGGGCAATTGAGAGCAGGAGAGACGCCAGCGGAACGGAACGTCTGCATCAAGGTCTTGGTAAGTATGAATTGGGCATCGCGCAACGGATCCGTTTGCATGTAGCTGTTGCGAAGTTGTAGCGAACGCTCGGCGACAACGACACCGCAAAACCATCTTATATTCTGGTGCTAGGTTTGACTAATATCCCGATACAGAAGGATCGTGTCCACGGACGTGGTGTAGCTGACGGCCTTGATCTCCGTGCTCTCCGGCGTGGGCCGGAATGATCAGCGCGCCACTGCCGGCAGGCTGATGAGCGGATCATCGCTCTTCTGACTGATGGTCTCAAGGGTCATGTAGCGCGCCCGCTGCACGGCCCATTCATCATTCTGTTCAAGCAGCAGGGCGCCGACGAGGCGGACAATGGCATCGTCATTGGGAAAGATGCCGACGACCTCCGTCCTCCGCTTGATCTCGCCGTTGAGCCGCTCGATCGGGTTGATCGAGTGAAGCTTGACGCGGTGCTCGTTCGGAAAGGTCATGTAGGCGAGGACATCGTGTTCGGCTTCATCCATGATGGCGGCGAGCTTCGGTACCTTCGGCCGGATCTGATCGGCAACGGCGCGCCATTGCACGCTTGCGGCCTCGGCCGTCTCCTGGGCAAACGCGGTGGCGATGAAGGCCGAGACGACCCGGCGCCCGCTCTTGCCGGCATGCGCCAGCACGTTGCGCATAAAATGCACGTTATGCCGACGTCGGCATAAGGTCCATTATGCCGATGTCCGGATTATGCCGACCTTGGGGGTGGATGTCGGCTTCGGAGGCGGTGATCGCTGCGATGGGGTCGGCATAATCAGAGCGCCTCGAGGAAAGCGAGAAGCTTGTCGGGCGGTCTGTAGCGTCCTGGCGCCGTGTTGGCCGGCGTGGTTTTCGCCAGGGTGCGTTCTTTAAGTTGCAGATCGGCGTGCAAGTAGATGTGGGTGGTCTCGATCTGTTCGTGGCCAAGCCACAGCGCGATCACCGAGGTGTCGACGCCGGCACGCAGCAGTCGCATTGCCGCGGTATGACGCAAGGTGTGCAGTTTGACCCTTTTCCGCTGCAGCGACGGACAGTTTCTGGCAGCGATTTCGACATACCTCGCGAGCCGGTGCTCGAGAGCGTCGCGGCTGATCATCCTGCCGGTCTGTGTAGGGAAGAGGGGATCGGCCGGCTGCCCGGCACGTTCGGCCAGCCCGACGCGCAGCACGGCGGCCATGTTGGAGGTAAGGGGTGTGATCCGCTGCTTTCGCCCCTTTCCGATACAGCTGACATGAGCGCCGGAACCGAGATGGATATCGGCGCAGTGAAGGCCGATCAGTTCGGACGCCCGCAGGCCGGTTTGGGCGGCGAGCCGAAGCAAGGCGTAGGTCGACCGCGCGGGGGCGGACAGCAATACATCGAGTTCCTCCTCCGTCAGGAACGTCACAAGCTGTCGCTCAAAACGCTTAGGCGGAATCGCGAGCACCCGTTCGATTGTCGCGGCGTACTCGGGGTAACGAAGGGCGGCGAACCGGAACAACGACCGGATTGCGGCAAGCCGCGCATTCCGGGTCCGCGCGCTCGATATCGGCGTCGTCGAAGACCAGGAACGGCGCGTTGCCGCCGAGTTCCATCGACACCTTCTTGACGGTGACGGACGACTTCTGGATCAGGATCTTGCCGACCTCGGTCGAGCCGGTGAAGGTGATCTTCTTGACCAGCGGGTTGGCGCAGATCTCGTCGCCGATCTCGCCGGCCCGCCGGTCAGGATGTTGATGACGCCTTTGTGGTGATCAGAATCGGCTCGAGCTTTGCCGCAGCTTGCCTTGTCGCGCGGCAGCTCTACACCGTCGGCCGGATTCTAGCCGATCTGCGCTCTCGCCAGCCGGGTATCCCGCGTCCTGACGGTTTGAATCCTTGGCCACGAGCACTTCCCCACTCGGCAAGGTTAGGTGGAGGCCGACGTGATCGCCGAGATAGACAACTCGGACACGCATGCGGAGATAACAATATCGCGCTTCTATGAACGTCTTTTCGCACTTGGCGCTTTCATGCGAGCGGAGCTGGACGGCATTATCGATCGCCTTGGCCTGCCCGCGCAGAGCGCTGGGTTTGGCTCGGTCTGGCTGATCTATTTCCTCAGCGGTCCCTACGGAGACTACCAGGACCTGCTGCGCAACGACGATGCCTTCGATCTCGCATTCCGCAAGGAGATGATAGCGAACCGTCTGATGGGTCAGCCGCTCCCGCTCAAGCGTCTTTAGCAAACGCGTGCCGCAGGTCGTGGAGCCGTGGTCGGCAACCTGCCGAGCGGGGGGCGATGCCGACGCGACAGACGAGCTTCTGGAACGTGTTTTGAACGTTCACATAGAGCAGCCTCGTGCCGGCCGGTGAGACGAACAGGGCCGGCGTGTTCGGCGGCCGGCGGGGTCGATCGCGCCGGCGCAGATAATTGCCGAGGGCCGCAACAGTGCTCGGATGTAACGCCAAGCGGGATTTTCCGGACTTTCCGCGCCGAATGGTGAGGCCGCCGCCGACCGCATCGAAGTCGTCGCGGTCCAGGCCGATCGCTTCTCCAACCCGCATTCCGGTCACGGCCAGCAAGCCGATCAGGGTCCGGTAGGTTGCTTCCCGATGCGGCGTGCGCAAGGCCGCGGTTGCCGTCATCAAGGCGATGACGTCCTCCTGCGAATAGAGGTAGGGCGTCGCTCGGCAAGATCGCCCCGGCAGCAGATCACACGGCGGCACCTCGGTTGCCGGCTCGATCCCGCGCAGATGGGTCGCAAAGCCGCGAACGACGGAAAGTCGCGCCCACATCCAGCTTCGATCCGCGCCTGCCGGCAGCATCGCCCAAGCGAGGGCCGTCTTGGTGGTCAGGTGGTCTTCGCCTTGCGCCTCGAGATAGGTGAGGAACTGGGCAAGAAGCTTCTCGGACCGAACAAGCGTGTAGCCGAGGGCGCGACGCATGGCCAGGTAATCGGCCAGGGCCTGGCGAAGGCGCTCATGCCACCTCTCCCGGCCAAGGGCGGGCGATCGTTCGCAGGCTTCGCGATCAACCTTGGCATAGATCGCCGTTGTCAGGGCGCGGCGATGACGCAGGACCTGCCCGACCTCCGGTTCGACGCGCCGGCGCGCAACATCGCCGACGCCGCCGTATGGCGCAGGCGTGGGCGTGGATCCGGCCGAGCCCGGTGCGGCAATCGGCGGCGGCCACGATTTGCGACACGCCAGCGCTTGTGAGGGCATCGTGGGGCGCCCTGACTCGCACAAATACTGTCCGGCCCTGGGCGGTCCGGGGACGGCCGTGGCGCAGATAGGCCGCTACCGCTTCGCCGACATCGGCCGGCAAGGGAAGGTGTTCGATGCAGCTTCCTTTGCCCCGTACGAGAATCTCACCGGTCCGCCAATCCAGGTCGTCAAGCTTGAGCTTGGCGACTTCCCCCGCCCGCAAGCCGAGACGAACCAACATAGTCAGGACCGCGAAGTCGCGGCAGCCGTTCGACGTATCGCGGCCGCAGGACGTCAGCAGGCGCTGAACCTGGTCGCAATCCAGTCCCTTGGCAACCCAGCCAATCGCCGACCGGCGACCGAGGGCACGCAAGCGGCAAGAGATCGCGCGATGAGACCCTCGACATGAAGGAACGTGAGCAGCGACCGCAGCGCCGTTACAGTCAGGCTTGCCGCGCCGCGGCTCAGCTGAGGGGAACGTGCCACGACAAAGGTGACGGCTCGGTCGCGGCCAAACCCGCAAGGTCCAGGGCACGCCCGTCGGACGACAATCGATGACGCAGAAAGGGGCGCACCATCCGGGCATAGACATCGGCGGTCGCTATCCCCAAACCGCGCTCAATCGCCAGATAGCGTTGGTATCGTCCAGCAGCTGATCTGCCGGATCGTCGGGTGCACGGGGCGACGGCAGCACCACGCCGCGAGACTGCAAATAGGCCAACAGGGGCTGCAATGCTTTGATCGAGCGGAGTTGCGGGCCAGCGGCACGACGGGTACGGACGAACCGATCGACCTCGCTCGCACCCAGTCCCTCCACGTCCATGCCTTCCAATGCGAGCCAGCGGCTCAATCGCGCCCAGCCGCATCTGCTCGCGAGCGGAAAGCAGCGTATAACCTTGTCGGGCGAGTTCGCCGGCAAACCCAGCCGCAAACGGGGCAAGCGGGCCCTGGACGCGAACGCGAACCGGATCGATTGACATGAAAGCATCCCCTTCTTTGGAAACAAGAAGAAGAGTTTGCACGATCCGTCAGACCGCCGGTGATTATGCCGACCCCATAGCAGCGATCGCCGCCTCCGAAGCCGACATCCACCCCCAAGGTCGGCATAATCCGGACATCGGCCATAATGTACGTAACAGCGCTGCCAGACTGCCTTGGGCAGGACTTCGCGGATCGCCGCCCTGAGCCCCGGATGGTCGTCGGAGACGACGAACTCGACGCCGGCGAGCCCGCGCTGCTTGAGCCCTGCCACGAACGCGCGCCAGCTCGAATGGCTTTCCCGGTTGGCCAGATCGACACCGAGCACCTGGCGCCGGCCCTCCCAGTCGACCTCGATCGCCACCAGCACCGCCTGGCTGGCGATCACGCCGGCTTCGCGCGCCCGCTCATAGCGCGCATCCAGAATGAGGTACGGGTAAGGTTCGGCAGGCCGCTGCTCAAAGGACGCCTTCAGGGCTTCATCCAGCCGCGCCGTCGCCTGGCTTACCGTCGAGGCCGAGAAGGAATGGCCGCACAGCTCCTCGGTGATCGCCTTCACCTTCCGGGTCGACACGCCTTGCACGTACATCTCGACCAGCGCCGACACCAATGCCTTCTCCGAGCGCTAATAACGCTCAAACAACTCCGTCGAGAACCGGCCGGCCCGATCCTGCGGAACCCGGAGCTCCAGCACGCCAACCCGCGTCACAAGCTTGCGTTCGTAATAGCCGGACCGTTAACCAACCCGCTTCGTCGTCCGCTCGCCTACCCCGATCGCCTCCGTCATCTCGGCTTCCAAAGCCTCCTGCACGACAGTCTGCAATACCTTGCGAAAGCCGTCCTCATCTGACAACAGCAACGCTTTCAACTCGCCTCTGCTCAGTCTAATTTCTCGATTGGTCATGGCACTTACCCTTCCACGGGAATCGGTGATCGCAACGTCACCAGCGTGCCATGGCCGCCTCGCCTCAGGGCAAGCGCTGGTCTCTCTCCAGAACTTTTTGCAGAACCTTCAGGACACTATCTGTCTGAGCTTAATCCGGTCGACCCGCCCTGGGACGTGATCCGTGTATCCGTGGTGTGGGAGGGTCGGCGCGGCGAGGCGTCCCCCTATCCCGATCAACGGCCCCAAACGTAGCCGCTCAAAGACGCATCATTGGAACGTCTGCTCGTCGCGCATCCTTCCTGTTCCCAGACCGTAGAGATTGATCCTCACGGCTCATCGATCAGATCGAGCTCAAGACCCAGGGTTTCAGGTAGGGTGGAGAACCTTCCGCGGCACTCCGCGCTTCCCGCCGCAATATCGCCTTGCCGGCTTCACACAACTTTACATTCGCCCGCAACAGCCGAAACATTGGGCTCTCAGATTGGCCCAGTCGCGGCAGAGATGCCGCAGTAGCGAAAGGACCATCATGACGTACGATCACGACACCACGCAGAAGAAGGGCTGGGGCAAGCGCATCGCCATAGGCGGCATTGCGATAGTAGCGCTTGCCGCCGTCGGCGTCACTGGCGCGCTCAGCCAGGATTGCGGGCGCATGCAGCGCTTCGGCATGGACGGGGGCCACGGCGGACCCGACATGCACATGCAGGCCAACTTCAGCTACGAAATTGGGTTGAGGCATCACTTAGAGTGCATGCTCGATGATATCGACATCACACCCGAGCAGGAAGACAAGTTGGAGGCGATCATGGACAAGCTCGATCACGATGTCCGCCCGATCATACGCGGCTTCCACCACGCGCAAGACGATTTCGCCAAGCTGCTCGGCGCCGCAACCCTCGACCGCGAGGCGGCGGAGGAGCTGCGCGCTGAGCGCGTCGCGGCGGTCGACGAGGCCTCGCGCAAGCTGACGACGGCGCTGCTCGACGCAGCCGCGGTGCTGACGGCCGAGCAGCGGGCGGAGCTGTTCGAACTCTTCTAGGATCGCAGCCACCGACGCTGGTAAGCTCTGTACCGGCACAGGTTCGAATCGGAGCAGACAAACGAGCATGGCGGACCAGGTTCTCATCATCGACGACGATAAGCGCCTGTCCGCCATGGTCGCGGAATATCTGACGGGCAACGGTCTTCGTGTGGTAACGGCGGATACGGCGGGCGCAGGCCTTGCCGAGATCGCGCGGCTGTCGCCCGATGCCGTGGTTCTCGATGTCATGCTGCCTGACATGGACGGCTTCGAGGCGCTCAAGCGCATCCGCGCGAAGTCCGACGTGCCGGTTCTGATGCTGACGGCGCGAGGCGGCGAAACCGACCGCATCGTGGGGCTGGAAATAGGCGCCGACGATTATCTGTCGAAGCCGTCCAATTCGCGGGAGTTGCTGGCGCGGTTGAAGGCCATCCTGCGCCGCCGTAACGCCGGCGCGAACACCTCGCCGCGCATCATGCGCTTCGGACGGCTGGAAATCGACCCTGCCTCGCGTTCGGCCCGCGTCGAGGGGCGCGACTGCCCGATGACCAGCTATCAGTTCGATCTCTTGGTGGCGTTCGCCGAAAGTCCCGGGCGCACGCTGTCGCGCGAGCAGCTCATGGACATTGTCAAGGGAGAAGCGTTTGACCGGTCGATTGACGTGCATGTCTCGCGCATCCGCGCCGCGATCGAGACCGATCCGAAAGATCCTCGCCGCATCATTACGGTACGCGGCGTAGGCTATGTCTTTGCCCGTTGCCAGGACGATGACAGATAAGCCATGCGCAACAGCCTTTTCGTCAAGATCTATCTCACCGTGCTCATCAGCCTCGCTGCAGTGACGATCGCCAGCGCGATCTTCGTAGAGGTGGGCCAGGAACTCGAAAGTGCCGCGTTCGGCCCGGCAGGCTTTTTCGCGCTGATCGCCGCGGTGATAGGGCTTGTCGCCTTTCCAGTCGTGCGTCATCTCACACGCCGCCTTGAGGCATTGCGCAAGGGCGCGGATCGCTGGGGCGCAGGCGCTCTCGACACGCGCGTCGCCGTGCGCGGTAGTGACGAGGTGGCGGCGGTGGCGGCGAGCTTCAACCGCGCCGCCGAGCAGATCGAGCGGCTGCTTGCCGCGCATAGCTCGCTGCTTGCCAATGCCAGCCACGAGTTGCGCTCGCCGCTTGCGCGGCTGCGCGTGGCGATCGACCTCATCGCCAACGAACAAAGCGGCCCGATGCGCGATGAGATCGTGCGCAACCTCGCCGAACTCGATGCGCTGGTGGAGGAAATCTTGCTTGCCAGCCGGCTCGACCACATCGAGAAGCTGGAGCAGGTAGAGCCGGTGGATCTACTGGCGCTAACGGCCGAAAAAGGCGCACGCTTCGGCGTCGACGTCTCAGGCGAACCTGGCGTCGTCGTGGGAGACCCGAAGCTGCTCATGCGGCTAGTTCGCAATCTCATGCAGAACGCGCACAGACATGGCCGCCCGCCGGTTAGCGCGCGTGTGGGGATCGAAGGCGGTTCGGTGGTGCTCAAGGTGTGCGATCACGGGCCGGGCCTGCCGGAAGGAACCGGTGAGCGTGTCTTCGAGCCCTTCTTCCGGCCACAGGGCAGCAGCGAGACGGCCGGCGGCTGGGGCCTCGGCCTGTCGCTGGTGCGTAAGATCGCATTGCGTCACGGCGCAACCGTGCACCACGAATCGCCCTCCGGCGCCGGCGCCTGCTTTGTCGTCACCTTTCCGGCGTATCTTGATATGGCGGGCGCATATCCTTGTGAAAGTGGCCGGTCAGCTTCCGCCCTTCCGTCGCTTAGAGAGTGAAGTGCCACCATGCCCGAACAACCCTTGCCGACGCTGCGATGTGGCGCGTCGATCACATCGAGCCCTCGCCCGAGATGTTGGCGTTACGCACCAACGGTCCGATCCACCGCGTGCGCTTCCCGTCCGGGCACGAAGGCTGGTGGGTGACAGGCTCCGACGAGGCCAAGGCGGCGCTGTCCAACGCGGCGTTCCGGCCCGCGGGAATGCCGCCGGCGGCATTCACCCCGGATTCGGTGATTCTCGGTTCGCCGGGGTGGCTGGTCTCGCACGAGGGGGGCGAGCACGATCGGTTACGTACGATCGTGGCGCCGGCCTTCAGCAACCGCAGGGTGAAGCTGCTCGCGCAGCAGGTCGAGGCGATCGCCGCGGAGTTGTTCGACAAGTTAGCTGTCCAGCCCCAGCCCGCCGACCTGAGGCGCCACTTCTCCTTTCCGCTTCCGGCCATGGTCATCAGTGCACTGATTGGCGTGCTCTATGAGGATCACGCCTTTTTCGCCGGGCTGTCCGACGAGGTGATGACGCACCAGCATGAAAGCGGTCCGCGCAGCGCGTCTCGCCTGGCCTGGGAAGAACTGCGCGCCTACATTCGCTGCAAGATGTGGGACAAGCGCCAGGATCCGGGCGACAACCTGCTGACGGATCTGCTCTCGGCGGTCGACCAGGGCAAGGCGATCGAGGAAGAGGTGATCGGCCTGGTTGCCGGGGGCGCACACCAACAACAACACGTGAGCTGGCGCGCCCCGTCTGGGTAAGGGAGAGCGGCGAGAGCCCATGGCCTGCAAAGAAGCGATCAAGGATTGCAATCGTGGACCCAAGCTGCCCGGCCGCATCCGGAGCGCAGCCTTCAATATCAGCTCGCCTTGGAACCGGCCTTGCAGGAATTGGCTGAGCGCGCTGCGGAATCTGGCTGGGACCGAGGACGAGATAGCGTACGCGCTCCTCGAACTCCCCGGCCCACCTCACTGAATGCCAGCGACAATTTTGAACGAAGGATGGCGCAAGCTGCCGTCGCGGGTACGCTCCGCGATAGGCGATGTCGACGTAAACGACAGGGCTACACAATCGCGCACCGAGATGGGCGTTTCCGCAGCAGTGCCTTGGCGAACGGCGCATCGGGCGGACGATGATGTCTAGCGCGGCTGAAAGCTGGGTGGCCGTTTTCCAGCTCCAGCTGTAACGACGTTGCGGGAGCGGATCAGCTCATCGCCGCGCACCGGTGTGGATTATGTCGCCGATGACGGCCTGCGACAACGCCCGAAGCTTCCGCCTCAATGACAGCAAAGCCGGCGACGCTAGAGACCAAGTCCGCCGATGCAGACATATTTGGTGTCGAGATAGTCCTCGATGCCTTGATGTCCGCCTTCCTTGCCGAGGCCCGATTCCTTGACGCCGCCGAACGGCGCCTCAGGCGTGGTGATGAGGCCTTCATTGACCCAGACCATGCCGCGCCTTCTCGGCCATGCGCCGCGGCTTCGCCGCTCGCTCGCTCCAGCGCTGTTGAGGGCGCGCTCGCGAGCGGCTTCGTAACCGCCGAGCTACACCACGCGGGGGGCACGACCTACAGAAGGTGCTCCAGCAAACTCCCTGGGAAGGCGATAAGGCTTTTATCGCCACGCGACTGCCACCTTCAGATGTCCGATCGGATCGGCAGCAGGCGTTAGCGTGTCTTTATGTCGTAGCCGAGCCGATTCGGTATGACAGGTGAACGCATGCCGGCCTATTCGACAAAGATCCTGCCAAAACTCGGTTGGGGCTGGCCGACGCGACGGCGCTGGACTTTGCAACTGGCGCGTCGCCTGAGAAAACGCCTGCCGGTGGCTTGGCAGATGGGGTGGTTGCCTTCCTCCCTTACGGTTCAATAGCGGTCGCGAGTAACGCCATCGACAGCTCCTGTCGCCTTTGTCGGGCCTGCGACATAAGTTTATTTAGCCAATTTAATATTTTCGCCAAATGTTAAATAGCTGAAAAGCAATCATAAAATTTCTTTTTCGATCCAGCCGGACAAATTGGCACGAGTTTTGAGACGATCTGTGCGAGGCGCCGGATTCTGCCGACCGGACTTCAAGTCGCGGGTAGCCGCTATGGATGGAAAGAAGGAAGGAAGCAACATGTCAGGTCTGCGTCAGATCGCATTCTACGGAAAGGGAGGCATCGGCAAGTCCACCACCTCTCAAAATACGCTCGCTGCCCTGGTCGACCTCGGACAGAAGATCCTCATCGTCGGCTGCGACCCCAAAGCCGACTCTACCCGCCTGATCCTGAACGCAAAGGCGCAGGACACGGTTCTGCATCTCGCCGCCGAGGAAGGTTCTGTGGAGGACCTCGAACTCGAGGACGTGCTCAAGATCGGCTACAAAGACATCAAGTGCGTGGAGTCCGGCGGGCCTGAGCCGGGTGTCGGCTGCGCCGGCCGCGGCGTCATCACCTCGATCAACTTCCTTGAGGAGAACGGCGCCTATGACAATGTCGACTATGTCTCCTACGACGTGCTGGGCGACGTGGTGTGCGGCGGCTTCGCAATGCCGATCCGGGAAAACAAGGCTCAGGAAATCTACATCGTCATGTCGGGCGAGATGATGGCGCTCTATGCCGCCAACAACATCGCCAAGGGTATCCTAAAATACGCCCATTCGGGCGGCGTGCGGCTCGGCGGGCTGATCTGCAACGAGCGCCAGACCGACCGCGAGCTCGACCTCTCCGAAGCGCTGGCCGCCAGGCTCAATTCCAAGCTCATCCATTTCGTGCCGCGCGACAACATCGTCCAGCACGCCGAACTGAGGAAGATGACGGTAATCCAGTATGCGCCGGACTCCAAACAGGCAGGGGAGTACCGCGCGTTGGCCGAGAAGATCCATCTCAATTCGGGCCAGGGCACCATCCCGACCCCAATCACCATGGAGGAGCTCGAGGACATGCTGCTCGACTTCGGCATCATGAAGAGCGACGAGCAAATGCTTGCCGAGCTTCAGGCCAAGGAAGCGAAACTGTCCGTCGCTCAGTAACCCCGCTACCAACAGGGGCGCCGACCATGACCTGGCGCCCCTTTCTGCGAAACAAGGCCTCGTTGGCGAGGCGTTACCCGAACCTTGAAAGGGGCAGGTCCCATGGGCCTCGACTATGAGAATGACGGCGCCTTGCATGCGAAGCTTATCGAAGACGTGCTGTCGCAATATCCAGACAAGGCGGCGAAGCGTCGCAAGAAGCACCTCGGTGTCGCAATGAGCAAGGACGAAGCCACAGCGGAGGACAAGGGCCTTTCCGAATGCGACGTCAAATCGAACATCAAATCCATTCCGGGCGTGATGACAATTCGCGGCTGCGCCTATGCCGGCTCCAAGGGCGTGGTGTGGGGTCCGGTCAAGGATATGGTCCACGTCTCGCACGGGCCAGTCGGCTGTGGGCAATATTCCTGGTCGCAACGCCGCAACTATTATGTCGGCACGACCGGCATCGACACGTTCGTGACAATGCAGTTCACCTCCGACTTCCAGGAGAAGGACATCGTTTTCGGCGGCGACAAGAAGCTGGAAAAGATCATCGACGAGATCGAGGACCTGTTTCCGCTCAATGGCGGCATCTCGGTGCAGTCCGAATGCCCGATCGGCCTGATCGGGGACGATATCGAGGCAGTGTCGCGCAAGAAGGCCAAAGAGCACGAGAAGACGATTGTACCGGTGCGCTGCGAAGGTTTCCGCGGCGTTTCACAATCGCTCGGCCACCACATTGCAAATGATGCGATCCGCGATTGGGTCTTCGGCAAGGAAGATGTCGAGTTCGAGTCCGGCCCATACGACGTCAACGTCGTCGGCGACTACAACATTGGCGGCGATGCCTGGGCGTCGCGAATCCTGCTCGAGGAGATTGGCCTTCGGGTGGTCGGCAACTGGTCGGGCGACGCCACGCTCGCCGAGATAGAGCGCGCGCCCAAGGCCAAGCTCAATTTGATCCACTGCTACCGGTCGATGAACTACATCTGCCGGCACATGGAGGAAAAGTACGGGATCGCCTGGATGGAATATAACTTCTTCGGCCCCTCCCAGATCGAAACTTCCCTGCGCAACATCGCCAAGCATTTCGGCCCGGAAATCGAGAAGAAGACCGAAAAGGTCATCGCCAAGTACCGGCCCTTGGTCGATGCCGTCATCGCCAAGTACCGACCGCGCCTCGAAGGCAGGACGGTGATGCTTTATGTCGGCGGCTTGCGCCCACGCCACGTCATCACTGCTTACGAGGACCTCGGCATGGTGATCGTTGGTACCGGCTACGAATTCGCCCACAACGACGACTATCAGCGCACCGGCCATTACGTGAAAAATGGCACGCTCGTCTATGACGACGTCACCGGTTACGAGCTGGAGAAGTTCATCGAAGGCATCCGCCCTGATCTCGTTGGCTCCGGTATCAAGGAGAAGTACCCGGTCCAGAAGATGGGCATCCCGTTCCGCCAGATGCACTCTTGGGACTATTCCGGCCCGTATCACGGCTATGACGGCTTCGCCATTTTCGCCCGCGACATGGATCTCGCCATCAACAACCCGGTCTGGGACCTCTACCGCGCGCCGTGGAAGAAGATGAAGGACGCGCCGCCGACGGCGCTCGCCGCCGAATGAGGACTGGCCTCCCTGCCAGGCAGGGAGGCCGATAAATGCTTGGGGCGCGCTCGATCCGAGGCAGGCCCTTAACGTCTTGATGTCCCTGTGCTGCCGCTTGGCGCGGCCAGATGGAAAGGTGACCACCATGCCGCAATCGGCCGAAAAAGTTCTCGACCACGCCCCCCTGTTCCGCGAGCCGGAATACAAACATATGCTTGCCGAGAAGAAACTGAATTTCGAATGTCCGCACCCTGATCAGATCGTCGCGGATCAACGCGAATTGACCAAGACTTGGGAATACCGCGAAAAGAACCTCGCTCGCGAGGCGCTTGTCATAAACCCCGCCAAGGCATGCCAGCCGCTCGGCGCGGTATTCGCGGCCGCGGGGTTCGAGCGGACCATGTCTTTCGTCCACGGTAGCCAGGGCTGCGTTGCCTACTACCGCTCGCATCTGTCGCGACATTTCAAGGAGCCGTCGTCAGCGGTTTCCTCCTCGATGACCGAGGACGCGGCGGTATTTGGCGGCCTAAAGAACATGGTTGACGGGCTCGCCAATACCTACAAGCTCTACGACCCCAAGATGATCGCCGTCTCGACCACCTGCATGGCTGAAGTCATTGGCGACGACCTGCGCAGCTTCATCGAGAACGCCAAAAACGAAGGCTCGGTCCCGGGCGACTTCGACGTGCCTTTCGCTCATACGCCTGCTTTCGTCGGCAGCCATGTCGATGGCTATGACGGCATGGTCAAGGGTGTGCTGGAGCATTTCTGGAAGGGCAGTGAGCGCTCCCAAATAGATGGCACCATCAACATCATTCCAGGCTTCGACGGATTCTGCGTCGGAAACAACCGGGAACTCAAGCGCCTCCTCGACCTGATGGGTATCACCTATACCTTCATTCAGGACGCTTCCGACCAGTTCGACACACCGTCGGACGGCGAATACCGCATGTACGACGGCGGCACAAAGATCGCAGACGTGAAAGGGGCACTCAACGCGGAGGCGACGCTGTCGCTGCAGCATTACAACACCCGAAAGACGCTGGAATATTGCGGCGAGGTCGGGCAGGCGACGGCGTCCTTCCGCTATCCACTAGGTGTCCAGGCGACCGACGAGTTACTGATGAAGGTCTCGGCGATTTCCGGCAAGCAGATTCCCGAGACCATCCGGATGGAGCGCGGCCGACTGGTTGACGCGATGGCCGACAGCCAGTCATGGCTGCACGGTAAGAAGTACGCAATCTATGGGGATCCGGACTTCGTCTACGCCATGGCCCGCTTCGTCATGGAGACCGGCGGCGAGCCGACACATTGCCTCGCGACCAACGGCACATCGGCCTGGGAGGCCGAGATGAAGGAATTGCTTGCATCCTCGCCCTTCGGCCAGGATGCGCAGGTCTGGGCGGGCAAGGATCTCTGGGCAATGCGCTCGCTGCTCTATACAGAGCCGGTGGACCTGCTGATCGGCAATTCCTACGGCAAGTATCTGGAGCGCGATACCGGCACGCCGCTGATCCGGCTGACGTTTCCAATCTTCGATCGGCACCATCACCATCGCTTTGCGCTCATGGGCTACCAGGGCGGTTTACGCGTGCTGACGACGATCCTCGACAAGATATTCGACAAGCTCGATCGCGAGACGAGCGAGACTGGCGTGACGGATTATTCCTATGACCTCACCCGCTAAGAGCCGGTGCCGGCTTTCCGCCGTGGCCGCCCCGCCCAATGAGTTCGGAGATTGACGCAATGACCTCGCTCAGTGCCAAGATCCAGGACGTTTTCGACGAGCCCGCATGCGATAAAAACCGCGGCAAGGATGCCAAGGCGCGCAAGGAGGGCTGCTCGAAGCCGCTGACCCCTGGGGCGGCAGCCGGCGGCTGCGCCTTTGACGGCGCCAAGATCGTCCTGCAGCCGATCACCGACGTTGCGCACCTGGTCCATGCGCCGCTTGCCTGCGAGGGGAATTCCTGGGACAACAGAGGAGCAGCTTCGTCCGGGCCAACCCTGTGGCGGACAAGCTTCACGACCGACCTCACCGAACTCGACGTCGTGATGGGGCATGGCGAGCGGAAGCTGTTCAAGGCGATCCGCGAGATCAAGGAAACATACGCTCCACCGGCAGTCTTCGTCTATTCGACCTGCGTGACGGCGCTGATCGGCGACGACATCGAGGCCGTGTGCAAACGCGCGGCCGAAAAATTCGGTCTGGCCGTGGTGCCGATCAACGCGCCGGGCTTGGCCGGCTCCAAGAACCTCGGGAACAAACTCGCCGCCGAAGCGCTGCTCGATCATGTCATCGGCACGGTGGAACCAGACGACGCGGGGCCCTGCGACATCAACATCCTTGGCGAATTCAACCTCTCCGGCGAATTTTGGCTAGTGAAGCCGCTGCTTGATCGGCTCGGCATCCGGGTGCGCGCCTGCATTCCGGGCGATGCGCGTTACATCGACGTTGCATCCGCGCACCGCGCCCGGGCGGCTATGATGGTGTGCTCGAGCGCGCTCATCAATCTGGCCCGCAAAATGGAGGAGCGCTGGGACATCCCGTTCTTCGAGGGGTCCTTCTACGGGATAACCGATACTTCGGAAGCACTTCGCAACCTTGCTGAGCTGCTAGTGAGGAAGGGCGCCGATGCGGAGATCCTCGATCGCACAGAGAGGCTGATTGCTGAGCAGGAGGAGATTGCGTGGAAGAAGCTCGAGGCCTACCGCCGGCGGCTTCAAGGCAAGCGCGTGCTGCTCAACACAGGCGGTGTGAAGTCCTGGTCGGTCGTCCACGCGCTGATGGAGATCGGCATGGAGATCGTCGGCACCTCGGTCAAGAAATCCACCGTCGAAGACAAGGAGCGGATCAAACGGATCCTCAAGGACGAAAACCGCATGTTCGAGCAGATGGCAGCGCGCGATCTTTACGTAATGCTCTCAAAAGACAAGGCGGCCGACATCATGCTGTCGGGCGGGCGCACGCAATTCATCGCGCTGAAGGCGAAGACACCCTGGCTCGATATCAACCAAGAACGCCAACATCCATATGCCGGCTATGACGGCATGGTGGAACTTGTACGGCAGATCGACCTCGCCATTCATAACCCGATCTGGGGCCAGGTGCGTGAGCCGGCGCCGTGGGATTGCCAGCCTGCCGTGAAGGACGATCTGGCGAGCACGAAGGACGGGACCGCGAGGGTGAACCCTTTCAATGAATTAACCGGCGCGACGGCTCAGCGCTTCGGCGAGCGTTGAGGACACCCGATGGTCCGCATCCTTCGCAATACCAAATCAGCGGCGGTCAACCCGCTGAAGTCGTCACAGCCGATGGGTGCGGCCCTCGCTTTTCTCGGAGTCGACGGTGCGATGCCCCTGTTCCACGGCAGCCAAGGCTGCACCAGCTTCGCGCTGGTGCTCTTTGTGCGTCATTTCAAGGAAGCGATCCCCTTGCAGACAACGGCGATGGACGAGGTGGCCGCCATACTCGGCGGAGCGGACCATCTGGAAGAGGCGATCCTCAACCTCAAAACACGCACTAAGCCAAAGCTGATAGGAGTGTGCACGACCGCGCTGGTAGAGACCCGTGGCGAAGATTGCGCGAGCGATATTGCCAACATCAAGCTGAAGCATGTGGAAGAGCTCGCCGGTACTGAAGTTGTGCTGGCCAACACGCCGGATTTTGACGGTGCGATCGAAGCAGGCTGGGCCAAAGCTGTCGCGGCGATGATCGAAGGGATTACACGGCCGGGCGTACGGACCAGACAGCCAAAGAAGATTGCGATCCTGCCCGGATGCAACCTCACTGTCGCCGACATCGAGCATTTGCGTGACATGGTTGAAAGTTTTGGGCTCAAGCCGGTTATTTTGCCGGACGTCTCCCGCTCGCTCGACGGTACGGTTCCTGACCGCTGGGTAACGACCACCTATGGCGGCACCAGCGTCGAGGATATCCGGGAGCTGGGCACCGCCGCGCAATGCATCGCCATCGGCGAACACATGCGTCACCCGGCGAAAATGCTGCACGGGTTGACCGGCGTGCCTTACGTGGTGTTGCAGTCGCTGACCGGATTGAAGGCTGTCGACCGGTTCGTCTCGTTGCTGTCGTGGGTTTCGGGCGCGGTGGTGCCGGCCCGGGTGCGCCGTCGCCGGGCGCAATTGCAGGATGCGTTGCTCGACGGACATTTTCATTTCGGAGGCAAGAAAATTGCGATCGCTGCTGAACCAGACCAACTCTATCAACTCGCAACGTTCTTCGCCGGCATGGGCTCCAAAATCGCGGCGGCGGTCACCACGACCGATATGTCGAAGATTCTGGAAAAAGTACCGGCGGAGTGGGTTCAGATCGGCGATCTCAGAGATTTGGAAACTCTTGCCGCGGGCGCGGATCTCCTCGTTACTCACTCCCACGGTCGCCAGGCTTCGCAACGCCTTGGCGTTCCGCTCATGCGCGTCGGCTTCCCGATCTTCGACCGGCTCGGCAGCCAGCACAAGCTCAAAATCCTCTATCGGGGGACGCGCGACCTGATCTTCGAGGTTGCCAACATCTTCCAGGCCAATCAGCACGCGCCGACGCCTGAGGCGCTTGATCCATTCCGGAAACGAGAAATGCCAGATGAGCTACGTTCGTCGCCTATCGCTCGTCACTGACGAGATTCACCCACGGATGCCTCGACGACGAGCAGGCGCATTACGCGTTGCCATCGCCACGCAAGACATGAAGAATCTCGATGCCCATTTCGGGTCGGCCAAGCGCTTTGCTGTCTACGACGTCACGCGCGAGGAGTGGCATCTCGTGGAAGCCGTGGCCTTCGATGACGTTTCCGATGAGAGTGGGGAGCATCGGACCGAAGGCGATGACCGCATCACGCCAAAGGTGGAGGCGCTGGAGGGCTGCCAGCTGCTGTTTTGTCTGGCCATCGGCGGGCCTTCGGCAGCTAAGGTTGTTTCTGCCAAAATCCATCCGATCAAGGTACCGCAGCCACAAACGATCCAAGCGGTGCTGTTGCGCACGCAGATGATGCTGAGGACATGTCCTCCGCCCTGGCTGCGCAAGGTGCTGGCTGACGCTGGTGTCGCCGAAAAGAACCCCTCCTTCGAGGACGAGGACTGAAACGAGGAAGAGCAAAATGTTTGAAGTCGCCATCACCCCTGCTGTCAACGATGACCAGGCGGCCCTTGCCAGCCCGTTCGTCAAATGCCTCGTGCGACTGATCCGTGCGCAGGATTCCCACGGGTCCTGGGACGGCAAAGCGGACGCCGAGCTGCTGGCCGACTTCATCGTCAGCAAGGAACAGCGCCGTGCGATTCCAATCATCGGCGATCCCGATCCGGACGTGCTGTGGAGACTCGACAAGTTTTACACTGCCGTCGCCCTTGCGATCGAGGAGCGCTCCAGCCTGATGGCATCGCCGATGATCGAAATGAGTCATGAGGGCTTCGGGCGCGTGCTGTTCACCGCCGGGCGGCTGGTTGTTCTGTCGAAGACCCTGCGCGACGTCCATCGGTTCGGCTTCGAGACGTTCTGCAAACTCGCCGCGGCCGGTACAAAACTGGTCGACGATGCCATTGCAGCCATCGACGCCTATCCCGAGGTGGCACGCGCATGAACCGGATTTCGAGCAAGAGAAACCATGTCAGACGTTGAGGAGCCGCTTGGGCCAGCCCACGCGGCCAACGTGGTCGAGGCCAATTTGGTTCTCGGGGTAGCACCAATGAAGCCACTCGTCCTGATCTGTTCGCAAGATGCGGAGTTCTATCTGTTCCTCAGCCACATACTAGAGGTGGACGGCTTCGCCAGTGAGCTGGCAGGCGGCGCGAAGGAGGCGCTTGCATTGGCCGACGATCGGGAATTCCAGGCCGTGGTGCTGGACTGCGGTCCAACGAGCCTTACCGGGTCCGCAATCTGCGCCCGGCTCAAGCGGGAGCCCCGGACCGGCGGTCTGCTCATCATTGCCCTGATCGCGCCTGGCGCCGAGAACCAGCACCTCGATCTGTTGAAGGCAGGCGTTGAGAGCTTTGTGCGGCCGATCGACCCGGCCAAGCTGCTCGATTGTCTGCGGACGAGGCTGGCGCTGCCGAAGCCGGGTTCAAACGGGGTTGAAAACGGCAGCTGGCTCTCTTTTGGCAACGTTACGATGAATCTCGATGCCCGCCGGGTTTGCGGCAATGGCCATGACATTCATCTCGGACCAATCGAGTTCAACTTGCTGCGGCATTTGCTGGAAACTCCCGGCAAGGTCTTCAGCCGGGACGAGATGATCGCCGCGGCTTGGCCGGCCAATATTCATGTCGGTGAACGCACAGTCGATGTCCACATCAGTCGGCTCAGAAGGGCGCTGGAGACGGCCTCGACCGATATCGTCATCCGTACAGTGAGGTCGTCCGGCTACTCGCTCGAGAAGCTGGACGGCTGATCAAGTCGCTGGTGTGGTGCCACTCCCTTTTCCTCGCGCGGTGAGCCGGTCTTGCGGCCTGAAACGCCGTCAACGAATACTCAGGAAGAACTAGGAAAATGGCCTTTAGAACCGTACTCTGTTTGACCGGCGCTGACCATTCCGATCAGGACGTCAGAACTGCTGCCCGCTTGTGTGCGGAAATCGGCGCTTATCTTTCCGTACTGATTATACCCCATCCGACGCTCCTTATGTGGCGGATCGGAGATGGTGTCCTCGAGTGGCCGGTAGGACGTGGACTGGCAAGTGCCAAATTGAACAATCAGTTGCGGCAAATCGATCGATTTGCACAGGACGCGGTCAGGCTGGAAAAGCGCTCCAGCGATATCCAGAAACTGCTGGAATCTATGTCGCTCAACTATGACGTTGACACCGACTATTGCGATCCGGCCAGCCTCGGTGAAGCGGCACGACAGCGGGCGCTCTGCGCCGACCTGACGATCATCGGACCAGGGCTCCTCAACGACGAGAATCTCGGACCTCCTGTGGTCAACGGCTGCTTGTTCGAAACGGGAACGCCGGTGCTCGTAGTGCCTAAGGGTGCTGAGGCGACGCTGTGGCCACGGCGAGTCCTGGTTGGTTGGGATTCGCGAGTGGAGGCCTTCCGTGCGGTTCGAGAAGCGCTGGGTCTCCTATGCGTTGCTGAGGAGGTTCGTGTCGCCCTGGTCGATCCGAAGGTCGACTACAACGGCAATGGCGCGGAGCCTGGAGCCGACATCGCTGCCTATCTCACTCGGCACGGTGCTCGGGTGTCGGTTGACCTACTGCCAAGTGCCGGCAAATCGGCGGCCACGGTGCTTGCGCAGCACGCAATCGACATTTCTGCCGACATGATAGTCATGGGCGCCTATGGCAGCCGTCGGCTGCGTGAGCGGCTCTTTGGCGGTGTGACCAGATGGATCTTTGATAAGCCGACATTGCCGCTGTTTTTGGCCCGATGACGGTTCCGAAGCGGCACCGATGCTGTTCGAAGCTCCACTGTGCCTGTGACATTCGCAATGCCCAATGCGGGTCGCTGCGAAAATCCCGCTGAGTGGAAAACACTCCCAGAGGAGCAAGATAAGTGGAGTTCTTTTGCGTTGGTCTCGGTGCTGGCCCATCCAATTTGAGCCTTGCGTGGAAGATACTCGAAGAGATTGAGCAAGGGGCACTGATCCTGGGTCGGCACTTCGATTCCGCTGGCACCTAGGCAGCGCAATGAATGAGGCCAAGCGGCGGCGGTTTTCGAACAAATATCGTCACTGACGTGGGGCGGCTTAATCTGCTGGTGCGCCGCCTGCTCGACCTGGCGCGCCGAAAATCTCGCGCCAGTGGCGAAAGCACGTCGATTGGTGCCGGGCTGGCGCTGCTGCAGGCCCAGGACAGGCCGGCACTTCGCGTCGAGGCCGGCGGAGCGACCGGCCTGCGCATATCGGCCGAGAATGCGGATGTGCTCGCCAATCTCATCGACAATTCGGCGAGGCACGGCGCCACGCTGGTTTTAATCACAGGGGCGACGGGGACGGCAAGGCCATTGTCCTGGTGAGCGACGAGGGCGGCGGTATTTCGCCCAGCAACCGGACCCGCATTTTCGAGCCATTCTTCACCACGGTTTTCGGAAAAGGCGTGCTCCATTCAAATTAACCGGCAGGATGATCTCGAAGCGCGTAGCGCGCTCAACCAGGCGGTTCATGCCATCATGCGCCTCAGGAGGGCCAGCACGATGCCGAGGCAGGCATGCCGGTGCCGCAGGGCGACAGTGTTACCAGGGCAAAGCTCGACAATGGCGAGCGGCTCGACGCGGGCATCGTCGTCAACGCCGCCGGGCCGAATGCCGGCAAAGTTTCAGCAATGGCCGGACTGGCGCTGCCAGTGGAATCGCGCAAGCGCAATGTCTTTCTCTTCGAGGCGCGCGAAAAATATGACGACATGCCAATACTGGTCGATCCGACCGGCATCTAGTCAGACCGGAAGGCTCGGGCTACATCACCGGCGGGGCCGAATCGGAAGAGGGCGACGGCCCCGCCGACCCCAACGGTTTCGAGCCCGACTGGCCGCTGTTCGAAGAGATGATCTGGCCGGCGCTGGCGACCCCCATTCCCGCCTTCGAAGCCATTAAGCCGACGCGCGCGTGCCCTCACGACTGCAACACGCTCGACCAGAACGCGGTGGTCGGGCCGGATGCGCAGGTCGACAACTTCCTCTTCGCCAACGGCTTTTCCGGCCACGGCCTGCAGCAGGCGCCGGCGGTCGGCAAGGCGCCGTCGGAGCTCATCGTGCATGGCAGCTATCGCACGATCGATTGCACGGCGTTCGGATATGAGCGCGTCGCGGAGGGGCGGGCGTTCAGGGAATTGAATGTGATCTAACACTGGCGGGACAGCACCTCCTCTGCCCTGCAGCATGATGCTGGGAATGGGAACGCACCATGCTTGGGCACGAGGGCCCCGAGCCGACGCACATCGCGCCAATCGGCGTCGTCACGTTCGAGATTCAGCACCGGCTGCTCGGCGCTTTTACGCTCGCATATGCGCCGGCATGCCGCTCGCGATTGCCGACGAGGGCTGCTCGTTCCACGAAAAAACGATCAGCGCGAGATTAATGGGCAACCTCGTCGGGACCGAAAAGAGCGCTAAACCGGGTTGCTAGATCAATCCAGGGTGCCGCGTCGCCTCTCTTTGAAGCTATTCGAACGACCGCCGCCAGATAGCCGGTAAAAGCCTTCAGTCTTAGGGCGCGTTGCTCTGAGAGGTAGTCAATAGCGTCAACCCGCTGGTGAACGGCAGCGAGCATATGTTGCACCAAAAGGAGGGAGGATGGGCAAGGGCAATCACTCTTGTTCGCGAGGCGCCTGCACTCGCTGCAAAGCGGCGGAATGTCCTCCAAGGCTAGGTCGCCGGAAAGACGTTGTACGAGATTGTCAGTGGCGTTCCACAAATTCGCTCGCGTGCAGTACGGAGTGCAGCGTGACGCCATGTTGGGCTAGCAGGGCCGTAGCTCCCTCGTCACGGTCCACGAGGCAAGCAGCGTCACCCACAATGCCGCCGACGCGGCGAACCTCTTCAATCGCCTTCAATATCGACTTGCCGCTTGTGGCAACGTCGTCAACGATTAGGACCACTTTTCCCTGAAGATCTTCTTTAGGCCCAAGACCTTCAATCACATCCCTTGTGCCATGGGCCTTTGGAGCCTTGCGAACGAAGATCGTGTTTATGGGATTGTTCATCACCGAGCTGACAGCCGCCATCGATCCGATTACGGGGACCGCTCCCATTTCAAGTCCGCCGACGTACTCTGCTTTCACTTGCTTAGCTATTTTTAGGAACTCAAGAGCGGCAAGTTGCGCGCCTCGCGCCACCATCATGGTAGGCTTCATATTGAAATAGATGTCGCTCTCTATGCCCGACGAGAGCGTGTAGCGTCCGAATCGAAAAGAGCGCTCACGGACAATCTCGCGGAGTTCGTCCTTGTCGTGTTGGCCGGAATCAACTGGTCTGAATTTCGCCAGTGCCGCCATAGATCAGACCTCGCCCCTAGGGAAAATTTGGGTGCGGCATGCACCTAGTCACTACCGCTATGTGGCTTATGCAAGTGTTCGCGGGGAGTGTCAATTAATGTCAATACCGGTGCGACCGTTTCGCGCAGATTTTTCCATTATCATTATTGGGTGCCTAAAGCGTGATCACGGGCCTCGCCACGGTTGGGGAGCCTTGGCTACCCTTGCCCCGATCTCAGCCAGACACGAGTTTTCTCGACGCGCGCCGTCTCTTTAAGGATTTGCGCGCTTTCATCCTCGTCCCCTCGAGTCCGCCTCGCTCGGCTCCGTTGCGCCAGCTTCTTAACCAGGTTGCACATTTCGGCCGCCGTGTCGGCCCCCTTGTGGTACGATTGGGCAAGGCCGCGCTTTTTGTGCAACCTCCTCGTAAGGCGGTAAAGTTCGAGCCGGCGAGAATTTCGTTCATCGCACCGCGGCGCAAGTTGGCTCGCTTCGTCTGACGACCGATCAGCAGGTCCAACCTCGATTGGCCCGAAACAACGTTGTCTTTTTGGATCAGCGCCTGGTTATTCCTGCGTTCGCGGCCCAACCCGTCAACACTTCGCCTTCCCAAAATATCTCCTTGCGGACCCGCCTGGGGCAGCCTCCACAAAGCTGCGGATCGAATGCGTCTCGCTGGTCACACGAGCACCGTCAGGCTCGTGGTGCTGCAGGATGTGGCACACGGCCTCGACATAGTGTGACCGCCTTTAGCTGGGTTCTGCGTCTCAAAATCCGGATCTCTTCTCAATCTTCCGCAAGACGGGAGAGACCTCCTGGGACCCCGGCTTCCAAAGGCGCCTTTTCAGATTTCGGCCGCGAGAAGGGCAAGAGCCTTTTACCGCGCCACAGTCCGTGAACCTGGGTTGCTGGCCGTCCTGAGAGAAAATTCCGATGCGGAGCTGCCCGATTAACTAGCGGCTCATGGCAAGAGGACGGCGACGCGGCAAATCGGCCACCGGCGCAAGGTTTCCCGCCTCATTGTCGGATACCCGACAGGATCACAAACCCGCTAACCGTTGCTTCCATGAAAGTTTCCTTCTGGCACGTTTGATGCGGGGGATCTTCCGAAAAACATCAGCGGATGCCCTCCTATGAGCAGGCTCAATGTCGCCGCATTCGAGACCGCGCCCTCGCCGATCCCCAAGTCGGTCGAAGGAAGGCGTACCATTGTGGAGGCGGGCGGCTTTGCCGATTGAAACACGGAACAAGCCTCGAAAGCATGTCGCTGACCGAAACGCGATCATCGAAGCGGGCGGAGATACGTCGATCCCGTCCACGCCCACAAGTCGTGGACATAAGTGTCGATCGCATCACTTGGCCGGGATCCATGTGGGCTTCATACCCGACCATACGAAAGCGGGGACAAAATCCAGCAAATCCAGCGGCACCGAAGTCGAGATCGTCCGCGTGGAGACTGAAGCCGATGGCCAGAGCCGATATTCCTCGCGAACATCGCCTAGTTGGGAAGCACCTAAAGGAGCAAGACAAGTGGAGCTCTCTTGCATTGGAGTGGGAGCTGGGCCGTCGAATTTGAGCCTGGCGTGCCAGATGCACGAGCAAATGGGGCAAGGGGCACTGTTCCTGGATCGGCAAGTCGACTTCCGCTGGCACCCAGGCAGCGCATTCGATTCCTCGGAGCTCCAGGTCAGCCACTTCAAGGATTTGGTCACGCTGGTGAACCCGCGATCAGCCTACACTTTCGTGAACTACCTCCATGAGAACGGGCGTCTGTACCACTTCCTGAATGCACACTTCGAAGCCGTGCTCAGAGCTGAGTTCGAGCAATACCTGAACTGGGCCTTCCACAAGAACCCGCTTGTCCGCGGCGGCGAGACCGTGCGCGAAATCCGCTTTGACGGCGAGTTTCGGGTGCGCACCGATAGGGCGGTTCTCGGTGCCAGAAACGTCGTGGTCGGCATTGGCAAGCAGGCGCATATTCCGCGTCAGTTTCAGGGCTGGATTGGACGCAACCTGTTCCACTCATCTGAATTGCTGCACATCCATCCTGAGGTGCACAATAGCCATGTCTGCGTGGTCGGCGGCGGACAGTCCGGAGCCGAGGTGCTGTTGCACCTTGTTGGCCTGCCAAAAGGACGGCGGCCTGTCTCGATAACCTGGGTCTCACAGCGGGAAAACTTCCTTCCCATCGACAACAGCCCGTTCACAAACGAGTTGTTCATGCCCTTCTTTTCGGATCGTTTCGCGTCAATGCGCGAGTCGCAGCGCAAGCTGTTCCTGCGGCGCTTCGTGCTTGCTTCGGACGGCGTTGCGGAAAGCACGTTGCGCGCGATCTATCAGGCGCTTTACCGCCACGCGTTTCTAGAGCCAAACCGATGCGAAATCACTCTGCGGCCGGGCTGCACTGTCTCGCACTGCATCAACGCCGGCGCGGGCCACAGACTTACCCTGCAGCACGGCATGGAGGAGTCCGAAGACGTCACGGCCGACATCGTCATCCTGGCCACCGGGTACGAGAACGCGGTGCCAGGCTTCTTGGAACCGATCGCGAACCGGCTTGAAAAGATCGACAATGAATTGGCTATTCGCGAAGATTTTTCGGTGTGCTGGGACGGACCGTGTGACAGCCGCATCTTCGTACAGAACGCGAGCCTAGGGCAGCGTGGGCTGGCTGATCCGAATCTAAGCCTGCTGGCTTGGCGAGCGCGTCGCATCCTCGACAGCCTTCTGGGGCGCGCGCCGCGCGCCAACCCCGAGCATCCCGGCTTCATCGGCCCTACCTCAGTCGAGTGCTGGTCCGACACCGTTGCAGAAGAAATGGGCAGCGGGATATGACCGGCCGACTGCGGATCCTTGGCGGTGGCATCCAAGGAACGATCGACCGCCAAAAATGCGCGGAGCATTGCGTTCTGATTTGTGGCTACTGGAGTATCGCAGCCCCGTTACGACGCGTCGGCACGTCGGATAGAGGTAGCCACCGGCGTCCAAATTCCTACTGGCGCGCAGTCTTAGCCCGCCCCGGCTAAAGCCGGATTGTTCTCGCGGGGGCCGCCAACCGGTCCGGGCTGCCGCCTCTCTTCGCAACTTGCAGCAGAGGCTGTTGCGTTCGCAGCCGAAGATACCACTGCTTCAACGGCTGAGCTTCGTCATGCGCAAATACAGGTTTTCTCGAACGGAGCTGTCGCGTGCGTTCGGTATCGACATAGCCACGCTTGGAACGGGAAGCGCGGGCACCGGGTTTTCATTCGGCAAGGTGGCACCAGGGGTCACATCCGAGCCTCATCGGCACGACGAAATCGAGGCCTTCGTAGTCCTGTCTGGGGCGGGCAAGGTCAGGACCGACCTTGGGGAAATCCCGGTCAAAGCCGGCGACGTCGTTCTGTTCCACCCCTTTGAAGCGCATGTGCTGTGCAATGATGGGGATGAAGACCTAGATTTCGTCGATGTCTACTGGCGCGACGGCAAGGCCGCCCTCGAAGCTGCTGCACAGGTCACGACTCCCCGCAGGCCAATCTTCGTCTTCTCCACGCCGCCGACGCCCAGTGGCGATCTGCAGCTGGGGCATCTTTCAGGCCCGTATTTTGGCGCCGACGTGTACACGCGTTTCCTGCGCATGACTGGGGCCGAAGCCTACCACCTGACTGGGAGCGACGATCACCAGAGCTACGTCGCCACGCGTGCCGATGCCGATCAATCGACGCCCGCAAAGGTGGCGCGCCACTACGCCGACGAGCTCAGAGCCACGCTTGCGCTTCTCGACTGTGAGGTCCACAGCTTCCTGCCCACGTTGGGGGACGATTACGCAGAGTTTCAAGCCACATGTTTCCGCACTCTTCTGAGCAGCACGGCGCTAGATCTGCGCCAGAGCCCAGCGCTATTTGATGCAGTGACAGGCGATTACCTTTACGAACCGGATGTAAGCGGCCTCTGCCCCGATTGCGGCAGCTCGGCTGGTGGCAACATCTGCGAGGAATGCGGCGCGCCGAACCTATGTCACGACTTGGGTAGGGCCCGGTCGCGGCACTCGGTCGAGGCGCCGATGGTCGGCTCCGCGCGTCGCGCCGAACTTGCGCTGCATCGATGCTACGACGAGATCGACCGGCATTTAAGAGCGTCGGGCGCTCCCGCTCGGATTTTGGATCTCTTCGCGCGTGTACGCCAACGCGGCGACTTTTGGGTGCCCATCACCCGCCCCTCGGACTGGGGCCTGCCTGCCGAAGGGCTCCCGGGGCAGGTGATGTGGGTTTGGCCAGAGATGGCTTTCGGAATCCTTTACAACATCCAGGCGCTAGCTCGCTTGCTGGGGCGCGACTGGAATGCGGCGATGCCCAGCAATGACTGGCAGATTGTCCATTTCTTCGGCTTCGACAATTCCTTCTACCATGCGCTACTTTATCCCGCGCTTTACGCTGAGGTGTTCTCCCGCTGGACGCCGCGTATCCGGTATCATGTGAACGAGTTCTATCTGCTCGCCGGCCAGAAGTTCTCTACCAGCCGTGGCCATGCGGTCTGGGGCAACGAGGTTCTGGGCCCAAAAACAGTCGACGCCGTGCGTCTTCATTTGGGCCTGACACGCCCTGAAAGTGAGGGGACGAACTTCACACTGGACGCGTTACGCCGCACCGAGCACGAGGTGTTCCAAGGGACCTGGCTGAAATGGCTTGATACGCTTCACCGGGAAATCAAGCAGGACTTTAGCGGCTGCGTGCCCGACGCAGGCGACTGGGGTCCCGCCGATCGCGCTTTCTTTACTCGGATAGAGACCCATCGCGCGGCGATGGAACGCGCCTATTCGGATGATGGCTTCTCGGTCCGGCGCGCGGCTGCGCAGGCCTGCGATTTCGTGCGCGATTGCCTGATCTACCGTCAGGCGCAAGACTATGCAGCGGCGCGACGTCTCTATCCCGCCCGCACCCGGACCTCGCTCGCGCTTCAGGCTACAGCCGCTGCGATCCTGGCGCAGACACTCGCACCGCTGATGCCCCGATTTGCCAGCATGCTTGCGAGAGGCATCGGCGTCTCAACCGAAAAATGGCCTGCCTCCGTCCGGCGCCTTCCGCCAGGGACAATCTTTGATATCGAACCCGTACTGGGGTTCTATGGGAGCCGACAATCTTTGCTCAATGAACCGAAGGCCTATAGCCCATCCGAATCTTGACGAGATCTGCGCGGCATAAGCCGACATCTCCACGGGCCGCCACCAGACAATTGAGACCAGACTGGCCCAGCTCGACCCTCCGGTTGAGCGAAGCGGGCGCGAATGCCCGCAACAGCGGGTGGTCTACGCAAGAAACCTGCAATGCTTCCAAAGCTCTTTCACGAAATATCGGCTGGTGAATGCGGGATCCGCCGTCTCGCGAAACATAAGCGGTAACGGCGGCGGCTCGCAGTCGACGCGCTGGGCCTCACCGCCTCACCGACCCGGCCCAAGAAAGGAAGGCTCAGCCACCAGCAGGCCAGGACGCAGTGGCTGCAGGCGGGAGCCGGTCGTGGAGATCGCCCGTGCACTTTCGACCGGCCCCGAAATGATGCTGTTAGACGGGCCGACGCCGAACATTGCCCCAGGCGAGACAGCCAAGCTGTCTTCGGTTCTCAAGCGTGAAGCATCAGTGATGCGTGTCGAAAACCAGACAGCGGCAGGAACCATGTCGGGTTCAAAACAATCGACCGCCTTCTACGCCCAAAGGTTTTCCGAGCTAACCACACACTTACGCTCACTAAGCGGGCTGGCACGACCATTGCTGGTTGAGATGCGGCAACAATGGGTGAGGACTAGCCGCATGCGAACGCACAAGACGAGTGCTGGTCACCGAACCGGTTTCTTCCATTTCTCAGAGGAGAACCGGCTCGTCAGAAACGCCCGAAAGGTGTGAGAATAGAGCTTTGGAGAACAATATGGTGTTGCATAAGGAGTCCCCGGCTCCTCCGATCAAAGTGGACGACTGGCTGCGTGGCGAGCCCCTCGCCAACTTTCACCCCGGCAAGGTGTACCTCCTAGAATTTTGGGCGACTTGGTGCGCACCCTGTGTGGCGGTGATGCCCCATCTGACGCAGTTGCAGGAGAAGTATCAAGACAGCGGATTTGAGGTCATCGGAGTCGCAGCTGGGGAAAAGGGCCCGACCGCCGAGGAGACGCGGACTAGCTTGGATGCTTGGCTGACAGAGAGATTCCCGAATCTGAATTATCGTATCGCGTTCGATTACACAGGCGAAATGAATAGACTATGGATGGAACCCAGTTCATCTCTGGGGATTCCCGCCTCGTTCTTAGTCGACCGCGACGGCCTCATCGCTTTCATAGGACATCCGGCGGAACTCGATGACGTTTTGCCAAAGGTTCTCAACGGCAGTTGGCGCAACAGCGATGAAGCTCAACGCGCCGATGCAAGGCGGATCGCTACTAACCAATCCAAGGCACGCGAGCTAGCACTGACCCGACCGATTTACGCCAAGCTTCACCCGGCGATGCAGGCCGAGGATTGGACGGCGGCGGTCTCGGCCATCGAAGAAGGCCTCGCCTTAGTGCCCGATTATAGCGGGTTCCGGGAAACGCACGCGAATCTACTGCTTCACAAGCTGCGCGACATGCAGACCGGCTTGCCCGTCATGCGCCAGTTGGTCGAGGACGCCATCGACAAAAAATTCGATGCCGTCTCTTGGATGGTCATGGCCCTGAACCAACTCTTCGATCCCGCGATTGACAACTCACATATCCCCCGTGCTGAACGCTTCGCGATGGGCCACGAGCTCGCGGAACAGATACTGACACTGAATCCCCCACACGGCGAGGGGCCTCTTAAATTCCGGTGGTACGTCCCGGTCGCTCAGTATTATTACGAGAGCGGCAACAAGGGTCGCGCAATCGAGTTGATCGAGGTGGCGCTGAAATCTCTGGGGAATCCAGGGATGATGCCGGACCATATCAAACAATACTGCCTTACCGCATTGCTCCAAGCCCTGGCCAACTACACGGGTGAGAACGCATGCTCCGGGGATCTTTGCGTGGTTCCGCAAAACACGGCCGCTGAAAATCAAAGCACAGTCGCCTGATGAGCGAAGAGACGACAAGTGAAAAAGAACCCTGGTCAATCCGCCAGTTTCTGCGGCGCGCCCGCGGCGAGTATGTCCAGGCAGCACAGGGATGGATCGTTTGCTCAAGGTCAAGGCTCGAACCTGAGTACCTCTAAGGGGGCCGGCGCGGAAGAGATGCTCGAGCCGACTTGGGCCTATCGTGGAAGAGGTCGCGATCCGGGACGTGGTCAGCCCAAGGGATGGCGTGGGATCGGCCCGGCCAGGTCGGACGTCGGGTGCGCAACCGGGCCCGGAGTTGGCGTACCCGAAAGCAGAAATCGAGCACGGAAATCGAGGAAACCAAATGTCGTACGCGGCGCATGGCCCTGCCGTCACACGGACGGGGCGACGCCCGTACCGCCCGTACGCCTCCCGCGGTTAATCCGTGCTCGCCTTCCATGGCTCATGCCAAGAAATCGGACACCGGGCTGCTGGCCAATTTCATCATCACCAAGGCACTGCAGCGGAATATCCGATCATTGGCGATCCGGATCCGGACGCGCTGGGCGGCTCGGCATGTTTTAGACCGTAGTGGAGCTTGGGATCGAGGAGCGCTCAGACGTGATGACATAGTCAACAACCGAAATGAAGACGACCGGTGCTCTTGGCGCGTGCTTTGCACGGTCGGCAGTTCGTCGGTCTGTCGAGCATCTATCGGTTCGGCTTCGAGACTCTCCGGAAACTCGTGGCTACCGCGGCGAAACTGGTCGGCGATGCGACTGCAGCTATTGCCTACCGGGACGTGGCGCGGCGTGAAGAAACCGATTTTCGAGGAAGGATCATGTCAAATCTGGATGAGATGACGAAAAAGTCCGAAAGCTTCAACTGCGCGCGACAATCGCCAGGACGAATTTGGGCGACCTTGCCGAGGATCTCCCGGTCAAATGGATTGAGATAGAGGATGTCGCCGAGAGAAAGCACGCCGTCTACGGCGAGCTGGATGGTGCAGGAGAGGGCTCGCCAAAATGAAGACTTTGCGATGAGGAGCACATTCATCAGCCGCGACGGCTCCTTATGGGTGTCGCAATACCTGACGGCTATAGATGGCAAGATCTGTATTGGCTGCGGCCGCTGTTTCAAGGTCTGCACGCGAGAGGTCATGCATCTTTAGCGTCGATGACGCGGGTGAAATCCTCGGCGCCTGCGACGGCAGTGACGACGATTTCGATGGTGAGCTCAATCGCATGGTCATGATTGTCGACCATGCTGGCCGCTGCATTGGCTGCGGAGCCTGCAGCCGCGTCTGCCCAAAGAGCTGCCAGACCCATGTCGCGGCCGACCAGATCGCAGCATGAGCTGCATGATTGACGAGACGAAATCAGGAGAACGGCATTGCGCTTCATCACCTTTTGTCGGCTCGCCGGGCTGGTCCTGTGCGGCAACGCTGTGACGGTTTACTTCGCCTCGCATTCGTTCCGTCTAGCAGTGATCACGACGCTGGGCTGTTCGCTACTTCTTCAGTTGGGCTATTTCGCAAGTGTGCTCTTTCTGATTTGGCGATCCAGCTGCGCGGGCAAAGCCCGGCAAGGGGCTGAGCTTTTCGATAGGTCCCAGGAGGTTCGGTACCGGTCGCGCGACGATGAGCACATGAATGAAACTCAAGATGTGCCACAGCGCAATCAAACGCTCGGCATATCGCTGCTCCTCCCTTGAGGCGCCGTAACAAGATCAGAGCTCCGATTCGTCACATTGTTTCAAGTTGATTATCGAGGTCAGGAGCACCGAAACGGCAAGCAGGGACGCATCGCTGACTACCTCGCCCACCGTCGTCGTCCTCGACGATTCGACTTTCCCCTTCGCCCGCAGCGGCGGGCAGTTTCTCTTCCATTTCATCAGTCTGTTCTACGAACGCACATCCATCATCGTCACCACCGACCTGGCATTCGGCGAATGACCGAGTTCTTTGCCAGCGACGCAAAGATGACACGGCGCTGCTCGACCGCCTCACCCATCACTGCGAGATCATAGAGCCGGAAACGAACCGTGGTCGCCGGACGAACCGCGCCTGACGCGCCACCGCCCAAACAATCCGCGCTCGCCGGGCTGCGCAACCCGACCAGCTCCGCCCGGCGAGCGCTCCTCGTCGCGCTTATGCAAGCGGGGGCTATAAGTCGACGCCAGGGTCAAAGTTCGGCGCCTTGGCAGGTCTCTGCTACGGCGCGTCCCAGAACAGCTGTCCGCATCCTCGGCGACATCGCCGCACCGCCGTTCGAGCTCTCGGCCTCGCCATGTCATGCGACGGCCCTGCTGTCGCCCGCTCGCCATCTCAGGCGAGGATATATTTCACCCTATTTACCTCCTTGCCGAGGCGACCTGACCCGCGATGTTTCCGAAGCACCGCCTGAGATGCGCTCGAGTGCCTCAATCCTCTAAGTCTGGGCCAAGCCGGAAAAACGCGTGTAACCTTCGTTCTTCGTGCGCTCGCGGCTTACTTGCTGGGCGTCACATCGCGAGATCGCCGGAATACTGATTGGCCCACGGCGCGTCCATGCCGATCGTGGCGATCGCGATCAACGCCCGACCGCATTCGCCGCGCCATCTCTCGTGGCCGCACGCTGTCTCTTGAAGAAGATACAGACAGCTCCTCTTTAAAAGCGACATCCGCCCTGCCGTCAGCCGGCGAACAGTTCGGGGCTAAAACCTTGTCACCACCAATTCGCCAGGTCGAAATGGTAGCGAACGACTTTGCGGGTGCGCTCTGGTTCAGACGTAGGTCGATGCCGAGATCACGTTCGGCATTGTCCGGTAGCCGACAATGTCGGGTACGCAACGTGAGGAAGCTGACCCTGGGGGTGTTTTTTAGGCGCTTTTGGCTTGGCACAGTAAATGCTCGCTATTGCGCAAAACGCTCAGATTGAGTGGTCCCACCGCGACAAAGTCGCTAGCTTACGCCACCTCCCAAGGCGAACCCGGCCCGGCAGAGAGCTCCGTCTCTGCCGGGCATGCCAAATTGGGCGGCGCAATGTCCGGGCTGAAGAGGATCGCGTCGAATGGAAAATGAAGGCCTTTCGAGGGCTCTCAGATGCATGGCCGCAGCGAGAAGGGAGTGTTGGCCCATGGGGGTGGGTTATGTTCAGCGTGTTCGTCGACATCCGACAATTGGGACGGCTTTGTCGGTTTGACGACACAGCCTTGGTTGGCCGGCATCTTGGACGTTTTTGTCTAAGCCGCTGAAAACAATCCTACAATCTTTTCCGTTCCACCGTCACCCGGATTGGCATGAATTGCGCTTAATTCCGTTGAGAGGACGGGAGCTGCTTGCCAGGGAAGAGCGAAGAGATGGCTCGGCAAAATTGAAGGACGGGAGATCACAGATTTGTTGCGAATGAATACGTTGCCCGCTGGCGGCCATGCGTCTGGGGCTAGAGCATCCGGATGGGTTGAAGATGCGGCGAGGGACTGCAGTACGCGTCCCGATCGCATATGAATTGCTGGCGGGCCCAACAATGGGCGTTGCAGGCGTGCGTACGGTTTGGGGCCGGTTACGTCTTGTTCGTGATGGCATTCTTCGTCAGCGCTATGACTGCGAACGGACAGGAGACCAGCCTTGTCGGCATTTACCAGGGTTCGGAGCTAACCGCGGCCGCCAACCATCTGGGACGAGGCGGATACGAGCTGTCGGGCGGTACCAAAGTGTCTTTCGACAAGTGGTACCATAGCAAATGGATCGACATGCGATTTGAAATGTTGACGCAGCTGTCGGATGACTTCGGTCTCCTGTGGGGCGCGAGCACCGGCCAACGTGCCGAAAAGGTCCGAATCGACCCAGGTGTGAAACTCGGCTTTATTCTGCAAAAGCGACCGACGCCGTCCACGACGCTTTCTCTCACCGTCACTTCGATTTTGGGCGGGAACCTGACGGAACGACCTTGCACCGCTGACTATGGCGCCATCGGCGGCTTCCAGACAGTGAATTGCCGGCTGGCCGCCTCGCAACTCCGACCTGCGGACACGTTGAAATATATGGCAAACATAAATCCAAGCCGATTGAAACTCGATCTCCGGTTCACAGGTAAGTTCTAGCGATAGTGAAAGGCATGCGGGGTACGTTTCGTTGATGAAGAACAATCCAGACAGGAAGTCTATTGTGCACAAAACACAATTGTTCCCGGTAGGTCTCGTTGCCAGTTTTTTCATGTGCCTGCTGACGGCACCCAGTTTTGCTGGCGATCTCGATGCGAGGGTCAGCGGCAACGGGAGGGCCGGAACGCCAACCACGGAAAGCAGTAGCGCAGGCTGCCCACAAAATGCCGATGGCACCTTTTGCTGGATGAGCCCGGACTTTGGTGAAGCATGGGCATCGGGCTATACCGGTTCCGGCGTATCGGTGACCGTCATAGACGACTTCACGGGACAGCCATTTGATGCAGGTCTCGGTCGCGGTCGGCAGACGCAGCGACATGGAGATTGGGTCGCTGAAATTGCCGGCATGGTCGCCCCTGGCGCAAACATATTCAAGTATGGCTATCTCGAGCGGTCTTCGATCGGGCTGCAGGACGGCCTCAATATCATCAATGCGAGCTACCACATCATAGAGCCACTGAGCCAGCATCCGCGCGAGCAGGCGATTGTCGATGCCGCCTGGGCAGGCACTGCCATCGTCACAAAGAGTGCCGGCAACCGCAGCAACGAGGTAGGTAGGCCCCACGAAGGGCATTTCGATGGACTAACCCTCGGGCTGATCGGGGCGCCATCGGCAATATTCGTGGGTGCGCTCGACCATAATGGCACTCCTGGGAACAAGACGCGGCTGGCCAGATACTCGAGTTATCGCGGCTCAAACCCCGAGGTGCGGAACCAGTTCCTGACCCTGGGTGTCGAAGCTGACAAAACTGGCCTATACGGCACGTCTCATGCGGCACCTGTGGTTGCAGGCTATGCCGCCATCCTTGGCAGCAAGTTCACGTCCGCAACTCCGACACAGATTACTAATCAGCTGCTGGATACAGCCAGGACCGATACGCTCGTCGACTACAATCCGGCGACTTACGGCCGCGGCGAAACCAGCCTTTCGAGGGCGCTGGCACCCGTTTCGATTCACTAGACTGCCACCTTACCCTCATGCGTCCGAACGTGGGTGGATCGCGGCGCCCAGGCGGTGAATTGCCGTCCGTGGCGTCGCTGCTCCGGCCGGCGGACACATTGAAATACCTGGCGAACGCTCATCTGAACCTGCTGAACATCGGTCTTTGGTTCCGAGGTCGTTCTACCCATTGGTGAAATGCTTCGTCTTGTTGATGAAGAACAGTTTCAAACAGGAGAGTTGAATGCAGATAAAGCGATTGTTGCCGGTGGCGTACCTTGCCAGTCTTGTCCTATGGATGTCGGCACCACCCGGTTTCGCCGATGACCTCCAATCCAGGCTCGCCGGCGATGGCGGGGCTGCGAGGCCAGCCATGGACGGCAGCAGCTCGCGTTGCCCACAAAATGCCGACGGCACCTTTTGCTGGATGAGCCCGGAGGTCGGCGCAGCATGGGCCTCGGGCTATAATGGGTCTGGCGTGCGGTAACTATCATAGATGACTTCACCGGTAACATGGGACAGGTGGGGGATCTCGGCCATGGCTCCCAATGGCGGCGACATGGGCAGTGGGTCGCTCAAGCAGCCGGCATGGTCGCGCCTGGCGCAAACATAACCGAGCTTGACTATTCGGAACAAGTTCCGCTCACGCTGAAGCAGGGCCTCAATGTCATTAATCTGAGCTATGGCCTTGAGGAACCAGTGAGCGGGTACCGGCTTGAGCAGTCGATTGTCGATGCGGCTCGGGCGGGTGCTGCGGTCTTCACAAAGGCAGCCGGCAACGGGTCCGTAGCGGTAGATACCCTTGCCGATGGGGATATTGATTTCCTTGCTCTCGACCTGATTGGGAAGCAATCGGCAATCTTTGTGGGTGCGCTAGAGGGCAATGGCACTCCCGAAAACCAGACAAGGCTCGCCTCCTATTCGAATTACGCCGGTTCAGATTCGGAGGTGCAGAACCACTTCCTGACGGTGGGTGTCGAGAGCGACAAGACTGGCCTAACCGGAACGTCTGTCGCGGCATCTGTGGTTGCAGGCTATGCCGCCATCCTTGGCAGCAAATTCACGTCCGCAACACCGACACAGATCACCAATCAGCTGCTGGATACAGCCAGAACCGACACGCTCGTCAACTATGATGCGGCGACTTACGGACGCGGGGAGGCCAGCCTTTCGAGGGCATTGGCACCCGTCGTGATCAGGTAGACGAGCACTTCGATCGAGCAGCTGAAACTTCTGTGAGGCGTTGAGCGCCACAAAATCGCCTCGCAGAAATTCGGCTCGGCAACTGGGCGGTTACTCCCGGTCGAATCACAAAAAGGAAGCCATTGCTTTTATCGAAGTCTGTTGATTTGGCGGTCTGGCTGCGCTCAGGTGCCGACCGGGTGCCGTCGTAGGTTTCCCGGGTGATGGTCGGCTCACCCGCAGCATGCGACATGTTGATCGCTTCGTCTCAATCGCAAGGAAAGCGCTGGAAATCCCCAAGGCTCGGATGGGGGGGTCGAAGAGCGCGGCCGACCAATCCCAGCAGCGCTTATGAGACGAGTTTGCGTGGCTATTTCACCTGAATGATCATTGCCGGAGAGAATATGCTGGAAAAATTCGAGCGTTACCCGCTCACCTTTGGACCCACACCCATCGAGAAGCTCGACCGGCTCGGCGAGCATCTGGGCGGTAACGTGGAGATCTATGCCAAACGCGAGGACTGCAACTCCGGTCTGGCGTTCGGCGGAAACAAGCTCCGCAAGCTCGAATACATTATCCCCGACGCGATCGCATCGAATGCCGATACCCTTGTCACCATCGGTGGCGTGCAGTCCAACCACACGCGCATGGTCGCTGCCGTTGCCGCCAAGATCGGCATGAAATGTCTTCTGGTTCAGGAGAGCTGGGTTCCGCATGAGGATGTCGCCTACGACCGCGTCGGCAACATTCTCTTAAGCCGTATCTTGGGAGCAGAGGTGCGCCTGGTCGACGAGGGCTTTGACATCGGCAGTCGCCATAGTTGGGAAAAAGCGCTCTATGAGGTCAAGGCGAGGGGCGGCAGACCTTATGCGATACCAGCGGGCGCATCTGTTCACCCGAATGGCGGACTCGGCTATGTCGGGTTCGCCGAGGAGGTGCGCGCCCAGGAGAAACAGCTTGGGTTTGCCTTCGACTACATCGTCGTTTGCACTGTCACCGGTTCAACACATGCCGGCATGATCGTCGGGTTCGCCGAGGACGGTCGACGGCGCAACGTGATTGGTATCGATGCCTCCGCCACGCCTACAAAGACAAAGGCGCAGGTGCTTCGTATTGCCCAACATACAGCGAGGCTCGTTGAGCTGGGAACGGACCTCGTCGAGGACGACGTGGTGTTGCTCGAAGACTATGCGTATCCCCGTTATGGCATTCCGTCCGAGGAAACGAAGGAGGCAATCCGCCTGTGCGCTCGGCTCGAGGGGATGATTACCGATCCGGTTTATGAGGGAAAATCCATGCAAGGGATGATTGACCTCGTCCAGAGAGATTTCTTTCCAGGGGGATCGCGTGTCCTCTATGTCCACCTCGGCGGCGCGCCGGCGATCAACGGTTACGGCTACACCTTTCGCAACGGCTGACGCTCCGACAGGTCTCGACGTGCCGTCTCTGCCGTGACAGCGCTGCGCCAAGTTTGTCCGATGGCCGTTGGGAAACCCTGTGGGCTGATAACGGCCGCCACGACGTGGAGGTCGTGGCGCTGGCATGCTTACCACTTTTTGCTTGTGCTCAATGTGGGCTGGAGCCGCATAAGAGACAGCAGACATGGCCGTTTAAGTCATTTAGCGGATGCGGCAATGATCGCCATGAATTTGATAAATTGCAAACCACGAAACTGTCGCGCAGGCGCTGAGGCATCTACTTGATAGATACGGAAGCTGTGACCAAGCGTGCTCGAGTTGGTCGTGCTCGGCGAGCACATCGCCGGACACCCTGGCGCGGAGGTGAACTGGGCCAGCATGGGCGGGGGAAGAGGCGTCCCCCGCGAGCGTGACAACAGGCAGGTCGATATCCGGCTTAACGAGGGCTTGCTTATAGCTATTGCGAGCGAACAGACCGTCGTCCCTTCATCTGTCCTGACCGAAACGGCGCGTTCAGCCGGCGCGCGTGGCGTTCGAGCGGATTCGTCCATCTGGCGCTCTTTTGGCACTCGGCGGAGCAGGGTTTAGGCTACGACTTCACCGAGCCGCTCTGTGGCAGGGGCGCGCGAGGGGAGGCGACGATGACGTCGAGTTGTCCCCCCGATCGCCTCTAAGTAGCTCTCCGTGTCGACAGACAAATATCGGCCATGCTCATCCCTCTTCGAGACCCGGTGATCTTAGAGTCGGAGACAATCTCTGCCTGAGCCTTCCCAGCCGCACAGCGCGGCTCGCCGAAGGTCTCGACCTTCGTCCTCTAACTCTTCGAAGCATGCCTCGACACGCTCCCGACACTCCTCAGGAGGCTGCGATCACGTCAAGCTTGCGTTCCATCATTTTCTTCTCCTTCTTCGCCTGGCGGCTGAGATCTCCCCCTGATAGCGTTTGTTCGATGGTGTGCTGATTGTTGGCCCCGAACGGGAACTCGCATCGGGCCATTGCCATCACCCGCGCGCTCATCCGCGACGGCCGGCGCGGCCGCTTCTTCAACGCGATAACGACCGCACTGCTCGATCCATCTCCCATATTTTTGCGAGATCATCGAAATCGGCCATGAATCCTGGCGCTTCAAGAACCGCGGCTGATCACCACATAGTCCAAGACGATCCGCGCTCGCCGGGCTTCGCAACCCGGACCAGCTCCGCCCAGCGAGCGCTAAGCGCGACGCGCTGCAGTCAATTTTAGTCGGGGATATTCGCTGCGGCCAAGCAAGAGGGATACCTTCTCAAAGCAAAACTGGCTTATAATCGGTGTAGCACGGCCAAGGTGCTCTACTGGGCGCATTTGCAGGGCGCGAACGACAAATCCGCAACATCGCTCGGCCGCGGGCGCCTGCCCCCGCCCGGCTTACGCAGGCGCCGGCTTCGATTGCCGCTGCGGTCGTCATTCGTCGCTTCAATGATGGTGCGGCCAAGCTGGTTATGGGCGTGTATCGACGATCTCCACATATCAGCAGGGTGGAGCATCAACCGCCTCTCGTCGAAACAGCACAACCTCTCCTTTTTCTCGGCAGTACGCTCCACGCTCAATGCGACCGGGATCAAGAACAACGAACGCAGTCTGCTCGCCATGGTGCTGCCAAACAGCGCCACGCGATCGGCGAAGATCATCAAGGTCGATGGTATGGAACAGCCCCTTCGAAACGGCATCGAAGGCGCGTACCTGGTGGCGCTGGACCACAAAGAGAAGGAAACGATCTATGGAACAGATTGCCACCGTCGGCCTGGATCCGGGCGCTCACGTCAATTCATGGGAGGCCAAGGGTCCTTCTTTGGAGGATCGGAATTGCTCCCATCCTGCTGCGCGAAGATTACACTCGAAGCAGGTCCCGCAACCGAAACCCCAGCTATGTCGATGCTCGCGGTCTCCGCTATAGCAGGTGTGACTTTCTTCGCAGATGAGCTTCACCAACGGCTCGCCGCTCAGCGAATCCGCCAGCGCCCAGGTCTGCGCCTTGTCCAGCCGCATAAGGGGTGTGTGAATGACGAAACGCGTCTCCATTCCAAGGTTCAGGGCAAGTTGCATCGCTTTAACTGCGTCATCTCGACAATCCGGGTAGCCGAAACGATCCATCTCGGACACGCCGATCACGAGGTGTTTTGCGCCGATCCGGTAAGCTATCGCGGCCGCAAAGCCGAGGAACAGAAGGTTGCGGCCAGGCACGAAGGTATTCGCTAGGCCGTTCGCGTTCACTGCGAACTCGACGTCGCGCGTGAGCGCGGTATCACTGATTTGGCCGAGCACGGTCATGTCAATCATGTGGTCCTCGCCTAGTCGTCCACCCCAGGCCGGAAAGTCTTTTCGAATGCGCCCGAGCAGGTATGGCCGCACATCGAGCTCGATCCGGTGCTGCTGTCCATAGTCGAAACCGATTGTCTCGACGCGCTCGAAGTTCTCCAGCGCCCAGGTCAGGCAGGTTGTCGAATCCTGCCCGCCGGAGAAAAGCACGAGTGCGGTTCCCGAATCTCGTTGCATCAGGTCAACCCTCGTATTCAGCCCAGCACAATGGCGTCTCATAGACCGTTACCGAGCACATCTGGCCAATAAGCGGCTTGGTTTGGTTCCAGATCCAGACTGCAATGTTTTCCGCGGTCGGATTTTCGAGACCCTCAATCTCATTCAGATACTGATGGTCGAGACGTTGCAAAAGCGGTCCGAACACAGCCTCAACATCGAAGAAATCGATGACAAAGCCCGTGTCTGGATCGACAGGCCCTTCCAGACGCAGTTCCACACGGTATGAATGGCCATGCAAGCGGTGACAGCGGTGGGTCTCTGGCACACGCGGAAGACGGTGCGCTGCCTCGAAGGTGAACACTTGCGTAATTTTCATGGGATCCTGAGAAGCTTGTGGGTTTGCAGGCTCAAGCGCCAACGTGGGTTGGCAAGACAATAGGCCACTGCGGCGGCCGTGTTCGCATCGCGCCCTCGCCCATCCATTGGCTGAAGCAAAAGGTGCTCAAACGAGAGAACTTCGAAATGTTCGGGCTCCGCGCCAATCTGAGGGTATACAAGCTTTAGCTCGTCCCCTACCGTGACCATGAGGCGTGCATTGCATTTCGGACTGACGCACAGCCAGTCGATGCCGGCGAGCGTGGGAATGGTTCCGTTGGTCTCAACGGCAATCTCAAACCCCAAGGAATGCAGCGCTTCCAGGAGTTGTTTATCGATCTGGAGGAGGGGTTCTCCTCCGGTGAGCACGACAAGACGGTGCCCAGGTCCCGACCCGCGCCAGGCTTGCTCGACCGCCAACGCAAGCTCCCGCGCGGTGGCAAAATGTCCGCCACCGGGGCCATCTACCCCAACGAAATCAGTGTCGCAGAATCCGCAAAATGCTCTTTCCCGGTCGACTTCACGTCCCGACCAAAGGTTACAGCCGGCGAAACGACAAAATACGGCAGCCCGCCCGGCATTTCGTCCTTCACCTTGAAGAGTGTAGAAAATTTCCTTGACCGCATATGACATGCTTAGGCGGCCTTCGAGTGAGCAATGGAACATCTCTGCCGGCTTCTGAGACGCGGCAAAAGGGGGGAGATGACCCGCCGCACGCTTTGCAGCTCGTTCCACCGACGGGGCCCGATGCGGAAAACCCACACGCCCGAACTCCACGCGCAATCAGGTTTCAGTGGGTGGAAGCGGTGGGGAGCGGTCTCTGGCTCCTCGAAGCCTATCATCATGAGAAAGGGTTCGATCACGTCGCTCATGGCGATGATGCCTTGACGAGGACCACACGTGAGAAACCTGGCGTCTCGTCGGAAGCCTGCCTCACAGCACGGAAGAACTCGCTCATCAGCCGCAAGCCGCGCTCCAGAATGAGGCGGTCGAGCGATGAGTATGTCGTGTGCGGCGGTATGGCGCCGAGAAAATCCGCCATGTCCTCATCGGTGATCTGAAGGACTTCATCGATGGTCTTGCCGACGATGAATTCGGCAAGCGGCGAGGAAGCGGTTATGTCCGAGCCGCGGCCGAAGGTCTGGAACGTTGCGGCGGAGATCGTTTGCGTCATACGGTCGAAAGCCATCGTCAATTTAAGCCCATCGCCGTAGGCGACGGCGCCGACCTTGCCGGCCGCTTTGGGGATGTCCAAAGCGCCGACATTGTTGGGGTTGATGAAATAGACCTTGTCGCTGATGAGGTGGACGTTGTCGGTATCATCCCGCACGGCGCCGATCCTTGTCGTCATGGCGCCTTGCGGAAGGACTTGCCGCAGGCGCATTTGTCCCCAGCATTGGGATTGTCAAAGACAAAGCCCGAGGACTCCAGGTTCGTCACGAAGTCAACGGTCATGCCGGCGAGATGCGGCTGGGAGCTTGAGTCGATGAACACCTTGACCCCGTTCGCCTCCATGATGGCATCCCCCTCGCGCGAGACGCTTTCCAGACCCATCTGGTATTTGAGGCCGCCGCAGCCGCCCGGCTCGACCATGATGCGAAAGCCTTCTGCCGGTTCGTCGGCGCGGGAAAGCGCGGCCTTGATGGCGGCGACAGCGTTTTCAGTGAGTGTGATCATGGGACTATTTTCTCGCTGATGCGTTCGCAAGCCACGATGCACAGAACGTGCCAGAGAGAACAAATCCATAAAACAACGGTTTGGCGGATTTGGCGTCCTGTCTGACATCCAACAATTGTCGGATGTCGGACAAAGTGAAACCTTAAGTACAAGAAGCGGAATTCGACACATCGCCAGCTCACCCGAGCTAGCGTTTCGATCATATCAATGTTGACCAGTGTAAGGGTGAGAAGCTCTAAAGTCGAGCGCGCTCCAGCCGCGCCATCGGGGTTCAGCGTCAACCAGACAGCTTGGCGGCGTTGCTCGCCACGATGTAATCCGTGTCCCTTACGAGAACTACCCGAACCAAACTTTCGATTCCGCGAGTTACATTGATCACGTGCTGGGCGACGCCGGCAGCGGGATAGAGAAGCCAGCCGCAATCATCCTGGAGCCCATCCAGGCAGAAGGCGGCATGAACACCGCATCCGCACCTTGGCCCTCAGAAATTCAGCGCATTTGCCGTAACACGGCGTTGTTTTCATCGTCGACGACATTCAGGCAGGTTCGGGACGTACCGGCGATTTCTTCTCGTTCGAGTTCGCGAAAATCGAGCCCGACATCGTGTGTCTTTCAAAATCGCTAAACGCTTCAGGCTATCCGTTGTCCATAGTTCTGATTCGCCCCGACGTGGACATATGAAAGCCGGGAGAAACATAGCGGGACCTTTAGAGGCAATAATCTCGCCTTCGAGACTTCCGCGGCCATGTGCACAATGTAGTCCGATAGGCAGTTCATTACAGCCGTCTAGAGCATCTTTGATGAACACAGAGTCGGTTTGAGGACCTTCACGCGATAGATCCTGTCTGATTCACTGTCCCGGT
>NZ_NSGC01000025.1:0-44150 GCF_002294795.1 Mesorhizobium sp. WSM3866 | reverse complement strand
GACGGAATCGAGGTCATCGAAACGAAGCCGCAGAGCGCCGCTTGATCAGCCTCGTCACCCAAATTCCAGCATAGCTCCCCTCAGGGCGACCTCGTGGATCATGTCTCTGCGATCTTCCGGCCACTCGTTGAGAAAATCGATGGCATCCGCAAGGCCGGCAATCTCTTGGATGATGTGCGTTGAGCGCTTCACGAAAAGGGGGTTGCTGAAAGCCTTTGCGTTCATTCGTTTCTCCAAACTATCCGTAACCAATTTGCGTGAAGAGGCGCCCCGCATCGGACGCGGCACAACCATGGCACAGCGGTGTTGTCAGGACGATGACGGTTGAAGAGGAATATCCTGCGACTGCGGCCGGGTGTGTAGCGATCCGCCAACAGATCGTGCAATGGCTTGGTTGCCATCAAACGCGGTCGTCACTATTTAGCTATGAATTGATTCTCCACCGCCCAGTCTAAGCCCGCAGGAGCGTTTTCATGACCGAAGAAACCGAGACGAAAGCTGACAACCTCATCGAACTCACCGCCCATGTCGTCTCAGCCTATGTTTCGAACAATCCGGTTCCCGTCGGTGAACTGCCTGGGCTTATCGGCCAGATCCACATCGCATTGAAAACCAGTGCCGGTGGTGCCGCACCAGAAAAGTCGGAACCTCTCAACCCTGCCGTACCGATCAGAAAATCGGTTACACCCGATTACATTTTCAGCCTTGAGGACGGTAAGAAGTTCAAGTCGCTTAAGCGTCACCTGGCAACCCACCATGGCCTTACGCCCGACGAATATCGCGCGAAATGGGGACTGCCGGCGGACTATCCCATGGTGGCGCCGAACTACGCTGCCGCGCGCTCGGCGTTGGCCAAGACCATGGGTCTCGGCCGCAAGCCGAAGGAACCGGAAACGTCAGCACCTGCCAAGCGCGGCCGCAAGAATGGCGCAGCCTGACCACAATTTTTTCAGATCGACCAAGCCGATGCGGCATGATTTCGCACCTGCGAGATATGATTTGTGCGTTGCAATATCCGCGGCTATCGATATGCTCATGTTGTCGGCCATCTACTCCTCCCAGATATGGTGCCGACGCTGAATGGGGCGCACCTCCTCCCGTGTCTCATTCGAAAATCGAGCCCGCTGCCACCTCCTCCCGGCAGCGGGCTTTTTCTTTGTCTAAGTGCGATTTCGGTCTTGGACCAACGCATTGGCTTTAAGCGAGGCGAATGCTACGAACCCCCGGGCCTTTCTGGCCCTGCCCGCATTGGACAAACACCTTCTGACCCTCGATCGGCGTGCCCAGTCCTGAGCGGGTCAGCGCGGTGGCATGAACGAAGATGTCCTTCTCACGGTTTTGAGGAGCAAGTAAGCCGAAGCCCTTTGCGCATTGTACCACTTGACCGTGCCCTCGCTCTCCAACTGGGCGCTCGTCCGGCGGCGGGCTCTCTAGCGCTACGCGTGTGTAGCTGCGTTTCGCGGTCGACCTCTGGTGACCTCTTGGACTTTCTTCCGTCGTGACCTTGAGACGCCTTGCCTCGGAAACACCGCGGCTCCCGGCCGCCTGCAGCACCCGGATGTGTCTCGATGCCCTCCGGCAATTTGACAAAGCCAAAACCCTTGCTGGTGTTGAACAAGATCACGTCGGCGTCGACAGCGGGTGTTACGGTCGGCGAACGCACAAGGTAGCTTGGCTCGGAAGACCGTTCCGCAAAAGAAACCGTGTCATCGTCATGGCGATGCTGGCGTGGCTCACGATGGTCCTTATGACTGCCCATCATCGTCCGACTGGCGTGAACAGCGCTGCGCTCCCGGCAGGATAATCTCAATCGGGTGATGCGTTCATGTCAATTCACGAGTCGGCCTCTTCCCCGCTGTATCGCACGGCCGACCTGTTAGCACATGAGGTCGACCACGGCGGGTGAGCAAGATATGCGACAGGTCGAGCTACTGATCGGAATGCTTCCCATATCGCACGGCAGAAGGTTCGCACTGGAGGACGATACTCACCCTTATCCATCGTGGCATGCCCCTGCGGCTGCTTCTCACGCGGATGCGCATCTGACATTTCGATTTACGCGCACCGCCCCGCACGGTCCGCAGGAGGGGAACGGGGCGCCCGTCGTTGCAGGCCGGCTAGAACAACCCGGCCTGCTCGGCTTCGCGGCGCAAACTCTGGCGCGGGCGCGGGCCGATCTGCTGGATCACCAAACCGGCCGCCAGCGAGCCGAGGTCGCCGCACTCCTTGAGGCTGCGTCCGGTCGTGTAGCCGAAAAGGAAGCCAGCGGCATAGAGATCGCCGGCGCCGGTCGTGTCGACCAGCTCCTTGATCTTCGTCGCCTCGATGATGACGGTCTCGTCTCCGCGCACGATGACCGAGCCTTTCTCGGAACGGGTGACGGCGGCTATTCTGCAATCCTTGCGGATGGCGCCGAGCGCCTCCTCGAAGGAAGCGGTCTGGTAGAGCGACTTGATCTCATGGCTGTTGGCAAAGACGATGTCGACGGTGCCTGAGCGCATCAGCTCGAGGAACTCGTCGCGGTAGCGGTCGACGCAGAAGGAATCCGACAGCGTCATCGACATCTCGCGGCCGGCCGCATGCGCCAGTCTTGCAGTCTGGCGGATGGCCTCCTTGGCGCGCGGCGGATCCCACAGATAACCCTCGAAATAAGTCACCTTGGCGCCGGCCGCCTTGTCGGCCTCGACATCCTCCGGGCCAAGCTCGACGCAGGCGCCGAGATAGGTGTTCATCGAACGCTCGCCGTCGGGCGTGACGAAGATCATCGAGCGCGCCGTCGGCGGTTCGCCCTCGAGCGGCCCGGTATCGAAGGCCACGCCCTGGGCCTTGATGTCGTGCGTGTAGATTTCGCCGAGCGCGTCGTTCGACACCTTGCCGAAGAAGGCGGCCCGTCCGCCGAGGCTGGCGACGCCGGCGGCGGTGTTGCCGGCGCTGCCGCCGGAAGCCTCGATCGCGGGTCCCATGCGGCTGTAAAGCAGTTGGGCGCGCTTGGCGTCGATGAGGTTCATCGCGCCCTTGATGATGCCGTTAGTCTCGAGAAAAGCCTCGTCGCATTGCGCGATGATGTCGACAATGGCATTGCCGATGCAAAGCACGTCATATTCCGGCATCAAAATCTCCGCCAAGGAACCACCCGGCTATCTGGCATGCCGGCCGGGCCCGGGTATAGCGAGTTGAAATGGATTGCCGCATTCGCTTGAGCCAACGGCCCTCACGCAGCTGCCGGTCCTGCTTCACGCAGCAAGTCGTCGGCTCTGTCGGTCTTTTCCCAGGTGAACTCAGGCTCTTCACGGCCAAAGTGCCCGTATGTCGCGGTCTTGCGGTATATCGGGCGTAAGAGATCAAGCATCTTGATGATGCCTTTCGGTCGGAGATCGAAAAGCTCAAGAATAAGGCGCTCGATCTTTTTTTCCTCAATCCTTGCGGTTCCGAATGTGTTGACCATGACAGAAACCGGACTGGCCACGCCGATCGCGTAAGCAAGCTGAACCTCGCAGACCTCTGCAAGGCCGCTGGCAACGACATTCTTTGCGACGTACCGCGCCGCATAGGCGGCAGAGCGGTCAACCTTGGATGGGTCCTTGCCCGAAAAGGCGCCGCCGCCGTGACGCCCCGTTCCACCGTAGGAATCGACGATGATCTTGCGTCCAGTGAGGCCGCAGTCACCGGCGGGCCCACCGACCACGAACCGCCCTGTTGGGTTGACCAGAAATCTGATCCCAGAAGTATCAATGTGGGTCGGCAGGACCGGTTTTATGATCTCCTCAATGACGCCATCGCGGACTGTATCTTGGGAGACCGCCTCGTCATGCTGCGTCGACAGGACTATGGTATCCAGCGCCACCGGCCGAAGACCCTCGTAGCGTACCGACACTTGAGATTTCACATCCGGACGCAGCCAGCCAAGTTGTCCTGCTTTTCGGACCTCTGCCTGTCTTTTGGTCAAACGGTGAGCGAGTTGGATCGGCAAGGGCATCAATGTATAGGTCTCATTGCATGCGAATCCAAACATGAGGCCCTGATCTCCCGCCCCCTGCTCCAGATCCTGCCCTCGTCCTTCGTCAACGCCCTGGCTTATGTCGGGTGACTGCTCGGTGAGAGCCAGAACGACGGCACAACGTCGGCCATCAAAGCCGATGGCAACGTCGTCGTAGCCAATATCCAGGATCGTATCGCGGGCGACTTGGCTGTAGTCGATCTGCGCATGGGTGGTGATCTCGCCAGCCAGAACGACCATCCCTGTCTTCACCAACGTTTCACAGGCGACGCGCGCCTTCGGGTCGGTCCGGAGAATGGCATCGAGGATGGCATCTGAGATGTTATCTGCCATCTTGTCGGGGTGTCCCGCGCCGACGGATTCGGAAGAGAACACGAACTGCCTGGTCATGTATGCCTCGCTTCAAGTGTTGGGGTTAGGTGAGGAGTTTATGGACTGGGGTGGCTTATCGGTCGGTGATGCCGGGGACCTCGAACGCAGTGCAGAAGTTTGCAACCTCTCTTCGTACGCTCGCATGAACCTCCTGGTCATCGGGCTGGCGGCAGACCGAGTCGATGAAATCGGCGATTTGCGCCATCTCCGTCTCGCGCATGCCCATGGACGTCACCGCTGGTGTCCCTAAGCGAATGCCGCTTGTGAGCGCCGGATGCCGCCGGTCGCCCGGCACCATATTGCAGTTCGTAATGATGCCTGCCCTTGCCAGGCGATCGGAATACGCTTTGCCTGACACCGGCCGGTTCCGAAGATCAAGGATCAGCATGTGATTGTCAGTGCCCCCGGTGACGAGTTCATAATCTCGCTCCAGAAGCGCCTGGGCCAGAGCCTTGGCGTTGTCGACGATCTGCTGACCGTAGATACGAAAGGACGGGTTCGCTGCTTCCTGCAAAGCGACGGCAAGCGCGGCGATAGTATTCATATGCGGTCCGCCTTGCAGGAGAGGGAACACGGCGCGGTCTATACGTTTGGCCAGATTGTGTTGGCTGTTCGGATGATAAAGCGCCTGATAGCGATCTTCCTTCTTCGACAGAATAAAGCCTCCACGGGGCCCACGGATCGACTTATGAGACGTGCTGGTGACGACGTCGCAATGGGCCACGGGATTCGGATGCGCTCCGGCGACAATAAGGCCGCTGATGTGCGCAATGTCGGCCACAAGATAGGCGTTCGCCTCCGCAGCGATTTCGGCCATTGCCGCGTAGTCAAAAATACGTGGATAAGCAGTTCCGCCGACCCAAATTAGCTTCGGGCGTTCCCGCTTGGCTGTCTCGCGCAATTGGTCATAGTCAATTTGCTGCGTCTTTTCGTGCAGCCTGTACGGGACTCGCTGATAATCGGTGCCGGAGAAGTTGACCGCCCAACCGTGCGTCAGATGGCCGCCTTCGGGTAAAGGCAAGCCCATGACTTTGTCACGGGGGCTCAAAAGCGCGCGATAGATAGCCTGATTGGCCGGGGAGCCGGAATATGGCTGGACGTTCGCGTGTTCACAGCCGAATAGCGCCTTCAAGCGCTCGATAGCGACGTTTTCAAGCTCATCGACGATCTCGTTTCCGGCGTAGTAGCGCGCACCGGGGTATCCCTCGGCATACTTGTTGGTGAAAATCGACCCGGTCGCTTCCAACACCGCCGAGGAGGCAAAGTTCTCGGAGGCGATAAGTTTGAGAGTTGTCCGGTCCTGGCGCTCCTGTCTTAGAAGCAGTTCGTTAACGCGGCAATCCACCGCGGCCAGGCTAGCCTGTCTGTTGGTGTCGGGCCGCGCGATGGCGCCGTCGGCGGAGTTGTCCATGATAGTCGCGCTCCAGTTGGTTTGATCTGTTCCACGATCAAGCAGCAGTCCCGTTGGACCACGCGTCTTGAAATGCCTCGAGCCGCTCCAGGTCCCGCTTATGATAGCCATCGTCGTGGGGGAGGAGATCGACCAAGAATTGAACCAGCCCTCCGTCTTTGCACGCTGTATTGAGATGATATGAGGACCAAGGACGTTGTCCGTTGCCGCAAAGAAAGTCGGATCTGGCCAGCAGCCGGACGTGTCGTGCAACGCGCTCCCGACGAAGATCGAGAATTTCCGATAGCTCGCGGACAGTCAGGTCGGCGTGCGCGCAAAGGCCCAGGATCCGGAGGCGATCAAGATGTGCTGTTGTCGTTAGGCGATCGACAAGCATCAACATTGGTAAGCACGACGCCTAAAACAATCGAACCCTGGTCCTGCTGGCTTTGTCATTTCGCGCTCTTCGCAAATGCTGTTCGGCGGCGGACAATATAACGACACTAGGTTCTGCCGCCGCTGAACTCTAAATTTGTGGTGACACTACCACTGACATGGATTTGCGGTCGCAAAGATTCCATGAATTTCTTTGAAGGATCTGTTGCAACGCCTAAACCAAGAACGCAACAAGATTGGCGATGTGCTTTTAAGTCGGCAAGCTGGCGAACTGCTTGGCCAAGAGGGAGGCGATCGGTGTCGCTTCAGCGTCGAATATCTCGGGGCCAGTCTCGTGCACCATGCAGCTCATTAGCCGTGCCGCCTGGGGGAAAGTGGCGCGTCCACGCTAATGTCCCAACCGTTCCGTTGCCAGCCATATTTCCATCGATGTACTGCCGGTGAATTGTGAACTGGCGTGCCGCCATCGCACCGGCGGCAGCCAAGATGGCCGCTTCGCCTGAGATCCCGGCTCCCGACCGGGTGAGACGGCAACGCCACTCCGACGAGCGGAAGGTATGACTGTTGGCAATCTGGTCGGCCCTCTCCAACCGCAGAGATCCATAGAACTGCGCGATTTCACCGGGCCGACTACTCCCCGGACCTGCGTCGTCCGGCCCATCGAGACGATCGCGCAGGCGTGGCACATGCCTTCACCGCAGGCAAGCCGGGCGCCTGTAAGGTTCAGATATTCGTCCAGGAAGTCGATCATCATCAGATCGTCCGGCACATCGACCGGGCCGACGTTGCGATTGTTGACGATCATGGAGAGTGGTCGCGTGGCGAGGGGATCGCGTCGAATCGAATATGAGGCCCCTTCGAGAGCTCTCCGACGGCATCTTCAACCGGGCATTGCCTGATTTGGAGTTCTGAACGCGAGTACGTCTGACAGGTATGCCCGGCAGGAGACTGGGCTCGCTGCCGGGCGCGGGTACGCCTTGGGAGGTGGCGTAAGTCAACGACGTTCGTGGCGGTGGCCACTCAGTCCGAGCGTTCTGCACAATAGCTTGCATGTACCGTGCCAAGCCAAAAGCATTTAAAAACACCCCGAGAGTCAGCTTCCTCTACGTTGCGCATTCGACAGTGTCGGCTATCGGACAGTGCCGAAGGCGCCTCTTCACATCGAAGGGCGGACTGCTTTCAAGTGAGGAATTCTTGGTACCCTCCATTCATGAGGGCGCGGCCACGAGAGACGGCGCGGCGAATGCGGTCGCGCAGATGACCGCCAGGATCCCTCCAGTCGGCGTGGACGCGCGCTTGACCAATCAGCGCTTCGGCGAGCTCGCGATGTGACGCCCCAGCCAGTGAGCCGTCGAGCGCACGAAGTACGAACGTTAGACGGGGACCGCGTCTTTCCGGCGGAAACAAGCGGGAAGGCAGGTGTTGACCCAAAGTTAAAGTATTGAGGCACTCGAGCGCCTTCAGGCGGGGCTTCGAAAACATTGCCGGCCAGATAGCCTCGGTACGGAGGCAAACAGGGTTTGAGATGTCCGCACCAGTCACGGCGAGCTGGAGCGTATACTCCGCATTGCGAAGAAGAACATGCTGGCTTTTGTCGGGCGCCAGCAGGACCGTCGCAAGACATGGCAATGCCGAGAGTTCGAATGGCAATGTCGCCCAGGATGCAGACAGCTGTTCTGCAATGACTGGCAGCACATGGACGCACCAAAGCGGAGACCAGAATACGACCGAATTTCGCCCATAAGACTCGGCGAAACAGGACACCCCAGCGTGACAAGTCACCGGCCGGCGTGACCATGTCGACAGACGGCTGGTGAAGCAAGGCATTGGTCTGCTGAGGCGCTGCGATCACAGCACGCTGGAATGCTGGATTGCGGCGCAAGAACTCCCAGGCCCATCCGCGCGGCGTCAGACCGCTGGTGTAATCGTATGATCTTTCCTCCCGCCAGTCGGCCTGATCATCGTCGGTCAAAAAAACTGGCATGACTGCCGCTCCCCTCCCCGCCCGGAAACATTGAAGCATCATGCGATCTGGCGGAGCAGCAGCGGCGAAAGCACCAGACATCGGCGGTGCCGTTTTGTCGAACCGGACGCGATTGACAGTGCCGAGGACAGAGGTCGCAGGTAATCAGCAAACTGGCTACTGACGCGCAGCAACAATTAGCATGGTGTGAGCGGGTCAACGGAATCGTCTTCTTAGCTGTTGTCGGCTGCGGCGGGCCAGCGCCAGACGTCGCCTGAAGGCGCAGGTAAAGGCTGGCGATGGATTGCCCACGATTTTGTCGGCAGGTTAGTGTAGTATGGGGTGTAATGAGCGCGGTCATAGAAGGCCTCCTCCGGAAACTTTCCACGCCATTGGAGCCAAATCTTGAGTTTTTGGCATCCTGTGCAGTTGTACAGGTTAAGCCACCTCCAAAAGCGGAGCAGGATAGGACTGGCAGCTGTGTCGAGCGATCTCGCAGACTCCGGGCGAAAGGACAGTGATCGATTGCCCTTCTGAAGGAATCGGTCGTCTCTAATTTCCACAGTTGTGACTGGACAGCTGGACGTTGCTGTTCCTCGGCAGGCTAAGATTTCCTTTGCCGGTACACGGTGCCAGGCTTCAGCTCGCAATGTTGCGGTCTGGGACCTCTTAGCGCTCCGCTCGAGTGCCCGCCCTCGCCTGTCTTGCATGCATTTGTGCTCCCGCTCGCCAATCGACTTCCTGGAAGCCGGGTCGGCGAATTGCGACTGGCAGGCCGCCATCCAGGCGGACGCAGCACCGAAAACGAAATGTAGGACCCAAAGAGAGAGCGAAGAGTTGCGGCGCCGCGGCGGGCCTACAACGGACGCCGCCCACCCCCCCCGCCTCCATGGAAAGGCCCAACAATGAAGAATTGCGAGGTCAGACGACCCGTGCGGGAGCTATGGGCGAGACGCCGCAAACTCGTTCGGTTCACGAGCGCCGCAGCGCCGTGCAAAGAGCGCCCGCCGGCGACGCGTTAACCTTGAATTTAGCAGCCGGGATGCACGTTGCTCGCGCCCGGCTCGCTATGTCCGGAGGCTCAATAGAATCTCGCACGGATCAGCGTTAAGCGCCGCAGTTACGTCGAGAAACTCGATGACGTCGAGACGCCGCTCACCACCCTCATACTTGGCCACGAAGGATTGCGGCCGACCAAGTTTCTCAGCCACCTGTGCCTGGGTCAGGCCTTTGGCCTTGCGCAGCGATATCAGCTGGGCCAGAAACCGCTGGTGGCGGGGAGATCGAAGCGACTTGGGCATGTAGGTGAACCGGTCAGGTAAAGACCGGCTCAGCGACTAATCCCGGTTCCGGATAATCCCATTTCGGGATATGTTTCCCTGAATCCAGCAATCAACATGCGAGGTTCGCGGCAGACATGAATCGATCAACGGCAACCGGCGGGACACAAAGCTCAACACTGCGCGACGAAGTCCCCTGGTCGGAGAGCCTCACGAGCTATGACAGGCAGCATTTCAAGATCTACCTGAGGATCCTCGACGCCTGTGCCGACAGTGCCAGCCTAGAGGAGATGGCAGATCTCATTCTCGGCATCGACCCGGATCTTGAACCGGTGCGCGCTCGACGGGCTGTTCGCAGCCATATCGATCGGGCGAACTGGATAGTGACAACCGGCTACAAGGAACTGTTCGCCGGCTGACGCGCGGCGTGGACCGTCACCTTTTTCAGGCAAGCAACTCATGATTGTTCGTGAGCGCACCCCGGGAGAGACGGCGTTCCGACGCGGTCGCGGGAGCGGCGTGGACCCGGCCTTTCGCCATCAGTACTTCGGCGAATTCGCGGTAAACATGGAAGGCATTGAGGCACTTGAGCGCCTCCAGGGAATGCTTCCGTGCCTAGCATCCTCACGGGGGAAATTCGCGGCCATTTGAGGCGAACATCCGCGATAGGGCGACCTATGCAGTTCCACAAGGTGAAACTAACCTGTCAATCAACCGAAATCCGAACGCGCGAGGCGCCCAATTGCCTGCCTAGTGGTCGTCACCCCAAGCTTGCGGCGAACGTTGCCCAGATGAAAGGCGGCCGTGCGCTGCGTGATCCCCAGGATGCAGCCGATCTCCCAATCGGATTTGCCTTGTGCTGCCCACTGCAGGCACTCGTATTCCCGCGGCGTCAGCAAGACACCGTCGACCATTCGATTGGGGGTCAGTTTGCGGCGGACGAACACATGAAAACAAGTCGCGATATACGACAGACCTTCTTCATAGCGCTCTGCCGCGCGGAAAAAAGCAGGAACAGGCTTTTCACCGGCAAACGTCATCGCCGCGAAATTGCCTCGGCCATCGATAATCGGAAATGTCACGCCGCAGGAGATACCAAACTGCGCCGCTTCTTCGAACACCTCAGCCCCTGAAGCCTTTTCCGTACCGATCATATCGGAGCCCCATTGAAATGTGCACCCGCCACCGCGTGCACGCACAATGACGGGGTCGACGCTCTGATACCGGTTCGTGAGATAGCGTGCTGTCCAAGGCGCCGGATAATTTGAGATCAGCGTGGCCTTGCCATTAGGACGCTGTGGCAATGAGAGGTAGGCAAAAGCGAGCAGATCGAATCCAGAGGCGACATCGGCCATAGCGCTGCGGAGATCAGCCTCATCGACGCTTTCTGAAAGCCGTTCCAAAAATCTCTCGAACACAGCACGCACGTATCTGGGCCTTACCTTAAACTCACCCCCGATCCACAGGCAGCCAAGCGCTGCCAAGGGCGTGTACTGCCATGCTGGGTAAAGTAGCGGCCTAACTCGCCGGGAATCAGCACGCCATAAAACAGACCAACTCGGCGACTCGGCACAACGTCGCGCCCACCTTGTGACCGCTCGAACAAAGACGCAATTTTGCAAGTAGCGCAATGCCGGGGATGGCTCCCTTTCCGCAACGTCATTGAATGAATATCCACCCTGCGGGCGAGGCGCTGCGCTGCCGTTGCGTGCCGCACTGGACTACGGATTGTTTCCAATGGCTTGATGTCGTTGCCCGTGCCGGTAGCTGCTCAAATCTACCAAGCAATCGGGCGATCGCGCCCCATGTGAGCGTGATTCCGATAATCTGGCCATGACGATACTGCCGCAGATCGTAGTGCGTGAGATCCATCTTACCCTCATTCTGCTGTCCGGCTTAAGACAGGCTGAATTTGATCAATGCTCCGCTATCCCTCGCCACTCTCTCATAACCGCGTCTCGCGTAGAGCCTCTTTCACGTCTAATCGGCTCGCGCCCGTGATCTTGTGGTAATCGACCAGCGTAACTTTATTCTCGCAATACACTTGCCGACATCAGTATCCGGAACGCGAGGTTGAATGAATTCGCCGCCGAGACGAACGGTTACTGTGATTCGCGGTCAGGTTCCTGTTCGAATAGACGATCTGGTATGTGTGTCGTAGACGGAAACGATGGCGTCTGATATAGAGCAGCGTCATGTCAAAGGTCGTAGCCCTGGTGGCTTCGCATCCGCTCTTTATCTTCGAAGCGGCGGTCCGGACTTTGCGTTTCAAGTTGGGGCGAACTCTTGGTGACGCAGCCAAAGAGGTTAGCAAGCAGGATGTCGTCATCACCGTCGGGACTAAGATTCGATTAATGGGAGGAATGAAAAAGCGGTCGAATGCATTCTGTGTTACGGGCCGTGGCTCCCCGATCGGGAGCGCTCCCGATGCGAGGAGCGCGCTTTACACGCAGCGCGTCCGGCGCGCCGAATCGCAGACGACTTCGCTGAGTACTTCCTCATGTCCGCCGTAAAGGTCAGCGCCGGAAAAAGAAGCCTGTCGATTCATATCTTCTGCGAGCCGCTCCCGTTGGACGCTCGATCGAAAGCCTTGCGGAAGGGGGAAGCTCTCCCGCATGCAGTTCGAGAAGACCCTGATCCAACTCCTTGTCGGCCGCTGTGAGGCGATGGTTCAGGCGAAGGTAGTCCATCCAGGTCGGAGTGCGGAATGCCTCCGTCCAAAGCGACGGTTCCCGCAGATCACGCTGGATGTTCCAGTGCCGAGCACCGACGCGCCTCTGCACTCGGCGTCTTTGCCGCATCAGATCCAGGAAAGCTTCGACATTCGACTCCGGTATTAAGTACTCGATCTTAACAACGATCGGCCCGCTTCTGGCCTTTACCTCCAGCGCGACTTCCGGGATTTCGAAGCTGAGAGCGTCCTGGTCGGCCTCTTTCCATTGACGAATGGGAAGAAGCATGCCGGTGCCTGCAACCAAGAGCAGAGCGCCAGCCGAACTTTCCAACGCCAATGTGAGCGAATAGTTCTCAGCCACGGCGCCCCAGAGCCAGCTGCCAGCGGCAACGCCGCCGGAGCAGAGGGCATAGTGGATCGAAAGCGTCCGACCAACCACCCACCGTGGGCTCGACAACTGCACGCTGACGTCAAGCCCCGTCCAGGTGACGACCCAGGCCGCGCCCCCGAGCGTCAAGGCAACAGTGGCCACTAATATAGAAGAAGTGAATGCAAGAGCTAGGCAGCACGCAGCGCTGGCTATGCATGCGAGCGTCGTCAGCCGCTCCTGCGACATGGACCGCCTCAACACGTTGTTGGATATGCCGGCGGTCAAGGCACCCGCACCAAAGCCAGCCATAAGGATGCCATAGCCGATTGGTCCTCCGCCCAGTTGATCGCGGGCAATCAGAGGGAGCAACGCCAGTATGGAAATACTCGTTAGACCGAAAAGCGCCCCTCGCGCGATCGCGGCCATGATCTCCGCCGACAGTGCCGTGAAGCGCGCTCCGTCGTGGATGGCCGTACTGAGTGACTCACGTGGAAGCGGCGAAGAGCGACCGGCCCATTTGCAGCGCCCGATTGCCAACAGCATCATCAGGTAGGTCAGCGTCGCTAGAGCAAACGCGGTCAAAGGTCCAAAGGATGCAACAACGACGCCGCCGAGCGCCGGACCGATGCTTCGCACGGCATTGTATCCTACGGAAATCAGTGTGACCGCCGCCGGAACTTCGCGTTTATGCAGGATGTCGCCTACAGAGGCGTGCCAGGCCGGGTCAGTGAAAGCGGCGCCGCATCCAGCCAGACAGCTGAATGCCAGGATCATCCACGGATTATAAAATCCCAGGCCAACAAGAGCCGTCAGCATTATCGAAGACAATGCTATCACGCACCAGCCGAGCGTCATCACGTTGCGGCGGCTGAAATTGTCGGCAATTGCTCCAGCGAAGATCGATAGAATGAACACGGGCAGCGTTGTGGAAGTCTGCACAAGGGCGACCATCACGTCCGAGGTCGAGATGGTCGCCATTAGCCAGCTGACCGCAACGGTCTGGATCAGCCAGCCCAGGCTCGACAGCTGTGCGCCAAGCCAGATCGCGCGAAACGTCGGATTCTCCAGCGGAGCAAACGTTGCCGACGAAACTGCCTCCCCGCGCGCCACCCTGCTCATCCAGCCGCGCCGGCAGCCATTTGCTCGTACATGGCCACGTTTCTCGACCGCCGATATGATGTTCCACGCGTCATGGTATCTGCCGGCCCTTTACGTTGCACGAGCGGTACGTTTTCCGTGTGCGTCCACACTATCGATAGCGCCGACACCCAGTTCGGCTGCGTCCTTCTCAAACGGTGATGACATCGCTGCGGTGATTTGACGAAGGGAAACCATTCCAACGGGCTTGCCGCTGCTATCCACCACAAGAGCTTCAGAGGAGGGCGAATTTGTCAGTTCCTTGGCGGCAACGTCGAGCGTCGAGCCAGACCTAAGCGTTGGCAGCAAATTGTTGCCGGCTTGCGGAACGGGATCCATTACAGCATTCACCTTCAGGAAGCGGCTCCGATTAACGTCCTTCACGAACCGCGCGATGTAATCGTCTGCGGGGTTCAATAAGATGTCTTGGCTGTCGCCTTGCTGAACAATCGACCCGTCTCGCAAGATAACGATCCGGTCGCCAAGCCGGAGCGCCTCGTCAAGGTCGTGCGTGATGAAGACGATCGTTTTCTTCAACTCCGCCTGCAGTTCGAGAAGCATGGATTGCATGTCGGTCCTAATCAACGGATCGAGAGCCGAGTAGGCCTCGTCCATAAGCAGGATCGACGCATCATTGCTAAGGGCACGCGCTAATCCTACCCGTTGTTGCATGCCGCCAGACAATTCCTCGGGATAGCGCTTCTCAAACCCGACCAGGCCCACGCGCTCGATCCAGCGCATGCCAATCTCGCGACACTTGGACTTCTCGATCCCGCGGACCTCAATCCCGAACGTCACGTTGTCGATCACGGTCCTATGCGGCAGAAGGGCAAATCTCTGGAACACCATTGCAGTCGTGTTGCGGCGGAATTGCCGCAACTCTAGCTCAGACATTTCGAGAATGTTGCGTCCCTCGATTGTAATCGAGCCGGACGTCGGCTCGATCAAGCGGTTGATGTGCCGGATCAGCGTGGACTTGCCGGATCCGGACAATCCCATCACGACCTGGATTTTGCCGGCAGGTATGGACATGTTGATATTGCTCAGCCCAAGAATATGTCCATGCCTCTTTCCCAGTTCCGGTTTCGACAACCCATTCCGGACCGGCTCGACGTAACGCTCTGGCGATCTGCCAAAAATCTTGTAGAGATCGCGTATCTCGATTGACGCGCCCTTAGTCATGCGCCGTCCCCTGACGCCTCTGCAGCCGGCGGCCATAGGCCTGACTGGTACGATCGAAAATGACCGCAATGCCGACTATGGCAAAGCCGTTGAAGATGCCCTGCGTAAAATACTGGTTGGCAATTGCTTGCAGCACGTTCAGGCCGAGCCCCTGCACGCCGATCATCGAAGCGATGACGACCATGCCAAGGGCCATCATGATGGTCTGATTGACGCCGGCCATGATCGTCGGCATGGCCAGCGGCATCTGGACTTTCCAAAGCTTCTGCAATCGCGAACAGCCATATGCATCGGCCGCCTCCAGGACCTCCTTGTCGACCAAGCGAATTCCGAGGTCAGTGAGGCGGATGATCGGGGGGACAGCGTAGATCACGACGGCAATGAATCCTGGCACGCGGCCGATGCCGAGCAGCATGACGACCGGAATAAGATAGACGAAAGGCGGCATCGTTTGCATGACGTCGAGGACAGCCTGCATTACCCCGCCGACGCGCCTAAAGCGGTTCATAAGGATGCCGAGTGGCATACCGACAGCGATGGAAAAGATCGTCGCCGTAAAGACAAGCGAAATCGTCTTCATCGCGTCCTGCCACAGGCCAAGAAGGCCGATCGCGATCAACGTCCCAACGACAGCTGCAACCACGGTCCAACGCCGTGCCGCGAACCATGCAACGCCAGCCAGCACCGCGACCACGAGCGGCCATGGCGACCCCGTAATCATGCCTTCAAAGAAGACCAGAATGCGCTGCAGCGGATAAAAGAAGTTCTCGATTGTGTCGCCGTAAAGACGCGTAAGTGCCCTGAGAGAACCGTCCACCGCGCGCTTTATGGTCAGCAACAAGTCGGGGTCCAACTGGGGAAATTTGAACAACCAGTCCATAGCAAAGCCCCTAAGCATGTCTGCCGCTATTCCCAAAGTTCAGGAGATGATGGCAGGCAAGCTGCCATTCTGCGTTCTCTCCGGGTTCGTTGAGATCTCGACGCAATCCGAAGCCTTCGCGCCGTAAGGTGACTTATTTGGCCGCCGCCTTGACCTTCTCGGCAACGTCGGCCGGGATCCATTTTGTCCAGACTTCAGGCATGTTCTGGATGAACCACTTCGCGCCCTCCTCGCCGTTTGCCTGGTTCTCGCTCATCCACAACATCACCTTGCCGACCTCGGCTTGGCTCCAACTCCGCTTCGCGAAGTAGTCTTTCGCTGGAGCGACGTCGTCGCGTTTCAGGAATTTTCCCGAGGCCAAGGTGATTTCATCGGCCGTCTTCCAGTAATTCGGCTTCGGATCCGGGCAATCTTGCTTTGTGGTGCAGCGCACCCACTCTGCATCGTCGTGTGCAGCTTCGAGCCGAACCATTGGATACTTCACGAGAAGGGAAGTAGGAGCCCAATACGCGGCGATGAAGCCCTTCTTGCTTTCATAAGCCCTGGCGATTGCACCATCGAGCGCCGCCGCAGACCCGCTCGGGACGAGAACAAACCCCTTTTTGTCAGCCTCAAGGGCCTTAAACAGCTGCGCCGTCACCACCGTGTCGCCCCAGCCCTGTGGGCCTTGGATCACGCCGCCCCTAGAAGGGTCTTCAGGAGACGAAAACAGTTCCGGATGCTTCATGGCGTCCTCGACCGTCTTGATGTCGGGGTGAGCGTCGGCAAGGTATTTTGGAATGTACCAGCCTGAGACCGAGCCATCGCTGATTCCAGTGCCGATTCGGCCGACACGTCCCTCGGCAACGCCTTTGGCATAGAAATCGCCCAATAGGGTCACGACCACTGACGGAGCAATGTCAGGCTGACCCTTCTCGATCATGGAAGTGACGGTCGGCACCGTGTCACCCGCAACGGTAGTTGCGTTACAGCCATAACCATTGTTGAGGATGAACTGATCGACATAGGCATTCGCTTCGGCCGACTGCCAACTGAACAGCGCCAAGCTAATGTCGCCGCAGGCAGCATGGGCAGCTCCAGCGCTCATTAGAGCCCCGACCGTACCCAAGCAAAGCAAGTACTTTCTCATCCGACGTTCTCCCATTGTCCGTGACTTGTCTTGATGGTCCACCGCAGCGGTGCCAGTTTAGTACTCCGGTTGCCCGACGCATCAACGCAGAAAAGAACGGGGCGCAGATAAACTGGCTTTATATCTGACGAGATTCTATCGCCGTACCAGGCACAGCTTGAAAGTGGTACCTGATGGCCGTTCGCGACGGGATTTGCCTCCCGGATGCGGGCCTCAATCGTTGCCCCTAAGTCGTCCCGAGTGCCCAGATGAAGAAGATAAGAAACGCCGAGCATATCGTCGCGCAGGGTGATGTCGCTTCGAGGAAACTCGTGCTCGAGATCGCCGACCGCACGCTTGACAAGCTGGACAGCTACAGGCGGATCCGCAGCATCATGCGGGTGGAAGGCGACGTGCTGCACATCGGCACACGCTCCTGGGACCTTTCGGCAAAACGCAACATCTACCTTTTTGGCGCCGGCAAAGCTTGCAATCACATGGCGATGGCGGTGGATCACGTGCTCGGCGAACGCCTGACGCGCGGCATTGCGATCGTCAAGATCAGCGAAGAGACAGACCATTTCAACAAGACGGAAGTGCATATCGGCGGGCACCCGTTGCCGAACGAAGAGGGATTGCGCGCCTCCAAGAAGATTATCGAAGTTGTCGACCACGCCGGGCCGGACGATCTCTTCATCGTCGTCATAAGCGGTGGGAGCTCCGCCCTTATGTCCTGCCCGATCGAGGGCATTTCCCTGCAGGACGAGATCGAGGCGACCGACGTGCTTTTGAAGTCGGGCGCAGGCATCTACGAAATCAATGCGGTGCGACGCCACATCTCGGCACTGAACGGGGGAATGCTGGCAAAGCGCATTCAGCAGGTCGGGGCCGAACTGATCGGCTTCGGCATCAGCGATGCGGTCGGTTCGCCGGCAACGGGCGACATCGCAGTGCCTTACGCCGCCTACAAGAGCACGCCGATCGGGCCAGATGCTACGACACTCGACGACGCGCGCGCCACTATGGTCAATTTCGATGTCGTCGACCGCCTGCCGAAGAGCGTCGTGGACTACCTGATGAACGCAGGGCCGGACAAGGAAACGCCGAAGGCTTTTCCCGACAACACCTATTTTCTGATCAATACGCTGCCGGACTCCTGCATCTATGCGAAGCAAGTCTGCGAGGAGATTGGCATTCCCGCCATCATCGTCAGCTCGTTCCTGGAAGGCGAAAGCCGAGACGCAGGCACCTTCTTCGCCTCGATGGCGCGGGAAATGCAAACCTACGGCAATCCCGTCAAGCCGCCCTGCGTGCTTTTGAGTTCCGGGGAGGTCACCACGCAGATAACCGACAACAGTCTGATCAAAGGCCACGGCGGGCCAGGCCAGGAAATGGCTGTGAGCTTCGCCATCACGGCTGCCAAGACCAAGGGCGCGTGTCTGCTTTCAATCGACAGCGAGGGTACGGACGGCACAGCCAAAGTCGCAGGCGGTATCACCGATTCCAGCAGCCTGAAGGCTGCCACCGACAAGGGCATCAGCTTTTATCAAGCGCTGCGCGAACACAGCTGCTTCGAGGCGCTCGCTGCCATCGGCTCCACGGTCTTCACCGGGAACACCGGCACCAATCTCTGTGACCTCAACATCCTCTACGTCCCGGCAATTGAGGAGTCTCGGTAGCCATGGAGGACAGGATTGCATCCGTCCGGGCCCAGCAGATCATCGACTGCAAGTGCCGGCCCGCCGTAGAGGTTGAAATCCGCACCGAAAGCGGCGCAATCGGCAGGGGCGCAGCTCCCACCGGAACGTCGGTCGGGATGCATGAGGCCTTCGTCCTGCGCGATGGAAATTCGGCGAGCTACAAGGGGCTCGGCGTCCACAAGGCCGTCGACAAAGCAGTGAACGTCATTGGCCCGGCGCTGATCGGCATGAACGTGTTCGACCAGCGCGCCATTGATCACAGGATGATCGAACTCGACGGCACGCCGGACAAGCACAATCTCGGCGGCAACACGATCTATTCAACCTCAATCGCCGCCTTCCGTGCGGCTGCCGACGCACGCCGGATCCCGCTTTACAAGTACATTGCGGGCAGAGAAATTCGCACCGTACCGGTGCCCTGTTTCAACGTCGTCAACGGTGGCCGCTACGAGACATTGACACAGGCCTTCAACGAATTCCTGATCGTGCCCTATGGCACCGACAGCGTAGACCTGGCCGTCGAGATGGCGGTCGCGGTGTTCCAGCAACTCGCCGAGGTCCTGACGAAACATCTCGGTTGCAAGCCGCAAATCGCGAGCTCCTATGGCTACGCGGCCCCTTCGGACGACCCGGAAGTGATCCTGTCACTGATGCAGCAAGCCATCGACGCCTGCGGCTATACAGGCCGCGTTGCCTTCGCACTCGATTGCGCCTCCAGCGAAATGTACGACCGCGACGCCGGAACCTATCTGCTGAAAGGCAACCATGTCTCCGCCGACGAACTGATCGCATATGCCAAAGGGCTCACCGACAAGTTCGATCTCGTCTTCGTCGAGGACCTGCTCGATGAGAACGATTGGGACGGCTACAGCAAGGCGACCAAGGAACTCACCCGCACGATCGTTCTCGGTGACGATCTCATCGTCACCAACCCTGCCCTACTCAAACGCGCCTATGAAACCCATGCCGTTGACGGCTTCATCCTGAAGCCCAATCAGGTCGGCACGATCTCCGAGGCCATAGATGCGCATCGGTTTGCCAGCCAACACGGCATGATCTCGGTGCCGTCGGGCCGTTCCGGCGGCGTCGTCGATGACGTGGTGATGGATTTCTCCGTCGGTCTCGAAGTGCCGTTCCAAAAGAATGGCGCGCCGCGTTCGGGAGAGCGCATTGAAAAGCTGAACTTCCTCATGCGCGCCAACGCGGCAAGCCCTGGCTGCCGGCTCTTTGACATCAAGCCCCTTCTCCGCTTCTGACGCGGCCCGCGAGAGGGCGGGGACTCAAATGTTCATTCAACCATAGAAGAGGTTGCCTCCATGTATCCCAGGGTCGATTTTCTCTACCTTTCCGAGCCGGACATGATTGCCGCCGGCGTTCTCGACGCACAGCGCTGCGTTGAGGTGTGCGAGGAAACTTTCAGCCTCCTCGGCAGGGGCGACTATTTGATGGGCGGCGCCAACCACAACAATCATGGCCTGAACATAGTCTTTCCGAAGGAAACGAAGTTCCCGAACATGCCCGTGGCCGGTCCTGACCGTCGTTTCGCGGCCATGCCTGGTTACCTCGGTGGACGTTTCGACGTCTGCGGCAACAAATGGTACGGCTCGAACCATGCCAATGCTGAAAAGGGGCTGCCACGTTCCATCTTGACCATGATGCTCAACGACAAAGACACCGGCGCGCCGCTCGCGCTGATGTCGGCGAATCTTTTGAGCGCCGCGCGCACTGGCGGAGTGCCAGGCGTCGCGGCCAGGCACCTAGCCAACAAGGAAGCACGGATCGTCTCGGTCGTCGGCTGCGGCCCGATCAACAAGGCGTGTTTTACCGCAATCATGACCCAACTGAGCGCCGTTCAAAAGGTGGTCTGCTTCGACCTCTTTCTCGAAAAAGCCAAGGAATTCGCAAGCTGGGTACATAAGGACTATGGCGTCGAAGCCATCGGCGTAGACGACACAGAGGCCGGGTTCCGCGATGTTGACGTAATCACCATCGCCGCTTCACGACTCAAACCGCTCCACTTCAAGGACGAATGGATCAAGCCTGGCGCGACCATCTTGGTGTCCGGCCCATTTAACACGGACGCGTCGTTCCTGACTGACGCCAAGATCGTCTACGACCACACGGCCTTGCAGGAGGCGTATGTCGAGGATGCGATCGCCTCCGGAAACAAGGAAGCCTACTATAGCAGTGTTATCGGTGGGCCCTTCTTTCGTCTGATCGATGCTGGCAAGCTGCCGGCCCTCAAGGATTCAACGGGCTTGGGCGACGTCGTCAACGGCGAGAAACCCGGCAGAGAGGACGGGAAAGAGCGCGTGATCTTCATCGCCTGCGGCATGGCTGTCTTCGACATCAGCTGGGGTTTCGAAGTTCTTCAAAACGCTAAGAGCAAAGGAATCGGCCAAGTCCTAAACCTTTGGGAACGGCCAAGCCAAGCTTAGCTTATCGCATTTATTTCCAGTCTGACTATAAGCGGAGGCGCAAATGATTGGCGCATTACCCACGGCCGCGTCTCTCTATGAACGCGTCCGACGAGTGATCCCGCTGGTGGAATGGCCGGCTTTTGCCGCTGACATTGATGCCATCCTGGCGCTGAAGCGTGAGCGCAATGCCGTCATCCTCGCGCACAATTATCAGACGCCAGAGATCTTCCACTGTGTTGCCGACATCGTCGGCGACAGTCTGGCGCTTGCCCGCAAGGCAATGACGGTCGACGCAGACGTAATCGTCGTCGCCGGCGTGCATTTCATGGCTGAGACCGCAAAGCTCCTCAATCCCGGCAAGACGGTGCTCATTCCAGACCTTGCCGCGGGCTGTTCGCTGGCCGACTCGATCACCGCGGAGGACGTGCGGCTAATGCGGCAGCGCTATCCTTCCGCTCCAGTCGTCACCTACGTCAACACCTCTGCGGCGGTGAAGGCCGAGTCCGACATTTGCTGCACCTCGGGAAATGCGCTTGCGGTGGTGAAGTCGCTCAACGCGCCACGCGTCATCATGCTGCCCGACGAATATCTGGCAAAAAACATCGCGGCGCAGACCAAGGTCGAGATCATCGCCTGGAAAGGACGCTGCGAGGTGCATGAGCGCTTCAGCCCCGTCGATATACGCGAGTTGCGCGAAGCGCATCCCGGCGTCACGGTGCTCGCCCACCCCGAGTGCCCGCCGGAGGTGGTCGCCGAAGCCGATTTCGCAGGCTCGACGGCGGCAATGTCCGACTATGTCGGACGGCACAAACCGGCACGCGTCGTGCTGATGACCGAATGCTCGATGAGCGACAACGTCGCCGTCGAGCATCCCGAAGTCGACTTCGTGCGCCCCTGCAATCTCTGCCCGCACATGAAGCGCATCACACTCGCCAACATACGCGCAGCGCTCGAGCAGAACCGCCACATCGTCACCATTGATCCGCGTATCGCCGAGCGGGCCCGCTGGGCCGTCGAACGCATGCTCTTCGTATGACGGCATACATCCATGACATCGGCGGGGCGCCGGTCATCATCGGCGCTGGCCTTGCCGGCCTGATGACGGCGCTGCATCTGGCGCCGCAACCAGTCGTGCTCTTTTCCAGAGCCCCGCTTGGGACGGATACCTCGAGCACCCTCGCTCAGGGCGGCCTCGCAGCGAGCCTGGGCGAGGACGACAGCCCCGATCTGCACCTCGCCGATACGCTTGCCGCGGGTGATGGGCTTTGCGACGAACAAATGGCCAGGCGAGTGGTCGAGGCCGCGCCTGTAGCTGTCGAGAACCTCATTCGTCTTGGTGTTCCCTTCGACCGCGCTCTAGACGGACAACTGCGGCTCGGCCTGGAGGCAGCCCATTCAAGGCGACGGATCGTCCACGTCGCGGACGCCACAGGTCATGAGTTGTTCCATGCACTGCTCGCCGTGGCGCGGCGAACCCGTTCGATCACAATCATGGAAGGCGCGACAGCCCTTCGCCTGGTCGTTGCAGAGGGCGGCATTGTGGGCTTGTTGGCCGTCCTTCACAGTGGCGTTTTCGCATTGCCCACCCGTCGTGTAGTGCTGGCGACCGGCGGTATCGGCGGCCTCTTCTGCGACACTACCAATCCGCTTGCCTCTTTCGGCCACGGCCTGGCGCTCGCCGCTTGCGCCGGCGCGGAACTCTCTGATCTGGAATTCGTGCAGTTCCATGCGACCGCGCTCGACTGTCCGCGCCGGCCGATGCCACTGATCAGCGAAGCAGTGCGCGGCGAAGGCGCTTTGCTGGTCGATGAACATGGTCGCCGCTTCTTGAGCGACACGCCTGGTGCCGAGCTCGCATCGCGCGACGTGGTCGCACGGGCGATCGCCCATCAGCTCGCCGCCGGGCATCGAGTCTATCTCGATGCCCGGCGCTGCCTCGGGCAGAAATTCGCAAAACGCTTCCCGGCGATCGACGCCGCTTGCAAGCAGGCCGGCATTGATCCGGCCGCCATGCCTATCCCCGTGCGTCCGGCAGCGCACTACCACATGGGCGGCGTGGCCGTGGACGCCGAAGGGCGCAGTTCCGTCTCGGGCCTTTGGGCGTGCGGCGAAGTGGCTCGTACGGGACTGCACGGGGCAAACCGGCTGGCCAGCAACTCGTTGGCCGAACTGGTTGCGACAGCCGCCTGGGTAGGAGGGTGTATCGCGGGGACTTCCGCAGGCTGGCAGTGGCCCAGGATGCCCGCGATGGTGGCTGTGCGACCCGATCCTTCATCCATACGACAAGAGGTCTCCAATGCGCTCGGTATTGTCCGCAACGGAAAGGCACTGAGCGCAGCGGTCGCGAACCTGCTGCCGATCGCCGTCGGGGACACGGCGGCCGCGGAGCCGGCGCTGGTTGCGCTGTTGATGGCGATCGCAGCCTTGAAGCGCGAGGAGAGCCGCGGTTCGCACTACCGATCCGATTTTCCTTGTCGCGACGCTGCCGCTGCCCTGCCTTCGCGACTGACGCTCTGCACTGCCTTTGAGAATGCCGTTGCGCTCAGTTGGCAGAGATCCGAACGGAGTTGCTGATATGAGTTTACTTGCACCGCTCCCCCAGATCATCATGGAGCCGATCGTGCGCGGTGCCCTGCTGGAAGATTTGGGCAGAGCCGGCGACATCACCAGCGATGCCATTATCCCCGCCGATTGCAAGGCGACGCTCGCGTTGAATGCCCGGCAGGCCGGCGTTGTCGCCGGGCTTGATCTGGTGATGTTTGCCTTTCTGCTGGTCGATCCTGGGATCAGCATGCAGTTGCACTGTCCCGAGGGCGGCAAGGTTTCGGCCGGGGAGACTATCGCGGTCGTAAGCGGGCCAGCGCGCAGCCTGCTGACGGCGGAACGGACGGCGCTCAATTTTCTATGCAAGCTGAGCGGCATCGCAACGGCGACAGCCTCGCTGGTCAACGCGGTGCGGGGCTATAACGCAAAGATCGTTTGCACAAGAAAGACCACGCCCGGCCTGCGTGTCCTGGAAAAATATGCCGTGCGCGCCGGCGGCGGCGCCAACCACCGCTTCGCGCTCGACGATGCCGTGCTCATCAAGGACAATCACATCGCCATTGCCGGTGACATCCGCACCGCGATCGAGAGGGCGCGTGGCGCCATAGGTCACATGGTCAAGATCGAGGTCGAGGTCGACACGCTCGACCAGTTGGAGATGGCGCTGCAGGCGAGCGTCGACGCCGTACTTCTCGACAACATGTCGCTCGAGGACCTTGCCCAGGCTGTGGCGATGGTCGGTGGCCGCGCGATCACCGAGGCCTCGGGCCGGATCACGCGGGCGAGCGCCCCGGCAATTGCGGCGACCGGCGTGGACCTTATCTCCGTCGGTTGGCTCACCCACAGCGCCCCGATCCTCGACATTGGGCTGGACGTGCCGCTCGATGGCAATTGCAGTCGGCGCTTGAACTGAGGGCAAAACCGCGGAGAGAATTTTGCGGCGACAGGCCAAGTCGTGATCTGGCTACCGCGACTTAGGTCGCCGCCCCAAACATCGGCGCAACTGCGTTGCCATGCGATGGCTTTGACTGGCAAAGGGGGAGTGATGACGGACAATGACCAAACAACAACCCGCGGCGAAGCGCTCGGCGTAATCGTCTGCCGGCTCGATGAACTGCGCCAGCTGGCTGCCTCGCAGGAGCTGGAACTTATCGGCTACCTTTTGGACGTCGCTTTCAATGAGTCATGCGACGCGATCAGAAGGGAGCGTTTATCCGCTCACGGCCAAGAAACCACGGGCTAGCGTCCGACACCAGGGACCTCGGGCGGGTGGGCAGGATCGAAAGTCGTATTGGAGGAAGGGATGCGCAAAATCGTTGCCGGCAAGCTGCACGGCATCCATGTCACCGAGGCCAATCTCGACTATCACGGTTCGATCAGGCTCGATCCCGCCCATTGCGAACAGGCAGGCATCCTGCCGATGGAATTCGTCGATATCTGGAACAAGAATTCGGGCGCGCGGATTTCGACCTATGTCATCCTCGGCGAACGCGACTCGCGCTGCTGCGTTCTCAACGGCGCCGCGGCCCGCACCTGCCAGCCAGGCGACCAGGTCATCATCTGCAACTCGGTCTATGTGGACCAGGCGGAGTTCACCGCGCTGAAACCGCGTGTGCTGACCTTCGACAAGGATAATCGGATCGTCGACCGCCTGACCTATTCGGTCGAGCGCGATGCGGGCGGAGGCTACAGCTTCTCCATCCTCGACGAAGCTCGCACTCCCCTGCCCGTGCCGGCGCTGGTGGGCAGATCGTGACGGGCTCCGAGGTCCGTTTTCTTGGCTGATACCCACGTTTTTGCTGATGGAGGTGGAATGAACGCGGAACTTGGCTCGGACCTGACATCGGACCCTCTCGGTTGGGCCCATCCGCCCTGGACGCGGGCGGAAGCCCAGGCAGTCTACGACCGGCCTTTCAACGACCTGCTATTGCGCGCCCAGACGACCCACCGCGAGAGTTTCGATCCCAACCGGGTGCAGCTGTCGCGCCTGCTTTCGATCAAGACCGGCGGCTGCCCCGAGGATTGCGGCTATTGCAGCCAGTCCTCGCATCACCAGTCCGGGCTCAAGGCCTCGAAGCTGATGGAGGTCGAGCGCGTAATCGCCGAGGCGACGAAGGCCCGCGATGCCGGCGCCACGCGCTATTGCATGGGCGCCGCCTGGCGCAGTCCCAAGGAGCGCGACATGGAGGCCGTGGTCGCCATGGTCGAGGGCGTGAAGGCGCTCGGCATGGAGACATGCATGACGCTCGGCATGCTCGACCTCGGCCAGGCCCAGCAGCTGAAGCAGGCCGGCCTCGACTACTACAACCACAACATCGACACCTCCGAGCGCTACTACACAGAGGTCATCTCGACCCGGACCTTCGCCGAGCGGCTGGACACCCTGGCCAATGTCCGCGACAGCGGCATGAAGGTCTGCTGCGGCGGCATCGTCGGCATGGGCGAAGAGAAGGCCGACCGCATCGACATGCTGGTGACGCTCGCCAACCTGCCGGAGCCGCCTGATAGCGTGCCGATCAACATGCTGATCCCGATCGAAGGCACGCCGCTCGGCGACGCCGAACCGATCGAGCCGATCGAATTTGTGCGCACCATCGCGCTCGCCCGCATCATGATGCCGAAATCGCATGTGCGGCTGTCGGCCGGCCGCACGGCGATGAGCGACGAGATGCAGGCGCTGTGCTTCTTCGCCGGCGCCAACTCGATCTTCGTCGGCGACACCTTGCTGACCGCCGACAATCCCGGTGAGGACAAGGACAGCGCGCTGTTTCGCCGGCTGGGCATCAAGCCATTTGCGCGTGAGGTCTTGTGAACGGCAGTGGCTTCCTCGACCGCTACAGGGCGACCTTAAATGGTCTTGCTCGCAAGGACCGGTTGCGCAGGTTGAGCAGCCGCTCGGGTCTTGACTTCGCCTCCAACGACTATCTCGGCCTCGCTCGCTCGAAGCGTATGGCAGAGGCCCTCGCGGCGGCGCTCGCCGCCGGCACTCCTGTCGGAGCGGCCGGCTCGCGGCTGCTGCGCGGCAACGACCACGAACACGAGGCGCTCGAGGCCAAGGCGGCCGACTTTTTCGGCGCCGAGCGGGCACTGTTCTTCGGCGGCGGCTATGTCGCGAATTTCGCGGTGCTGACGACCTTGCCCCAGAAGGGCGATCTGATCGTGCTGGACGAACTCATCCATGCCAGCGCGCATGAGGGGGCCCGAGCCGGCCGCGCCGAAGTGACGCAAGCCGCGCACAACGATGCGGACGCCGTGGACGATTCGATCCGGAGCTGGCGCGCGAAAGGCGGCGCCGGCCACGCCTGGATCGTGGTCGAAAGCCTCTACAGCATGGACGGCGACCGCGCTCCGCTCAGTGAACTCACCGAAATCGCGGACCGCCACGACGCATTCCTGTTCGTCGACGAAGCGCATGCCACCGGCGTCTATGGTCCGGACGGGTGCGGTCTGGCGCACCACCTCGAAGGCCGCGACAATGTCGTGGTGCTGCACACCTGCGGCAAGGCGCTGGGCGCCTCCGGCGCGCTGGTCACCGCGCGTGCGGTGTTGTGCGACTATCTCGTCAACCGCTGCCGGCCCTTCATCTACGCCACCGCGCCTTCGCCACTGATGGCGGTGGCGGCGGCAACGGCGCTCGACATCGTCGCCGACGAGCCGGAGCGGCGCGAGCGTCTGGCGCGGCTGGTCGCGCTTGCCTCCAAGAGGGCCGAGACCCTTGGCCTGGCTCCGAGCGGTACGCAGATCCTGCCGATCATCGTCGGCGACAATGCCCGCGCCATGGCGCTGGCAGCGGCCCTGCAGTCGCGTGGCTTCGACGTGCGCGGCATCCGCCCGCCAACCGTGCCCGAAAACACGGCAAGGCTGCGCGTCTCGCTGACGCTGAATGTCGGCGAAGCCGACGTCTCGGCACTGTTTGATGCTTTGGCTGCAGAATGGGAGAGCGCCCGATGACGGTGCAAGTCGTTGTGACGGGAACCGACACCGGCATCGGCAAGACGGTGTTCGCAGCGGGCCTTACGGCGCTTCTCGATGGCATCTACTGGAAACCGGTGCAGGCGGGTAACCGCGAAGAGACCGACAGCGAGGTTGTCTCTCTCCTCGCCGGACTGCCTGATCGGGTCTTGCCGGAAGCCTGGCGCCTTAGAGAGCCGTTGTCCCCACACCGCGCCGCGGAGTTGGACGGGGTGGAGATCGATGCAGATCAACTCGCACTGCCCAAGACGGACCGTCCGCTCGTCGTGGAGGGCGCCGGCGGACTGATGGTGCCGTTGAACAGGTGCAGACTCTACATCGACGTCTTCGCACAGTGGAACGCGCCGGTGGTGCTTTGCGCCCGCACCGCGCTCGGCACCATCAACCACACGCTGCTCTCGATCGAGGCTCTGCGCGCCCGCTCGATACCGCTGCTCGGCGTGGTGTTCATCGGCGACAGGATGGTCGATACGCAAAAAACGATCGCCCAGATGGGCAAGGTGCGCGTGCTGGGTCGCCTCCCCTTTCTTCAGTCGCTGACACCTGGAACACTTTCCGCGGCCATGACGGCTTCGTTTAATGCCGCCGACTTCATAGAGATCCGGGTATGAGCCGCTCCGCCGTCTGGCATCCCTTCACCCAACACGCCACCGAGCCGGTGCCGCCGACGATCGTGCGTACCGAAGGCGCCTATGTCGAGACGCGCGACGGCAAGCGCATACTCGACGCGATCTCCTCCTGGTGGGTCATCACCCACGGCCACCGCCACCCGAAGATCGTGGAGGCGATCCGCGAGGCGACCGAAACTGTCGACCAGGTGATCTTTGCCGGCCTCAGCCATGAGCCGGCCGAGCGATTGGCTTCGGCGCTGGTCGACATCACGCCGGCGGGCCTCGACTGGGTCTTCTATTCCGATAGTGGCTCGACCAGCGTCGAAGTGGCGCTGAAGATGGCTCTCGGCTTTCACCGCAACTCCGGCGCGGCGCGCTCGCGCATCGTCGTCATCGAGCACAGCTATCACGGCGCCACCATCGGCACGATGAGCGTCGGCGCGCGCGGCGTCTTCAACGCCGCTTACGAACCGCTGTTGTTTCAGGTCGATACCATCCCCTTCCCTGCCGCCGGCCAAGAGCAGCAGACGCTCGATGCCTTCGAACGGCTTTCGCGTGACGGCGAGGTTGCCGCGCTGATCGTCGAGCCGCTGGTGCTTGGCGCCGGTGGCATGCTGATGTATCCGGCCTCAGTTTTCGCCGAACTCAAGCGCATTGCCGAGCGCTCGGGGACGCTTTTCATCGCCGATGAAGTCATGACCGGCTGGGGCCGCACAGGCACCATGTTCGCCTGCGAACAGGCGGCGGTCGCGCCCGATATTCTGTGCACATCCAAGGGACTGACGGGTGGATCGTTACCGCTTGCGGCGACGCTTGCCACCGACGCGATCTTCCAAGCGCATTATTCGACGGATCGGTCCAAGACCTTCTTCCATTCGAGTTCCTACACTGCAAACCCGATCGCCTGCGCGGCAGCACTGGCGAATGTTGGTATCTGGAACGACGAGCCGGTGGCGGAGCGCGTGGCCGCGCTGTCGCGGATGCAGGCGGAGAAGGTTGCACGGTTCAACGGGGATCCGCGCTTCGAGAATGTGCGCACGGCCGGCACCATCGCCGCGCTTGACCTCAGCGTCGGCAATGCCGGCTATCTGGCCGAGGTCGGCCCGAGGCTGCGCGCCTTTTTCCTCGATCGCGGATTGCTGGTGCGACCGCTCGGCAACGTCATCTACGTGCTGCCGCCCTATTGCGTGACGTCGGGCGAACTCGACAGGCTCTATGCGGCAATAGACGAGGCGGCCGGACTTGCGGGCGACAAAAGATGAACCGCACAGCGCGCATCATAGGCCTTGGCCATCACGTCCCGGCCCGAAAAGTCGGCAATGCCGAGATCGAAACAAGCCTCGGGCTGGAAGCAGGCTGGATCGAAGGGCGCACCGGCATCCGCACGCGTTTCTGGGCAGAGCCCGACGACACGCTTTCCGGACTGGCGGCCAAGGCCGGTGACATGGCGCTGCAAGCGGCCGGCATCGACCGCAAGGATATCGGCCTGCTGCTGCTCGCCACCTCTACGCCGGACCATCTGCTACCACCGAGCGCACCACTGGTGGCGCACAGGCTCGGCCTCGAAAAGGCCGGTGGGGTTGACCTGGCGGGCGCCTGCGCCGGGTTCATCTACGCCATGACCTTCGCCGACGGCTTCGTGCGCCTGCACAACAAGCCAGCCATCGTCATCGCCGCCAACATTTTGAGCCGCCGGATCAATCCGACCGAGCGGGCGAGCGCCGTATTGTTCGCCGATGCCGCAGGTGCGGTGGTGCTGGCCCCGTCAAATGATCCCAGCCACGGCATACTCGGTGCCTCGGTTGCCTCGGATGGGTCCGCTTATGGCCTGATCCATATCGCGGCCGGCGGCAGCAACCGTCCCTTCGCGGAAGACATCGACATTGCCGAAACCCGGATGACCATCGCTGACGGCCGCGAGGTCTTCGTCAAGGCCGTGGAGATGATGAGCCGCTGTTCCGTCGAGGCGCTGGCAGCGGCCGGCCTTTCGACAACGGACGTCGCCCGGTTCGCGCCGCATCAAGCAAATGCCCGCATCTTCAACGCTGTCGGCAAGTCGCTTGGCATTGAGGATGGCCGCATCGTCAAAACCATCGCCGACTACGGGAACTCGTCGGCCGCAACCATTCCTTTGTCGCTGTCGATTGCCCATGGCGCCAACCCGCTTCAGCCGGGTGAGAGGCTGCTATTGGCAGCAGCTGGTGCTGGCCTGACAGGCGGGGCTCTGGTGGTCGGTGTCTGACAGGTCTAGCTCCCCAACGGTATGCGCCGGCCACGACAAACTCGTTCCAGCCGCTCGCCGAATTTTCCCGCGGACTCGATCGACGGTTGTTTATCAGCGCCGGCACCAAGTGCTAAGCAAGAATGGCGGCTGCCGATAGGTTCCGCATTCCCCTCCACAGCCAACCTCCGAGTTGAGGAGATCGCCTCATGTCTCTACATCCGGAGCTGGTCCGCCATCTGAAATCCCCCTTGTTTGGCGCTATCGACCGTGTGCCTGCACTTGGCACGCCGGTCCGTGGACGCACGTTCGAGGTCTTCAATCCGTCGACCGGTGAATTGCTGGCGGTGCTTCCCGACATGGGCGTGGAGGAGACCCGCGCGGCGATCGACAAGGCCTATGTCGCGCAGGCTGAATGGGCGGGACTGACAGCCCGCGAGCGCAGCGAAATACTGTGGCAATGGCATCAGCTGATCGTCAGCCACACCGATGACCTGGCCGCGATCCTTACGGCGGAAATGGGCAAGCCGCTCGCCGAGGCCAAATCGGAAGTCTCGCATGCGGCCGCGTATCTGCAATGGTACGCCGAGGAGGCCAATCGCATCTACGGCGAGACCATCTCGGCTCCCTCGACAGATCGCCGCATGCTGGTGATCAAGCAGCCGATCGGCGTCGTCGGCACGATCACGCCATGGAATTTCCCGGCTTCGATGGTGGCGCGCAAGATCTCGCCGGCGCTTGCCGCGGGCTGCGCCATAGTGCTTAAGCCTGCGGAACAGACCCCGCTTGTCGCAGGCGCGATGTTCGCGCTCGCCGCCGAGGCCGGCTTTCCCGACGGCGTTGTCAACCTCATCTATGCTTCGGAGGGTGCCGCGGTGGGGCGCGAGCTCTGCCACAATCCCAAAGTGCGCAAGATTAGTTTTACCGGATCGACCGAGGTCGGACGCCTGCTCATGCGCCAGTGCTCGGACCAGATCAAGAAGGTCAGCCTCGAGCTCGGCGGCAATGCGCCTTTCATCGTCTTCGACGACGCCGACGTCGATGCCGCCGTGGACGGGGCGATCCAGGCGAAGTTCCGCAATGCCGGCCAGACTTGCGTTTCGGCGAATCGCCTTTACGTCCAATCGAGCGTTCATGACGAATTCGTCGACAAGTTCGTCGAACGGGTTCGCGAGCTCCAGGTTGGCGACGGTTTCGATCCAGGCGTCGCTATCGGCCCGCTGATCGACCGCCAGGCGCTCGCCAAGATCGAATCCCACATCGCCGATGCCGTGGGAAAAGGCGGCGCGATCCGGTGCGGCGGGGGCCGGATTGGCGCGGACGGCACCTTTTTCCAGCCGACAGTCCTGACCGACGTCTCCAGCGCAATGACGGTGGCGCAGGAGGAGACATTCGGGCCATTGGCTCCCCTCATCCGCTTCGAGGATGCGGATCAGGTCGTGCGTGAGGCCAACGACACGATCTACGGACTAGCCGCCTATTTCTATGCGTCCAACCTGAAGCGTGTCTGGCGTGTAGCGGAGGCCCTGGAATACGGCATGGTGGGCATCAACACCGGGCGCATGTCCTCGGAAGCAGCGCCCTTCGGTGGCGTCAAGCAGTCCGGCATCGGGCGGGAGGGCTCCCGCCACGGCCTCGAGGATTACCTTGAGATGAAATATCTCTGCATGGGCGGCATCTGAGTGACTGACAAGCTGTTCTTCTCACCAGACCGTCTGGCGAAGCCGGAACTTCTGTTCAGCGCGTCATGTCATGGCGAGCATCCCCAGAAGCTCCGACTGCCAAGCTCATGGCGAGTTTCGAGCAGCTTGGATGAGCGCGCCGCCGATGTCTGGTCCACTTGTGCATTTGAGAACCCTCCATCTGAGAATTTTTTGTCCCCCCGCAGCAGCGCGGCGCGAGGTCAGAAAAAGCCGTTCGAAATTTCTCTCGCGACTGGCGTGAACGGTTAAATTCTGGCGCGGCTCGGGGATCGGAGAGCGTGTGGCCTCAAGCGCAAGAACATGTCTGCCCAAAGCATAGATGGGAACGCAGTGATATAGACCTGCGTAATGCCGAAGCTTTAGCCTTGCACCTCGATCCAGTTGCTCTTCGTGGGGGACCTCAACGTGAAGCCGCCAAGCGTGCCGATTAAAGGCTCTAGAAGCATCGCGCTGCCGGTTTCCGGACCGAGACTGGGATGCGGCTAACCACGCTGGAGGCAGGGTTCGGGAAGCGCACAATCCCCTGCGGATTTTGCTCTGACTGCCAACTCTCCAATTTGCCCGGCCGCACCAGGCATAAATTGGATTTAGCGCCAGCTAAAACTTTTAGGTATTCTCTTGGGAACGCTTGATCCTCTATCATTGATGTTATGGTGAGCGATACCGCCCTACCGGGCGGCATGATTCCTTTTGCCAGAGCGAACACTATTTATTCCGGCGCCGCAGCGAGGCTTTGATGAATACTGACACTCCAGCATTCTGGGGCCGGGAGGACCGGTTCTCGGTGGTTGGACCGCGCGAGGCGCAAAGGTGCGTGCATTTCCAGCACTTCCCCACGACGCCAGTATCGATTTCAACGCGAAACCACCAGGCGACAAAGGGCAGCCGGCGCCGATGTCGATGAGCTTGGCTCGAGTCTGCAAGGCGGGATGACCAGGTATTCCTCTCTAGCTGATTTTCCCCCAAGAGTACCTTTGGTTACAGTGCCTCGGAGTTGGCTTGAGCAAGAGCTTCGCCGCTATAGCGTGTGCCAGCCTCGCTACCCGCAATGGGGGCGTGAGAAAACCGAGCAAGCGCGCAAATGCTCCGCACGGGTTTCAGCAACCTTTGTCCGGCCGTGTGGCAGCGTCTAGCAGCACGGCTCTCGGGCAGGCTATCCGAACGAACTCAGTTCGTCCGGTCCCGGCCCCACACGTGAAAGTCGCTCGTCTAAGTTAACGGTGGAAAAGGAGCCACGATGAAGAGGTTTGAAGGAAAGGTCGCCCTCGTGACGGGCGGGCGTAGCGGAATTGGTCAAGCCACCGCGCGACGACTTCGGGACGAGGGTGCACGCGTCATCACGGCGCAGCGGGGCGAGGATCGGGAGTTCGAAGCGATCTCGATCGACTTATCGGTGCCGGCTGAGGCAGGTCGTGCTGTCGAGGCTGCGGTAGACCAAGCCGGGCGACTTGACGTGCTGGTGAACAACGCGGGAATGATGGAGGAAGCGCGGATCGAGGATATGGCATTGGCGGATTGGGAGCGCACGATGGCCGTCAATTTGACGGCACCGTTCATGCTGATCAAAGCCGCCCTGCCCCACCTGCGGTCAGTGGGTGGTTCGATCGTGAATGTCGGCTCAATCGAGGGCCTGGGCTCCAATCCGAAGCATGCTGCCTACGGCACATCCAAAGCGGGTATCCATGCCCTCACCAGGGCAGTGGCGATCGACCACAGCGGGGAAGGCGTCCGTTGCAACGCGGTGGCACCGGGTTGGATCGATACCGACATCAATGTGGAATTCATCCGGAACCTGCCTGATCCAAAGGGATTTCGCCAAAAGGTCGGGAAGATCCACATGGTAGGCCGCACCGGGAAGGCCGAGGAGGTCGCAAACCTGATTGCCTGGCTGGCTTCGCACGAAGCTTCTTTTGTCACCGGACAGGTGTGGACGATCGATGGCGGCCGGATGGCAATGCTGAGCCTGCCCCAATAGCGGCAGGATTGTTCTTTCGAAGCCGCGGGCTGTCCCGGAACAAACGCCGTGAAGCGCAAACAGGAATATGCGTAATAGCGGCGTGATTGGCCCATCACTACGAGGGCATTTATTCTTGAACCTGTGCTTGCAGCAACGCAGCAGACAAAAGTGGGGACAAACAAACCAAAGAACAACTAACGGTCTTGTCCAGAAGGGCTCGAGCCGCTTCATTCCGGTTCGACGCTCTTTCGTGGGCGCGTGACAGCAGGCAGGAAAAAACCACTTGGCTCGTTCGAAAGACAAGCGAATTGGCTATCTACGAGGAAAAACGTCGGATGGAGTTGAGGCTGTGGTCAGCGTTTCAAAGATTGGTCGCGACTACAGAATCGAATTTGGCTTCAGAGATCATCGGTGCCATCCATCCATCCGAGATATTGAAGGCGTAAGGCGAGAGGCATTGCTCGTCTTCGACGTGAGAGATGCAACCTACCAGTCAATTTGAATGGGCTACAAGCCCATCAATAGATCCGCGATCTGGCGGAGTGGCGAAGGAGATGAAAAGGCATGGCTAGATGCACTGCGCCGGTAAGGGGCCATCGCTCATCGGCCGCCGCAGCCGACTGTCCTGCATGCGGGAGTCGCTATAGCCGCTTCAGCGGTTACGGCGGGTATCGCGGCTACAGCAGCAACGGATCATACTCGTCCCCTTCTTACTCCTCCTCAAGGAGCAGTAGCAACGGGTCGGGGCGCCGCACCGCAAAGCCGCGCTGGTCGGGAGCAGGTTCGGCTGTGTGGTACACGCCTGAACAAGTGCAGGCGCTCACGCCGATTCGCGAAAACGTGGAGAACCTAGCGGCCTCGCAGCCTGACCTTCGTGACGTATTTCTCTGTCACGCATGGGATGACAGGCAGGGCTCTGCCAAAGAACTACATGATCTGCTCGAAGCGCGCGGTGTCCGCGTGTGGTTCAGCGAGAAAGACCTTGGTCTCGGGGTGCCGATGATGCGCGCGATCGACAAGGGCTTGGTGAATTCGCGGGTCGGTATTGTTTTGGTGACCCCGGCTATGTTGCGACGCCTCCCGGCAGAAGGCATCGCAGACAAAGAGCTTTCGGCGCTTCTCCGGCGTGAGCGGCTCGTCCCGGTTGTTCATGGAACGACCTATGAAGAACTTGAGCAGGTCAGTCTCCTGCTAGCCTCCCGAGCCGGGCTCAGCACTGCCGAAGAGTCGATGGCGGAAGTCGCGACCAAAATCGCCGAACTGGTCGCTACTTAGTCGCGCGAAAGCGGACACCCCTAAGCGGCCGAATGCGCACGCTGATCATCGAGATGCGCGAGGAATGGCGGGATCTCGATCGGCGCATCGAGGCGCTAAACGCCGAGTTCAAGGAGTATGTCAGTGAGCATGAAGCGGCGGGTGTCCTCCAGTGTCTCGTTCACGTCCTCGCCGAGCTTGGCCAGCCGCGATCCACCGCAGCGACCGCAGGCCGACGGAGCAGCGATGACGACGCGCTCGCGCTCGATGTCATCGGGCCAGGGCTTGCGCACTGGCCGCTTGCGCTCGAAGGCGCGCACCTTCTGAGGGCCCTTCGCTCAGTGACGGTCGGCATGGTGTTCCAGCACATGGCGCTGCTGCCGCACCGCACCGTCTACGACAATGTCTCCCTTAGTCTCGAACTCCGCGGCAAATCACGCAAGGAGTGCCGCCGCGTGGCGGAAGAAAACCTCAAAGCTCGTTGACTTGAGCGGTTGGGGTGAGCGTTACCCGACGAGTTCTCCGGCGGGATGAAGCAGCGGGTGGGGCTTGCCCGTGCCATGGCGGCGGAGATCCTGCTACTGGACGAGCCGTTCTCAGCCCTAGGCCGCCAACTCCAACAGCAGTTCCTAGACCTCGCGAAAGGTGGGAACGCCGGAAGATATCGTCACCGCGCCCAAGGACCGCTATGTCGCTGATTTCGTGTCAGGCATTTCGCTCCTCAATCTTAGCTGCGTCTCTCGCTGGCACCACAGCCACGCAACGACGCTGTCGTGCAAGCAACAAAGGGCTGTGCCTTCGGGCGTTCTCACGCTCCTTCGGACCGGCCCGCTATAAGGCACAACTTCGCAACCGCACGTCAGCCCGGCGTCTGAAACGGACTTGGATCGCGGAAGCGGCGTAGCACGTTGTCGGAAATGCGCGCGACATTGTTGGCGTAGTCGGCGTACGGCAGACAGCTTCCCCACGCTATCGAGCCGACAGAAAAGACCGCGCCGCCCGCAGGTGTCTCAAAGAACGTTATATCTGCTCGAATAGGCTCTCTTGGGGCATCATTCCAGAGAGCTGTGAAGAACTCGCTTCCACTCATCCCCCGCATGTATGCGCTGCTATGGCCCTCGGAAGCGGCAACCACAAGGGCATGGCGCGGGGTGCCAAGTCCTTGGTCCACAACGTCAAGCTCAAGACCCGCCGCTCCGCCCAATATACCAAAATCGCCAATGATGCTTTCGGTTATCCCTTCGAAAATGAAGCGCGCCCGCGGATCGTCACCTGCCGGCAGCCGACGATAGTAACTGGAGCGGTCAAAAGCCTCGGTCCGATACCCCACTCCAACGAGTGACTGTTCGGGTCTGCCGAGATCCCTCCATGCGCCACAGAGCCGGCCTGTAAAGCTGCTGTAGGCATCGCCCGCGTCGACACGGCCCATCTTTGAATTACGCCGCCGGAGCTCGACCAAGCCGCGCCTTTGGGGATGAAAATCGATGGTGTGGTAAAACCCATTGCCCCCGAGATACATGAGCCGACCGCCCTTGGCGAGGAAACGGTCGAGGGCCTGCAGCATCGGTTGAGACCAATACTCCGGGTGACTGCCAGTAACCAGCACGTGGCAACCCTCCAAGGCGGCAACGCCCTCTCGGTCGAGCTCCTCATCCGTCAAGACGTTGTGACCGGGAACTGCCCGGCCAAGCCAGCCGAGAAGGCAAAGATCGATCTGGAAGTTCCAGAGCCAGCCGCCAGGCTGTCGGTTCAGCACCGGCCGGCGGAGCGAGCCGATCCAGCGCCCGCTGCCGTCGTCATGCGGATCGTAGAGCGACCTGCCGGGACCTGGAAGACCAACAGCCAGAAGGTCGAGTGGGGTGAAAGTGACACCAAGACAGCCGAGACCGTACTCTATTCTTTGATGTTGGGATAGCATGTTGACGTAGGCTGCGTATGTGGCCGTGGGCGCCAGGAAGGCAACATCGCTCGAGGCATTTGCTGGCTGCCGTATGTAGAACGGCACATAGAATTCAGCACTCTCTCCCCGCAGACGGGCGGCATAGCAACCGCTCGGCCAATCGACCGGCACAGTAAGCCGCAGGTCCTCTTGCCAGCCGGGACTTTCGATATCGTCGTGGTGGAAATAGATAGCACCATATTGTTCAGGCGCCTGGCGCCAATCTAATGTAGAGCTATCCCAGTTCGAACCTTGGACAGCACGGGCGGGCTGATTGACGCATAAGCCGTCGTGACCCAAGCCTGAGAGATCCCGGACCACGTCTGATGCGGGCTCATTCACCAGTTCCCAATCGGCCAAGCAGGACCAATTGACAGGTTCGTTCGGCTTGCGTGCAGCCAACTCCGTGATCTGGCCGAGGGACAGCGCCGCAGCCAAGATGCGGGGACGTTCCATTTTGCCGTTGAAGTGGTGGCAAGGAAAGCCGTCTCCACCCCGCTCGGCAGCCACTAGAAGATGACCGTCACCGCTTGCTGGCGGCTTCACATCCTGCACGGCCAGCCAACTTGCGCCGGCGTGGTCGTGCGTTCCCGAAGCGAGGCGATGAACCGCGATAAGCAAATGACCGCGCTCGGCATCATAGCTTAGCGCAACGAAGCTCCAGCGACGCAGAGACAATGGCTGATCGAGGCGGTAGACCCGCGCCCCATCGGCGTCCGCAAAGATCGCGGTCAGACAGCCCTCGGCATCGATCCGCAAGGCGACCCCACTGCGCCCGTCCGCGGTCAGCGTACTCACCAGACAACGAGGTTGACCATTAACAAAAGTCGGAAAAATGTTGGCGCAAAGCGTTATTGGCCCAAGATCCGCCAGACGCTGCGAGCCACCGACCTCAATGTAGGAACCAGCCCGGATGGGCTGCTCGCGCCCAGGATAACGCTTGCCCTCCATCAACACGGTGGGCTCGAAGGGCGGCATTTCCGGTCCGGCATCGCAGCCAAGCAAGCGGACGAAATCGCACTCGAAGCTGTCGAGTTTCACGCAACTCACAGCAAAGCCGATGGTTTCGCCCGGCTTGACGCTGTCGCGATCTGCATAAGCGAGGATCACTGGGCGATCAGGCTGCATCGTCACTTTCCTGCACTGGGAGTGGACCGATCAGATGGCGCCAGCGCTGCTTGAAAACCCAGCGTTCGACATCCTCGCGCGTTTGAAAACAGGCAGGCGCCATTTCAGCGATGTCCAAGCCGTCAGGCGACCAGCGCGCGGCGCGCCACTCGCTGTAGGGCCTGGTCATTATCGTGAACCACTTGCCAGCCGTCGGTTGGGAACGCATCACGTCGAGAACGAAGCGCAGATCGGCACTGTGGCGGCCGAATGGTGCATCCAGGAACTCGCGCACCAAATCGAAACGTTGAGTGAAAACCGCCAAGGCGGCGCGGGCGGCAGCCGTGCCCGCATCCTCAACACTGCGCCCTGCCCAAGATTTATTGGATTCAGGGGTAGGACCTTCGGTCGTCATATCTAGCCTCAAAACTTAGAATAATGATCCTCTGCTTATACGACCGTGCGCACCCATCTTCTGTTTCATAATAGTTTGCTCTGGGGCTACGCGGGAGCGTGCCCGGCGGTAAGCCAGAGGCGGCCGTGGGAGGCATCGGCAGCCGTGCTGGCCTCCTTCGAACGCCTTGAGCAGACGTGAGGTATTCACGTCAGCACAAGTCCGGCCGATTCCTGCTCGGATGCGACCGATGCCGAAGATCTAGCCCATCAAAGCGGCGTCGAAAGGACATTTCGTGAGATTTTCGAAGCCGTTCTGGGTGACCAGAACCTGCTCCTCCAATTTCACGCCTTCGCGCCCACCGACAGCTCCGATGTAAGCTTCGACGCAAAGCGTCATGCCGGGCTCAAGGATGTAGTCAAACGCTCCCGGAATGAAATCCTCGGGATAAAAGATTGCAGGATATTCGTCGCACAGGCCAATGCCATGCATCATGACGCCATAGCGCTGGTGGACGAATTCCTTCGGTAGCTTGTGGCCTCGCTCCGTAATTTCTGTGAACGACAGGCCGGGCTTCAGCAGGGCCATATTGGTCTGCACATGCTCATATGCGATGGCATGCAACCGGCGCTGCTCATCGGTGGGCTTTCCATCGCCGCAGTACCAGGTTCTCGAAAAATCGGCGCACATGCCGTAAGGACCCACCATATCGGTATCGAACGCGACCAAGTCGCCCGATTGGATCCGGCGCGGCCCTGCCTCTGCCAACCACGGATTGGTGCGTGGCCCGGAAGTGAGGATACGGGTTTCGATCCACTCGCCGCCCCGGGCAATGTTTTCGGCATGAAGCACCGACCACAGTTCCGTTTCGGCTATACCGGGCTGCAAGCGCTCGCGCATCTTGGCGACGGCAATCTCGCAAGTTGCGATCGAGCAGCGCATGGCGTTGATCTCGTCAATGCCCTTGATGGCCCTCGCATGCTCCATGAGTTGCATCCCGTTGCAGACTTTGATCCCGATTTCATCCAAAGCACGAAGGCCAGGGATCTCGATCTTATCGACCGCCAGACGGCGGTTCTTGCCGCAGCTTCGGCGCAGAAGCTCGTCGACCTGCCCGGCAAATTGCTTGGCGATCACCTCTTCCGCGTCACCAGCGGCGAAATAGTAGAAGGCCGCACCCCCATCTCGGACTTCGTTCACGAGTGGGAGGTGGGCCGAAAGGTGCTCGCAATTGTGGAAGTCCCAGATTACGACATATCCATCCGCAGATATGAACGCGGCCCGATTGGCGTTGTGCGTAACCCAGACTTGCATGTTCGAGGAATCGGTTGCATATCTGATGTTCAGCGGATCGAAGCACAGCACGCCCGCATAGTCGCGCTGCCGAAGCTGCTGAACGATGCGGGCAAGCCGCGTCTCGCGCATTCTCACCAGATTTGGCGGGGTCAACCCCAGTGCCGACCATTCGGCAAACGCGACATCGGTAGGCCCAATTTCCACGCGATCGTTGTCATCGATGCTCCCGTCAGGTTTCAGTGCTGTTGGACGCCGGCTGGGATCAATTTTGGGGGTCGTGACCGAGAAAGATGACATGGATTAAGCGTTCCCTACGTTGGTGTTTGGACAATTAAGTCGGAGGTTAGCGGACTTTCATATGCGGAAAAAAATACCGCATGCTATAGAATGGGTTTATCCCGCACGATGTCCTCCGACCTCTCAGCGCCAGAGGTTAAGCTCGATAAGCGTTTGGATTGGCGCCGAACGCGAGGCGGAAGCACTTGGAAAAATGCGACGCCGACGCGAACCCACAGGCTATCGCGACCTCAACGATCGGCAATTCGGTCTGTTCGACAAGACGCTTGGCTCGGGAAAGTCTTACATGGAGGTAATAGCGCATCGGGGAGGTAGACAATGCGCGCGCGAAGAGCCTTTCGATCTGACGCGGCGAGCGACCGACGCACCTGGCAATGTCACGCACGGGCATTGGGTCCTCGACATGTTCTTCCATGATACGAATTATTTCAGCGATCGGCTTCGAGATGCCTATTTCGTTAGGGCTGATGGGCGACTGTCTTTCCGAGGTGGAGCGCCAATGCCCGGCCGTGGTGTGCCGACAGACGGCCAGCGCCACCTCCTTGCCGAGATGCTCGCTGATCAACTCCATCACCAGGTCGAACGACGCGAACTCACCTGCACATGTCACGAGCTGGCTATCTCGAACGAAGAGTCGATCGGTAACTTGGGGCCGTCCGAATGTCTCAGCGAACGCGGCACGCTTGTCCCAATGAATTGTACACGGGACCCCGTCGAGCATTCCGATCTCGGCGAGCAGCCAGGTTGCTGTACCCAAAGCCGCTATGGGAACGCCGTGTCGTTTATAAAGACGAAGAACATTTACAAGAGAAGCTGAAACCTGCTTTTCGACCATTTCGCCAGCCAGGACGACGACCATGGTTGGCCGATTTCCGGACTGCAACATTTGGCTGGCGCATTTGAAGTCACTGTCCACCGACAGCCCAAAGCCGCTGGCGCATCTTACCGGCTGACCGTCTTTGCTCAACAGGGACCATTCAAAAAACGGCCGTCCTAAGATCGAATTGGCAAGGCGAAGCGGGTCCACAAATGATGAAAGACTAAGCAGGGAAAATCCAGGGAGCGCCAAGATCATCAGGCGGCACTGATCCGCTTGTGCATCCATCTGATTCTTTGCAGTGTCCCAAAGCACTGGGCCTGAACTGCTGGGCGGTGCAAATGGCGCATTCATGGTGTCTAATCCGTCCAAAATATCGCGCCGGATTTAACTTCTGTCGGCGCGAGATCGAGCCCTCAGAAATCAAGCTCGAACGTTGTGCTTGCGCTTCATAAAGTCCTTGGCGGTCTCGACGGCGACGGCCGCGTCACGGCAATAGGCGTCGGCGCCGACGGCCTTGCCGAATTCTTCGTTGAGCGGCGCGCCGCCAACCAGCACGACATAGTCGTCGCGGATGCCCTTTTCCTTCATCGTGTCGATGACGACCTTCATGTAGGGCATGGTGGTGGTGAGCAGCGCCGACATGCCGATGATGTCGGGCTGGTGCTCCTCCAAGGCCGCCATGTATTTTTCGACCGGGTTGTTGATGCCGAGGTCGATGATCTCGAAGCCGGCGCCTTCCATCATCATGCTGACAAGGTTCTTGCCGATGTCGTGGATGTCGCCCTTGACGGTGCCGATCACCATCTTGCCCTGCTTCGGCGCGCCGGTGGCGGCGAGCAGCGGACGCAGGATGAACATGCCGGCCTTCATGGCGTTGGCCGACAGCAGCACTTCCGGCACGAACAGGATGCCGTCGCGAAAATCCTCGCCGACGATGCGCATGCCTTCGACCAGCGCCTCGGTCAGCACCTTGTAGGGCACCCAGCCGCGTTCGAGGAGAATATGCGTTCCCTGCTCGATCTCTTCCTTGAGTCCGTCGTAAAGGTCGTCGTGCATCTGCTGCACGAGTTCATCGTCGGAAAGCTCGGAAAGAATGATCTCTTCATCAGCCATGTCTTGTCTCAACGCTTGATTTCAAAGAGGTCGGCACCCCATGCTCGATGGGGCGCCGACCCGGCTTCGGACGAAGCCTTGGGAGTTCTTTGGTTACGAGACCTTCCACAGAGCATCTCGAACGGGGTGAAGCGCGTACCTCTGCAGCGGTGAATGCAGCGTCGCTATGTTGCGCAGGGAGCCTAAGCAATGCTTGGCGAGATCTCCTCCTGGCGCTTGGCGACGAATGCATCGAGTTCTTCTCGCAAGGCCACATTTAGAGACGGCTGCTCGTAACTTTCGATAATCGATTTGGCCTTCTCGCGGCAGCGCTGTGCCATATCTTTCGATCCCTTCACCTTCCACTGCTCGTAGCTAAGGTAGTCGAGTATCTCGGGGGCGATGAAAGCGTCTTTGAAGTGCTTGAGCGTGAAGGAATCCCCGAGGTAGTGGCCGCCAGGGCCGATCCGCCGGACAGCCTCGAGCGCGTCGTCGAAATGTTCGAAGGATATACCTTTCGCGTATTTCTCGATCAGCAGATTCTGCTCCGCGTCAGCCACGAACTTGGCCATGCAGCACACCAGGCCGGCCTCATCCCAGCCGCCGGCGTGCATCATTAGACTCGCGCAGGCGCTGGCGCCCGACATATAAGCGATGGCTGACTCATATCCGGACTGCGCATCGAAAGTCTTGGCGGACGACTGGGAGGCAGTGGTTCGCCAAGGCACACCGTACCGCCTGGCGAGCTGGCCGATGACGGCGTTGAGCAAGGTGACCTCAGGCATCCCGGACATCGGGGCGCCGCTGCGCATCGAGACCGAGACCGAATATTGGCCATAGATCATTTTCGCGCCGGGTCTGACCAGTTGGGTATAGGCGAGCGCGGCGAGCGCTTCTGCGTTCAACTGCGCAATGGTGGCCGGCACGTCTGCGGGAGTGTTAGCAGCGCCGAGGACGAAGGGTGACAGCAAAACGACCTGGTTGGCTTCGACGAAAGCTCGAAGCCCTTCAAGCATGGTTGAATCCCAGACCAAGGGCGAATTTCCTGACACATGCCCCATCATCACAGCATTCTGGTCCATGAATTCCTTGCCATGGACGATTCTGCCCATCGCGATAGAATCCTCGGCTCGCTCCTTCCCGGTCGTAAGACCGAAGAAGGGCATGTTCGTTTCCACTAGGCTGGAATGATTAATGTGTAGGTGACGCCAGGGCACTGCGATGTCGGTGGGCTCGCAGGTAAACCCTCCGGCAATGTGGAAGCCCGGCAGCATCTGGGTAAGCCGGTTTATGTCGCGAAGATCCGCGATCGTCGATGATCGACGGACGCCCTGTAGGTCGCGGACATTTGGTGCCCCCTGCATGGCACCGAATGTCATCGTATCAAGCGCGATCTCGAAGCGCTGCGATAGGTCGCGGGATGTCATCTCAAAGCGGGATGGCGCCTTGGCGATGAGGTCCATAACCATATCGCCCTCGAGGCGGACGCGATGCTCGTTAACATCGGCGCCAGCCTCCTTCCACTGCCTTATCGCCGTTTCATCCCTGAATTCGATGCCGACCTCGCGCAGAATAGCTAAGGACGCCTGGTGAATGCGTTCCAACTGCTCTGCAGAGACGACCTCTACTGGCCGAATGCCGTACTTTATGGTGGAAACGCGCGGCCTTTTCTCGGCTTCCCGCGCCGCCACGACAGAAGATCGGCCGCCGCGGCGTCGAATTGTGGGTGTGTCAGCGTCCATATTACCCTCATCTGCGGTGCTGGAGTAATCAGCGGCCCACTATCGGAAATCGAGAATGTGCCGCCTGAAATGGGCGGCCTTGCTCATTATAAAATTCATGGTAGGCAGCAACGGGCGCCATGAGAATACCTAAAAGTTTTCACTGGCTCTAAACCCAATTTATGTCCAGCCGACCCGATGCAAGCTGGGACGTGAGCCCCAGCATCATCCGCCCCAGAAATCTCAGGCGCAGCTCTTCGGACTGGGCGAGAAACGAGTCGACCAGTATCTTGCACCGCTTGTTCTTGCTGACGTCGTCGCTGGCCAGCAGGAAGAATGCTCGTTCGGTCTTG
>NZ_NSGC01000024.1:0-50626 GCF_002294795.1 Mesorhizobium sp. WSM3866 | reverse complement strand
CGCACCGCCGATTCCTACGAATACAATCCCGCCAGCGCGCCGCTGCTGCACATCGAATATGTCTTGCCGGGATCCGGAAGTCCGGTGGCCTTCAACACACCGGCCGATGCCGATCCCGGCGCCAACCAGATCGCCGAGCTCGCCGCGGCGGGAGCACCCACCGGGATCACAGCTTCGGCCACCGATCCCGATGCCGGCGCGACCGTCACCTACAGCATCAACGATGCACGCTTCGCCATTAATTCCAATACCGGCGTCGTCACGCGCTCGGGCACAGGCACGCTCGACTTCGAAACCCAGTCGTCCATCAATCTGACAGTGACGGCAACCTCTTCCGACGGCAGCACCGCCACCAAGAGCTTCACCCTAGGTGTCCTCGACAGCCCGGAGCCGATCGCGTTCAACACGCCGCCGGATGCCAACTCCGGGGCCAACCAGATCGGCCAGAACGCTGCCGCCGGCACTGCCGTCGGCATCACCGCTTCGGCCTCGGATCCCGATGCCGGCTCGACAGTCACCTACACGATCGACGACTCGCGCTTTGCCATCAATTCCAGCACCGGGGTCGTCACGCGCTCGGGCACCGGCACGCTCAACGCCCAGTCCGAACCGACGATCAATCTCCAGGTGACAGCGACGTCGTCCGATGGCAGCAGCGCCACGAGCACCTTCACTGTCAGCGTCACGGCCGGCCAACAGCCCGTGGCCTTCAACACTCCGCCCGACTCCAACTCCAGCGCCAACCAGATCGCCGAGCTCGCCGCGGCGGGGACACCGACAGGGATCACCGCTTCGGCCTCGGATCCCGATGCTGGCTCGACGGTCACCTACAGCATCAACGACACGCGCTTTGCCATCAATTCCAGCACCGGTGTCATCACGCGTTCGGGCACAGGCACGCTCGACTTCGAGACCCAGTCGTCCATCAACCTGACGGTGACGGCGACCTCCTCCGACGGCAGCACCGCCAACAAGAGCTTCACCCTCGCCGTCCTCAACAGCCCCGAACCGATCGCGTTCAACACGCCGCCCGATGCCAACACCGCGGCCAATCAGATCGTCCAAAATGCCGCCGCCGGCACTGCCGTCGGCATCACCGCCTCGGCCAAGGATCCCGATGCCGGCTCGACGGTCACCTACACGATCAACGACTCGCGCTTTGCCATCAATTCCAGCACCGGTGTCATCACGCGATCGAGCAGCGGCACGCTCAACGCTCAGTCCGAACCGACGATCGATCTCCACGTGACAGCCACCTCGTCCGACGGCAGCATCGCCACGCACACCTTCACCGTCGGCGTCACCGCCACCCAGTTGCCGACATCCGTGACCTTGGCGCACACCATTCTGACTTCGCAGTGGTCACCGCCGAGCCCCGACCCGACCGATATCGTCTATATCTCCCACCTCGGCAAGCTGCTGGTGACCGATAGTGAGGTGGAGGAGATGTCGATTTTCACCGGCAAGAATCTCTTCCAGATGAATCTGAACGGCACCCTGACGGGCACGCTCACCACCATCAATTTCTCGGATGAGCCGGCCGGGGTCACCTACAATCCGGCGAACCACCATCTCTTCTTCTCGGACGATACCGGCACGAAGAGCGTCTACGAGTTGAACCCGGGCAACGATGGGCTTTACAACACCTCCGACGATATCGTGACCTCGTTCAGGACCGCCGCGTTCGGCAGTACGGATGCGGAGAGTATTGCCTACGACACAAACCGCGGCGTGCTTTATCTCGAGGATGGCACAACCCATAGGATTTACACCATCGCTCCGGGCCAGAACGGCAGATTCGACGGCGTCCCAAGCACGGGGGGCGATGATGTCGTGACGAGTTTTTCTGAAGAGGCGCTCGGAACCCCTTCTGACGGGGGCATCGCGTATGATCCGGTCCACGACCTGCTTTATGTCATCGTGTCACGCACCTCCGTGGCAATGGTGACGCCAACCGGGGATCTGCTGGGCACACTCGACATCTCCGCCGCCAACGCGAAAAAGCCGGCGGGACTTGCGCTGGCGCCGAGCAGCGACGATCCGAGCCACCAAATGAGCCTCTATGTCGTCGATCGCGGCGTGGACAACGACTCGAATCCGACCGAGAACGACGGCAAGATCTATGAATTCCATTTGAACGATTGGCTGCTCGCCTGATCTGACAGGAACGATTTACGCTTGCGCCAACCCGGTCGCCGCCAACAAACAAAATACCCCGACCGCGGCGTGCCGCCAGCGATCGGGGTATCAAAATTGAAGCAAAGACGCGAAAGCGCGCCGCCGGGATCCATTTCCCCGCGACGCGCTTTTGGTTCTCAAAACGCTGCTTCAGCGACCCTGACGGTCAACCTTACGACTGGCCGGGAGGACCAATGTGAATATGATTGTTGTCGCCCCAGCCGTTGCCCGGGCGTGTTCCTCCCGATTTGGCGATCGCTCTGGAGTTCAGGCTGGTGCCGAGCAGAACCGTTATGGCCGGTGGAGTCACCGCCGCAAAACGCCCTGCCTTCTTGAGAAAGTCCCGGCGCGCCTGAGCCTCTGAAACGAGGACTTCCTGCGTCCTTTCCGAGCGTTTCGTGCTTTCGGTTGGCATGACGATTCTCCCATGCGGGTTCCAAAGTATCACAACAGCTTATGTTTCCCGATGCCAGGATACTAGTTCACCAAAAGGCTTAGATTTTCGCGCTTGGAAGCAAAAGCGTACGAGCGATGCGCCGCGCGAAATCGGACGAGCCCCCCCTCGCCGAACCCCTGGCGCTTAGAAACCGCCGCGTTCCCCAAATCAAATTCCCGGCCAGGCGCAACGGAGCGCCGATGATCGGGTGGGTTGCCGTGAAGACGCGCCTCCAGTGCTGGAAACGGACGATCGGGCGCCGCGCGCATCTTGCCGGGATCCTGGTTCCGAAGAAGTGATGCAAGGCCAGGAGCTGGGTATCCAGGGCATTGCGGGCGCTTCGGTCCGACATGGATGCCTGCAGCGCGCTCCAGTCCACGTTCTCGGTCTCCGCCAATTGCGCCAGGTCGTGAAGGTGCCTGAGATCAATCCTTCCGCGCCAATAGTCGCCCTCCTTAAACAGGTCGTGCACGATCCAGTGCAGAGCCCGGGACTGGGCAGTAGGAATATTCACCCACAAATCGTCGTGCTGGACGAGCTTGGGAGGTTCAAAGTCGATCGCCCGGCGCGCCCGGAGTTCCAGCATTCCGGCATCCTGCTCACGCGCCATGCCTCGCTCACCTGCCACCTCGACATAGCCGAGCTCTTCAAGGCAGATTTGGGCGGCCGCCTCGTTGGCCGGCTCCACGGCCAGATCGAGGTCGCTTGTCATCCTGCTGGGAGCCTGGCCTGCCGGCGCAAGGAACAAGGGAACAGCGCCCTTGAGCAGGAGCGGAACGATGCCGCGGCGATTGAGCGCCGCAACGGCTTCGCGCAGTTGCGCACGCAAGCGCAAGTTCCGCTCCCGATTGCAGTCATGAACGAACCGGAGATACTCGTACACGTCCTGCGGTAGCCGGTGGATCTGGCCGGCGCGCGCGAGGGAGGAGAACAAATCCGGCGTGAGCAAAGTGCGATTGGCCAGAGCGATTACGGCGTGCCAATCGGCCCGGTCGGCCGGACTGCCGCGAAGTCCGGCGATCAGAGCCTCGAGCGCGTTGCCTCTGTGTCTCACCGGCATGCCTTCGTGATCAGCTCTACTGCATCATCGAGCTTCGAATAATTCAGGCAATAGGTGCCCGCCGATCCGATGACTTCGGTCAGAGTGTCGAAGGCGCTGCCACTCAACTCTCGGCCGGGTGCGAACGCCCCGTTGAGCAGCACACGCAATGCGCTGGCCGGGTCGATCGGCTCGAGGCAAGCTTTCGCATCGCGACCTCGACGAAGCTGGATTGCATAGCCGATTGGTATGGGAGAGGACGGCACGACCTCGCTGGGCACCGCAAACCGAACTCGCCTGCGGTCTGGCCGGCGACAAACCGGAACAGCGTCGAGATCGGGGAAGCGTTCGGCCAAAAGCGGCCATGCTCCTGCCTTGACGGCAGGCGCAAACGGCAGACCAATGCCATGTCCCCGGGAGTCCAACAGGGTCACATCGTCAGATACGAAACCGAACCCTGCATTGACCAGCGCCAGGGTCAACGTAGTCTTGCCTGCGCCCGGGTTGCCGCAAAGAAGCACGATGCGCTCATTTTTGACAAGCGCAGCCGCGTGTAGAGCAAGTTCGTAGGCGCTGCGATCGAGGGCCTCGATCAGCATTTGCCCTTTCACCATGACGGGCAGCTCGTCGGGCGCGCAGGAAAGAACCCAGTCGCCATCCCGGAACAGGTGGACCCGTCCTTCATGCTCGACCAGTTGGAACAGAATGTCGGCAGTCTCTCGTCGGACCTCGAGATGCCGGAACACGGCGACCGCGGGAAAGGCGCAGGCTGCAGGATACTCGATGCGTACGGAAAGGCCCGCGATCGCGACGACCTGGCTCACAGCCTCTCGAGCCGACACAGACGGCGGTGCGTCGGGCCGTATCAAGCTCAGCCGCTGCCAATCCCTCAGCGCGGCCTCGACATGCCTGTTTGCCTCGATCCCATCGACGCCGGCGCGGGCCATCTCGGCCGAAATGGCGCGCGGCGATGTTCCCTCTTCCAGGGAGCGCCAGATCTCGGCGGCAGTATCGTTGACGGCGAAGATGGCCCGCTGGGAAGGACTGAACAGGATATTCTGCCCCCTGACGCGTGCCAGCCGTCCCTGGGTCACAAACGTGGCCGGGATATGAGCGGTGGAGCCTGGCGGCGCCGTTCCGTTACCCGCCTCGTGATTCATCGAGTAGTCCTCTCCCCCTCTGCCGGAACGCGACGGCGGTCCAACCTGTCGTTGCGAAACAAGTACGTTCAATGGGCGAAGCGACAAGCGTTTCGGCAGGAGTTCACTTCGCCCAACACAGCTAAGCAACCGAATGTTTGCCCCCGAGTGCGACTTCTCACAGCGCTTCGTCGGAGAACCGGGCCACGTTCTGATGCGCCGCGACCCATTGCAGATGCGCCTTGTTCCAGTATTCGCGCGCGTCAGCGCCCGTCAGCACCTTGAAACCGGATGGCGGCAGCGGCAATTCCGAAGGAATTGGTTCGTCGGGCAGCCACAGCAACACGTTGTCCCGGCTTTCGATAGCCAGCCCCCAGGTTCTTTCCAGGCGACGGAGTCCACGCATGTTCACCGAAGCCAATGCGAAAACCGATCCCGTTATCCTCAGCCTGGGTGACTGAGCGACGGCCTTGATCGGCGCCTGATGTGTGATTTCGCCCTTGGAGAGAAACGGGTGCATGCGAATGAGGGTTCGATCGATCTGCACTGTCTCCCCTGTCCCATCCCGCTCGTTTGAGGCAGGATCCACGCTGATCCCCGAAAAACAGCCGTCGAACAGGCAATCTTCGACAATGCCGCTGAGCAGGTAGTCGTTCTCCACCGCATCATCCCTGATTTCGCTGAGCCAGCAGCCTTTCAGGTGAAAGCCGTCGGCCCGCGCTGCGAAACGCACGCCATCCCAGCAGCGCCGCGCGCGGACGCCTTCTATTGTCGCATTGGCGGTTCCGTCCCTGACAAGCAGAGCCGCGCTGTTGCAGTAGGTGTCGCGCCAATCGGAGGTCAGCGGCACCTGGCCGTCGAAGCGCCCTCCGATGAAATGAACGTCCGGACAGTTGCGGATGACCACCGGGTAGCGATTGACCGGCAGGTTTCCTTCGTCGCAGCCCATCATCGCGCTGGGCTCAGGATTTCTGCTGTTGGCGACTGTGAAGGAAGCATTCCGGGCGTCGATTGTCGTTCCGGCTTCGAGATCCCGAAACATTTGTTGTTCGTAGCCGTGCTCGCCCGTCAGAACGAGCTGCTTGCCCTCCGGCATCTGCCCGCCCTCCGCCTGGCACGAGCCCGGCAACAGCGCGAACACGGGAGACAACCCAGCAAGGCCCATGAATGAACGGCGGTCCATCCTCATGCTCGTTGACCTGAAGAAAGGGATTGCCGATGCCGCTCGAGACAGGCCGAACGGACCGCCTCGAGAGCTCTCGAGGCCACGTCTTCGGGCGATGCGAGCCTTTCGATGTCGATGGCCGCGAGCACGCCCATGCGATCTTCCGTTCCCATTCCCCGCGCAAGGGCGGCCGCCATTTCGCGGCAGGCCCGATCCGCCGCCGACCAAAGGTCGGGATCGCTGTCCGGAGATGTCCGTTGCAGCCGCGAGGAGCGATCGCCCCTGGTCAGGAGCCGGTCTCTGGCGATGCCGGTCTCGCTGCGCAGATGGACAAAAACCATGTCATGCAATCCGACGGCAGAAAGCATATCCAGCCAATTCTCGGATGTTTTTCTGCATCTGCTCTTCAGCAATATGGACCAGAATCCCTGCAGCAACCCCTGATCCATTATGATTATTGAATTTCTTCTTGCCCTCTCATGCTGGATAAATGCGACCAGGCTGATAAGATTCCAGACAAGCCTGATGGCATCAAGGCGCGACACTTGCCTGCTTTCGATGACGAAGCGGGCAATTCGAGCAAGCAACGAGCGAAACTCACGATCTAGCAGCCGAGGGGCGACAACGCCCATTCTGTGTATCTGCCTCTCGATGAATGTTCTTCCTTCCCACGCCACTCGCACGTCGCCTACCGGCGGGCCACACCGTCGCAGGCTGTTCGCCAGCAGGCCGGAGGTAGTTGTCTTTCCGACCCCGGGCAGACCAAAGAATTCGACAAATCGAATGTCTGTCCGCAGCGCGCGTGCTTCGACGCTTGGCGGGAGGCTTGCCGCCAGGTCACCAACAGTGTGCGAGGACATTGGATTTCGGGTGGTACGATGAACTCTTGGAACGCCAATGAAGTCAAGGCGATGTGCGAGGGGCATACTCAACTTCAAGCAGCTGAGACCCGGTCCCGACATACAACCTCGGGGTCTTGGCAAGGCCGGTCTGCAGCGATCGCTGCATGCCGCGGTAGACTATGAGCAAAGCGAGCGGCAGCCAGAAGAAGGCGGCGGTTGACGGCCCGAAGGAATCGCTCATCTGGTTGGCGACCAAGTAGTTCCATACGGCGACCGATGTTCCGAGCACCATGACATTCACTTCGGTCGCTTGTTCGCTCCTGCCCCTGTCGACCAATGTGTGCAGAACGGTGCTGATCAGATAACCCACCACCAGCAGAACCATGATCACCACCAAGGCGAGGCCGGGCACTCCCAGCGTTCTAAAATAATCGATGAACAGGTTGTGGCTGTGCGGAGCGATGTCGCCCACCCATTGCCCTGCGCCCACGCCCATGAATGGATGCGACAGGCCCAGATCGATTGATATCGACCACAGTCGCTGCCGCGAAACGATCGAATGTGCCTCCCCGCCGGAGAGCTGAAGCGACAGCAGCTTGTAGGCCCGTGGGTTCAGGAACTGCAACATCATAAAGCTAGCCTGGAACAATATCGGAGCCGTAACGGTCGCCGCGATCACTGTTACCGGACGCTGCTTCCTTATCACCAGATAGATGCAGTATAGCCCGTAGAACGTGCCGAGACCGACGACCCCAAGAACGAAATTCGTCTTGGATCCCGATTTGACCAAACCCAGCAACCCCGCGAGGAGGCAAACCGAAAGGAGGATTCGGTGCCTTCGAGAAGCGACCAGCTTCGCGGCGACAAGCGGCAGACCGGCCGACAAGGCAATTCCGAGCTGGTTTGCGTGCTTGAAATAGCCCTCCGCCCGATCGGCGAATCGAGCATCGCCGAGGCCAATAACGACAAGGCAGGATGTAACAGCAACCATGATGGCCATGGTCATCCCAATCCTGTCGATTGCCTCAAAACTCCTAGGCCTCGCGGCGATCAATGCAATGGTCGGGATAGTGGCGAAACCAAACACCTGGGCGAAGACAGCGCGCATGGTCCTGACCGGATTGTCCGCGTGTAGCGCCGACAGCAGCGATAGAACCATGATGAGGGCAGATGTTGTCAGCACGGCAGTTGCCAAGGCCGTGTCGGTGCGATGCAGACGTTTTGTCGCTTCGGCGTAGGGAACGAGGCTTACCAGGCCGCAGAACAAAGCGAGCAAAAAGGAAATCGAGCCATCTGTTCCGGCAATCCGCGTGGCGCCAGGGAACCATATGGACACGATCAGCAAAAGGATGGAAGCCTGCAGCATCGATGGACGTCACGCTGAAAATGCTATGCAACAACCGCGGGCCGACGCGCTCTTGCCTCGCCAGGCTGCGTCCGGTGCCCCTGTGTCCTGAACGGCAACGCCAAGAAATAGAGACACAACGTTCACTCCAGGACGGTGATTCAAGGCGCGCTGCCGCACCGCGGGTGAATACTCCGCGTACCTATTTCATAAGCAGCGTAGGCGCAGCGGGATGACAAGGAAATGAGCGAAAACGCGTCATTGGGACAAGGTGTCCTACGCCTTTTGTGCAAGGGCTGGTGGTGCTGCGATTCCAGTCTGCCTGGTCGAGATCCGGTCCAGCCGCGGCGGGGATTCGGTGTTGGTGCGGATTTGCACATGTGGGAGACTTGGGCGCGGCACACCGAGTCTTTCACACCGTAGGAGATCGCCGTGCTTTGGGGTCTTGTCGCCGTCGGCGTGATCGGCATTTTGCTCGGATTTCGTGTTCGCGCGCCGGCGCTCATCGTCATGACCGCGGTGATTGTGGTGTTCAGCGCCATTGCAGGCGGCATCGGCAGCCTGTTTGCCTGGGACCGTCTGCTTTCGATCCTGCTTTTCGTTGTCACGCTGCAGGGCGCCTACCTGCTCGGCGTCTTCCTCGGCATCGTGTGGCGTCGCGCCGTGACCGATGAGCATTGACGGACTGCGGCTGCCATTTCGTCGCCGGCGCCGGAATTTTTAAAGCGGCGATGCCGCCAATGCTCGCTGCCTTCCTCGGCAGTCAGGACGCATGATCGAATCTCATCACAGCGAAGACCGTCCGAACGAGAATGACGACGTCGGCCCATATGGACCAGTTTCGCACGTAGCGGCTGTCGAGGGAGACACGGCTGGGATAGTCTATTGCGTCTCTGCCCGTCACTTGCCACGCGCCGGTCAGCCCGGGCCGGGTTCGAAGATAATCGATAGCGCAGGCGCCGTAACGTTGCAGCTCGTCGGGGACGACCGGCCGAGGGCCGACGCAACTCATGTCGCCGCGCAGCACGTTGATGAGCTGAGGCAACTCATCAAGGCTCGACTTTCTGAGAATGTGCCCCAGGAAGGTGACGCGCGGATCGTTCTTGAATTTCAAATTCTGCTCCCACTCCTTGGCGGCTTCGGGATTGCTCGCAAGATAGTCGGCCAGAACCTGCTGGGAGTTGGCAACCATGGTCCTGAATTTGTAGCAGGCGAAACGCCTGCCGTTGAAGCCGACCCGAGTGTGAGAGAATATCGCCGGTCCGCCGTCGGTCGCCAATATTAAGAGGGCAACCACAAGCATGATCGGAGCGGCCAGCACAAGCGCGATCGATGCGATGGTGACGTCCATGATCCTCTTGCGCCGCCCCCCAAGCGGACGATGGTTTTGGCCGACGCCTATTCCGGGTCTGCGGGGGTTCGTGTCGAATGCGCTGATTGTCATGAGCTTCGCCAAGGAAAACGGCTGATTTTAGCGCTCAACTTCACGCGGCGGATCATTCCCGGCAAGAACCGAAAAGGAGGTAGCGCCCTATCTGGCGCCGGTTAGCCTCTTAGCCTGAACGCGTATTGCCGGCGCGGTGTCGATAAGCCTTCTGATCAAACGGCGTAACACTGGCACCCATTTTCTGCAGTAGCAGTGTGGGCACCTTCGACTGTATTCGTGATCGACGAAATCAACTGGTCCGGCTAGCGGCGATCCAGACCGCCGACTGAATTCAGGCCCTAGCTCTGATGGCAAGGATGCCGAGAGAATGTCTGGAGCCACTGGTGCCGGATGGGCGAGCCGGCAGCCGTCTGGCAATGCCTGAAAAGCATGCGCGCGCATGCGACGAGATTCGACGAGACAGATCTTCCGCGTCGAAAGAATGCCTGCCAGCCTGTCAGTGGAGCACGCAACGTGACGCCCATTCCGAAGCCTTCGTCCGGTGACTTCCCCGCAAGGCCGGGCGCTCGTCAGTTTCTGGAGGTCGACCATGCGGAAGCACTTGCCGTCGTCCGCAAGCAGATAGCTTTGCTCGATCTTGATCTCTCCGGCCTCACTGTCGTGGCTGGCGCGGCGACGGGCTATCAGGCGGTGACTGCGACAGCCGCGGCGCTCGCCAATGCCGACCGTGTCGTTGCACTCACCCGCGTATCCTCCAGACATCCGAGCCTGGCGGCGGCCGCGGACGCAACGTTGGCATTTGCCGAGTACGCCAAGGTCGCCGAACGCGTGGAAGTGACGAACCGCATCGAAAGCCGCAAATGGCAGGAGGTCGACCTCATCACCAATTGTCCCCAGGTCGGACCGATTTCGAGATCGCTCATCGAGCTCTTGCCCTCTCACGCGGTCGTTGCGCTCATGGCGGAGCCTTGGGAGCTTCGGCAAGGCGTGTTGGACTTCGATGCCTGTGACGAGGCCGGCATCAAGGTTGCTGCTCCAAATCTCGGTCACCCGGCCATAGACCTGATGCCGGAATTCGCGCGCTTATGCCGGGTCCTACTCGAGGATGCCGGTGTCGATCAGCGTGCCTCGAGATTCGCCATCGTCTGCGACACGCCCTGCGCACCGTTCCTCGAACGCATGCTCGCCGAACGTGGAGCAAGAGTTGGTGTTTTTTCGCATCCGGTTCTGCTGACCGATGATGCATGGGAGGTGATCATCGTCGCTATGCGGCCCTCCGCCAAACCCCCAATGGACATCAACAGTCTGGGCCGCATCGCCAGGAGAACGCGCCAGGCGCTGCTGGTGCAGTTCAGCGGCGGGATCGACCGCTCGGCCGCCAGCTATTTCGGCCTCAGGGTATGGCCGCCGAAGCGCCCCAACCGCGGCGAGTTGGGCCTGCCGCTCGAGATACTCGGAGCGGCTCCGGTGATCCGCAGACTGACGGGAGGCCTGAAGGCTGCCGAAGCAGCATATCGCGGTGCGGAGTTGGGCCGCGACAGTGTTGGATTTCTCGTGAAGGCAGGATTCGAGATGGTTGACCGGGAACATGCCTGAGCATCGGCCTGAGCGCATCCGTTCCAAGACCTGCAGGCACCGTCCTATTTCTGAATCTCGAAGGGAGGCGGACCTGAAATAGGTCCGCCTCCACGTCGAGGATCGGCGTGCGTCGTTCTATTGCCAGGCACCAGGCCTGGGCAGCCTTCAAAGCATCATCTGTCTAAGCTTGTAGGCCACCTCAGTGCGGTTCGTGGCTTTCAGTTTTTTCATGATGTTGCGGATATGGACCTTGACCGTGCTCTCGCAGAGGTTGAGCTCGTAGGCAATGATCTTGTTGGCCTTGCCTTTCCTGAGCGCTTCCACGACCGCGGCCTCGCGCGAGGTGAACATTCCGGCGAGCGGACGGGCGCCGTTTGCCGTCGAATGGATGATCTCGCGAAGCGCCAGCACGCAGCTGGCGGGCACGAAGATTCCTCCGGCGCGGGCGAGACCGATGGCCTCGGCAGCGACCTTCACCTTGACGCTCGTGGGAATATAGCCGCGGGCGCCGCATTCGAGAGCCGCAAGGATCTCCCCCGGCTCGTCGGAATCCACCACGACGATTACCGGTACGGCGCCGACCTCGGAGATGAGGTGCACAAGTTCCGCCCGAACGCTCTGGTCGGTCACCTTTCGGGCGCCGAGAATAACGAGGATCGCGGAAGCTTCCGCCCCGCCGGCGACGTGCTGAATCTCATCAAGAGATCCTACGGCGCTGACGCGCAAAGCCGGATTATGTTCGATAAGGCCTCGAGCAAGACATTCGCGCTCGAGTGCCCGTTTGTCCACAATTACCACCAGACCTTCGGTCGGGTGTCCTTCTTCGAGATCAGACGTGCCGAGCCCGTTCACGTCCGTCAGATGCCCGTTCTGCAACGACCCCGTCGCGTCTTTCCAAGACTCGGAAATTTGAAGATGTCCCATCGCCTTATTTACTCCTCTCCGCCGCCGACTTCGCTCGCTCCCCTTTTTATCTTGACTCCCACGCAGGGCTTGTTCAGCGGCATGAACTGATACGCTGTTTACCGTGTGTCGGGCGACTTGCTGCGAAGTGAGGAATAGATTCAAGGAGTAGTGCATACGCCGGCCCAACCCACGGACGTATGGGATCCCCGCTCCATTGAGGTAATCCAGCCTCAAATGCATACTACGATGCTGTGGAAAAGGCGCATTAATCCTGGTTAACAATTTGGTAATTATATCTTAGGTGGCTAATATGACCGAAAGGATGACAACCTTAAGTTGCCATCACAGGAATTCTGCTCCTCAAAGCTGCGCGCGAGCATATCTCGACCTTAGAGCGAGATTTGCGGTTTGAAGCAAACGGCGCCACAGTTCTGAGAAAAACATTGACCTCGGCTGCCGTGCCCCCACCCAACCACTGCAGCCGGGGTTCCTTTTTTGGCCGGCAATCGCAGTCTTGTCGGGCCGACAAGTCAATCTTCGCGCGGCCTATCTCCACAACATCAAAGCGTCGCGCCTCGGAAATACGTACGCCTACCGGTACTAGCGTTTCAGGTTAGGCCTGACTGTCTCGACTCCTTCACGCGTGGTGGTGTCCGGCAATTCGCCGGGACCGTCCGGATTCCGTGTCGGGTTTTCGCGCGTGTCCCTCGGCGGCTTTTGCTTTGGGTTGGGGTCAGACGGATTTGGCTTGCGAGCTTTTTCCCGTTTCGCTGGTTTAGGCATCTACACACTCCCTGCCTGCGCAATTTCGGAGAAACATTGCGGTTCCCGTCAAACAGCAGTTGATCGGTCGCTTTCGGCTGTAGCCGGTGCGGATCGTCCCATAACGTTCAGGTCCAGGCCGAAAGGACCGTCTCCATCTCGACGGTCTCGACCTGTTGCGCGAAGCGCTGATGGTAGACGGTCATCAGGGCATCGTGCGTCGCGTCCGATGAACTGCAAAGCGCATCCGTGACCAGCACCACGCGATATCCGATGTCGATCGCCCCCAGGACGGTTGCAAGCACGCAAACATCGGTTTCGCCTCCCGTGACCACCAGGGTGTCGATGCTGCGCGCGGCAAGTGCCCTCTGCAGTCTGCCCTCCGGCCAGGGCGAATAAACATGCTTGTCGATCACCTGCGCCGGCGGACAGAAGGATGACAGCGGCGGCAGCAACCCGACCATTTCTCGCCCGACATTTTCGATCGTCATCGACGCCCAGCGCTCATAGTAGCGCCTCCAGGTGCCGGCACCCAGGCCAGGCTTTTCAGCCGGCACGAAGCGCGTGAAAAGGGTCTGCTCGGCTTTCCATTCGACGAGGCTGACGATCCTCGGAAGGACGCGGGTGATCCACGGCGTGGCCCATTCCGAAGGTTCCGCGAACAATTTCTGCATGTCGACGCATAGATGCGCGCAGCGCTCGCCCAGAGGACCATAGCTCAAGCCGGAAGCCGACATCGGATTTCCTGTCGGAAGTTCATGTTCGCTCTGGTGAAGAAGTGCCCGACGCGGTCAAAGCTCGACATTTCGTTTCTGAACTTTGGTGAGGCAACGCCTCGCCGTGCAACTCGTTCCCGTCGACCGGAAACTACAGGTGTGGTCGAACGTTCTACCGAGATGGAGACCTCCAGGATTACGTCCCAACCGGCGATCTCGAGTCCCGAGTTTCCGCTGTCTTTGGATACGCCGCCGATGGAGGCGCGGACCGCGGACGCCTTGCCTGAAGGTCCCTGGCAGTACGAACCCAAATGGGACGGGTTTCGCTGCCTGGCCTTCAAAGGCCGCGACGCCGTCGAGCTTCGCGCCAAATCCGGCAAGCCGCTCGGCCGCTACTTTCCCGAACTGACCACGATGCTGCGCGACCTCGCCGCAAGGCAATTCGTCGTGGACGGCGAGATCGTGATCGAGATCGACGGGCGCGTCTCCTTCGACGCGCTGCAGATGCGCCTTCATCCGGCCGAGAGCCGTATCCGCAAGCTGAGCGCGGAATCACCGGCGCGGTTGATCCTGTTCGATGCACTGGCTGCCCCGGGAGGCGAGATGTTGCTCGATTTGCCCTTGCCCGATCGGCGCCGGGCGATCGAGGACTTCGTTGCCAGGGCAGAGAACGCCGGGCTGAAGCTCTCGCCGGCCACAACGAGCCTCGCGACCGCCAGACGATGGTTGCGCGGCGCCAGCCGAGGTGCCACCGATGGCGTGGTCGCCAAGGCACTGGCCGAACCCTATCGCCCGGGCGAGCGAACCATGATCAAGGTCAAGCGGCTGCGCACAGCAGACTGCGTGGTCGGTGGCTTTCGCTACCTGAGCGGCAAGCGCCAGATCGGCTCGCTGCTGCTTGGCCTCTACAACGACCGTGGCCAGCTCGACCATGTCGGCTTCACCTCGACCATCGCCAGTGACGAGCGAGCGGCGCTGACCAAGAGGCTTGAAGCGTTGCGCGGCGGGCTCGGCTTCACCGGCAAGGCACCCGGCGGCCCGAGCCGCTGGAGCACCGAGCGCAGCGGAGAATGGGAGCCGGTGCGGCCCGAATTGGTCGTGGAGGTCCGCTTCGACCATGTCACCGGCGACCGATTCCGGCATGGAACAAGGATGGTGCGCTGGCGGCCCGACAAGGCGCCGCGCCAATGCACGTTCGAACAGATCGCGTAGGACACCTACCAGGGAGAGGCGACGCCACAACGGCCGCCACTTGCTGCAACGGGCGGAACCACCATTCGCCTGAGCGGTTTTCCAACTGAGCGAACCGCGAGCCGGATAGGCTTGCAGCATTGGAGAACGAGATGGACCCGCGTAAAAAGCAACGCACCGCAAATCAGGACGAAACCGAGGCTCCGGCAGTCGAGCAGCAGGACTGGGACGCGCTTGAGGGCGGCCGGATCCTGCCCGACAGCGTCGCCGTCAACGGCGACCCGCAGGACGATGAAGAAGCGGAGGGAACGCTCCCCGAAGAAGACGACGACAATCCCTATCAGGAAAGTGACGAGGCACTCCCGGACGACGAGGAGGAGCGGGTCCTCGCGCGCGATCCCTCCAAGGAAGGAAGCCGGTTCGACGAGGTCTGAGCGGCCGTTCTTGGCGTCAAGCTGACTTGCGTTTGCCTTGCTTCGCGCCTTTCGCGGCGATGCCCTCCTTGGCAAGGCTCTTGCGCAGAACGTCGGCCAGATTGATGACGTTCTCACGCGGTTTCGGCGCCGCCTTGGGCAGCTTCTTGCCTTTGCGCTTGGCCTCGATCATGGCGATCAGCGCGTTTTCGTATGTATCCTCGAATTTCGAAGGATCGAACTTCGTCGCCTTCTTGTCGATCAGCAGGCCGGCGATCTCGAGCAGGTCCGCCTCGTAGTCCTGCTTCTTCAGCCCTTCGAACACCGTCGCCTCCGAAACCATCTCATTGCGGTCCCGCAGCTCGGTGAGAAGCATTCCCTTGCCGAAGGGCTGGATGAGAACCTCGCGGCCGCGCTGGTAGAGGACGACACAGGATCGCGCCGCCACCCGTTTGTTCTTCATGGCCTCCCGAAGGACGTTGAACGCCTCTGCGGAAGCATCTTCCGCCGGGATGAGGTAATAGGGCTTTTCGAGATAGCGCGTGTCGATGTCGGCGACCGGCACGAATTCGCCGATTTCCAGCGTGTGCTCGGAGGTTAGTTTCAGCGCCTTGATCTCCTCGGGCTCGATCTGGATGAAATCCTCCTTGTCGGTCTCGAAGCCCTTGACCTGGTCCTCGGCGTCCACCGGTTCGCCGGTCTCCTCATCCACATAGGCGCTCTTCACCGGCAGGCCGTCCTTCCGGTTCAATATCCTGAAATGGATTTTCGAGGCTTCACTGGTGGCGCCGACGATCTTGACGCCGCATGAAACCGATCCGACCTTCATGAAGCCTTTCCAGATCGCGCGATGCGCAGCCATCGAGCTCACTCCGTCCGGATGCGCTCGGCAGGCGCCGGCGGATCGTCGGTTTTATCGGCATTCGGGCGCGGCGCCTCGTCCGGCAGCTCGTGCCGCTCCGGCTCCCTGACCGGCTCCGGCTTCCAGCTGGGCGCCGGCATCGGCGTGTCGCGATCGGGATCCGGTTGTCTGGGGTCAGGCATCGAAGTTGGTTCCGTTGGTCTCCTGCACAACTCATCGCTGCCGGCATGGTTCCGAAGCGGCAGGCAGCGCTGCGCCTCAGATTTCGAGCAGCGCGTAAGGACGGCCGGTCGGCTTCGCGATATGCATGGCGACGTTGTAGACGCTGGCCCCACCAGGAGTCCGGCCTTCATACGAGCCGCGATGGGCATGGCCATGCACCACGGCGCTTACCTTGAAGCGATCGATGGTTTCGGCCAGCCGCGAGGAGCCGAGGAACGGAAAGATTTCCGGAGGCTCTCCCGCCACGGTCTCCGGGACCGGCGCATAGTGGAGCACCACGAGCGTGCGCTTGGCGCGCACCTGCCGCATAGCATTCTCGAGCCGCATTGCCTCGTTGACGCTTTCGGCCACCATCGCCTTGATGGCCGGCTCACCGAAGGAGCCCAGCATCCTTCGACCGAAGCCGCCGACAAAACCCTTCACGCCGACGAAGCCGACATCGTTCAGTTCGATCGCCTGGCCATCGAGGAGATGGACCCCCGCCTGGCGGAGCGTTGCAGCGATCTGCTCGACGCAACCGGATTCGTAGTCATGGTTGCCGAGAACCGCGACCACGGGAATCGAGCATGCGCGCAGATCCTCGGCCAGAAGTTCCGCCTCACGCGGTTTTCCGAGATTGGTGAGATCGCCTGTAAGGACCAGGACGTCGGCCTGGCGCGATATCTCGCCGAACAGGTCGCGGTACGAGGTCTGGGCATCTTCCTGAACATGCAGGTCGCCCATGGCGGCGACCTTGATCACACCGTTGCCGTTTGATTTCGCTGATGTGGCTGGTTCAGGCATCGCGCATCTCTCCAACGCCGCCGACGCCGGCAAACCCCCATTCCTTGACGTCGATCTCATAGTCGACCTGCGACAGCAGGCGGCCGCGGCAGATCTTCATTTTGGGCGACGGCAGCTGCCGTTGCCGCGCAAGCCGGCCCAGCAGTTCGTCGAGCAGCCAGTCTGGGATGCGGTCCCGCTCGCTGGGATAGATCCACCGGAAGTTGAGGACCTGCATCAGCAGCACTTCCCAATGGACATCGAGATAGGCGAGCAGCCTTGGCCAGTCGATCTGGTCGTGCGCCTTGAGGATGGTGTGGGCGATGTCGGCGCCGTCGTGGCGTCCTCTGTCCTGGATGAAGCATTTCGACCAGATGAGCTCCGTTGGGCCGATGATGCGAACCTGGCTGCCCAGCAGCTCGACTTGGCGGGCATGCTCCAGCCACTGATCCTTGACCTGCATCGTGCCGTTGGCCGAGGCGAAGATAACATCGAAGAAATGCTTGCCCCCGAAGACCTTCCCGAGCCAGCGGTCGTCCCGGATCTCGACCGCATAGCCGATGTCCTTGAAATGCTCGAGTATGCGCGAGCAGTCTCCGGCCTTGCAGAAGATATCCAGATCCTTGGTTTGCCGAACAACACCGGTATAGGCGCTCACCGCGTAGGTCCCGGCGACGAGGAAAGGAATGTCGGTAGCGGCGAGCTCGCGGATCGCATGGGTGTAGAACGCTTCCGCCGCGGCGCTTTTCAGCGTTGGCTCGGCTTTCGCGTCGATCACGGGGAGCGATGCTGGCAGACCCGGCAACTCGTCGTTGGTCATCAACTGCTGCTCCGATTTCGGACCTTTCGATAACAGCCGCGGGCCTCGCTTGTTCCGCTGTCGGAGTTTGCGAAATGGGCCCGGCAACACCGTCCGGAGATCAGGCAAGCCGCGCCGCGCGCGGAGCATTGCCGAAATCGCGTGAAAACAACGACTTGGGCGCGACAGCTTGGCTGGTGCGCTAGTCCTTTTGCTCGCGGTACAAGCGCTCGGTCGCGCGGTCGCTCTCGCGCCGTTCGACTGGGCCTCTGTGACGGCGGGTGAAAAGCACGTAGATGATCGCAATGAGAAGGATCAGCGGACCGCCGGCAACAACGAACAGCCATAAATCGGAGCCGAACATGGCGTTTCCCTTCCTGTCGAAGGTGGTTTCTCCAGCAACCTATCGCTGGTCTTGAGCTAACCGATAAGGGCTGCAAATGTTCCTGTCCAAGGGAGTAGGCGGCCTGCATGGTCAGCCGCCTACGCGCCCGGCGGGATCGCCTTGGCGACCATGTCCGGCCGTTGCGGCACCCTGAGCCAAACGGCCGAAGGAAATCGCAGACGGTAGCCGCCAGTTCGTTTGCCGAGAGCGCCCTCTTGACCAAACCGCAGCAGGAAAGGCCGTTCCGTCCAAGCGACTTGCGGCGAGCAAGAACCTCTGAGGTGGGCTTGTCGTGGAACGCGGCCTTCGGATCACAGTTCCGGCAGACGCCATCTGAAAATCGACAGGCTCGGACTGGAACAAAGCCCTGAGTCGCTTGTTCGGCTCCGGCCCATCGAGCACAGGAGCTGGAAGCCACAGGAGCTTGAAGCCATGAACATGCGGACACTTGTCGCGCCATTGGCCGTCGCTGCGACCTCCCTCGTTTTTCCGGCGGTCGCAGCCGATAACGCGCAAACCTTTGGCGGCCGATAGTAATCGATAGGAGACATCAAAATGCAGACGATCACCGCACTGTTCGACGATTATGACGATGCCGCCGATGCCGTGGGCGAGCTGGAGTCCATGGGCGTACCGCCGAGCGATCTCAGCATCATCGCCAACAATGCCGACGGCCGGCATTCTTCCGCGGCCGCCGAAGATGCAGCCAGTGGAGCCGGGATCGGGGCGGTCGTGGGCGGCGCCGGCGGCTTGGCGACGGGCCTCGGCGCCATAGCAATACCTGGCGTCGGTCCGGTCGTGGCGGCTGGCTGGCTGGCGGCGACAGCCGCGGGCGCGGCCGCGGGCGCAGTTGTCGGTGGAGCGGCCGGCGGCATCATCGGCAGTCTGACCGACGGCGGCGTGTCGGAGGGCGACGCCCATATCTATGCCGAAGGCATTCGCCGGGGCGGCACTCTGGTTACCGCTCGCGTCGAAGATGACCTCGCTCCGCAAGCACAAGCGATCCTCCACGATTCCAGGTCGGTGGACATCGGCGAACGGCGGAACGACTACGAAGCTGGCGGTTGGACCGGATTCGATCCGCGGGCCGGCGATTACCGTCAGCAGAGCAAATAGGAGTCAGCGTGAGACGAGTGCTGTTGCCGCTGATCCTGACAGTGGTTGTGCTGTTGGCATGTTACTGGGCCTTCGCCTATGTCCAGAGTAGCTGGCCGACGGCACCGTTGAAGCGGACACCTGAGCAGAACCAGGGCGGAAACGCACCCCAGGACACGTCTCCCGCCGCCGGCATAAAAAAGGATCCGCAAGGCAGCAACAAAATGCCGGGCAATCAATAGCGGCAGGCGTAAGCAGCGAGCATCAGGCGAGCGAATTGCTTTCCGCCTGATCGCATGGCGCTTCTCTCATCCGCGCTCGACGAATTTGTTGAAACGGCTGGGCAAACCTTCCGCCGTTAGGTCTTGGTGCACGAAGGCAAGTTCGTTCTCATCCAATATGGCGAAGAACTCTTCCCATTCGACGGGCTGCAGATCCTCTTCGTGCTCGCCGAAGTCGACGCGCAGCACCGCCCCCTTGCCTGCAGTCCGCGCGACTGCAGGTCTGCCTTGGCGGGCTTCAATCCAAGCCCGGATCACCTCGTGATTTGTGGTTTTCAGTGGCTCGCTCATGATCAACCCTTCCGGCTAATCGCCAATCCTGGCGCTTTGCTCGTCAGCGAATGAGGATTCAATCCGCGTCCGGCTCGCTCGTTCCCGCGAATTCGCTCCTTGCGAGGCGGTGGCCTGGCTGCGTGGCCAAGGGAACCAACTGCCGCCCTACTGGTTCGGAATGCATTCATTGGAGCCTGGCCATGCCAAATGCAGCCGAAATTTTCGTCGACACTCGGGTTGCTTGGGATGTCGAGGTCATGTTCGGCCTGCCCGGCGATGGCATCAACGGCATCATGAAGGCTTTGCGGAAAAACCGGGACAAAATCTCCTTTGTCCAGGTGCGCCATGAAGAATCTGCCGCATTGATGGCTTGCGCCAGCATCGAACGGGCCGACGAGGTCGAGCGCGTTATTGACGAAGCCTTGATGCCGAAGATGCCGCCCGATTATGCCAAGAATTTCCGCAAGGCGCTGCCGGAGACTCCGGGGCGCGAGCGGATCGAGGAGAACGTCGCGCGGGAGCCGGCCAGGACGATGATGGAAGCCGAGGGATGACGTTGCCGCAGCCGCTTGCGATTCCAACTTCCTGTTGAGGATGCACATGCTCGACCTGTCCCGCGAACGTCGCCGAATGGTCGATGTTCATCTCCGCCGCCGCGGCATTCATGATCGTGAGATCCTGGCAGCGATGCGCGAGGTCCCACGCGAGACTTTCGTGGACCCTGGCTTCGAAGAATTTGCCTACGAGGATGGACCGCTGCCGATTGCCGAGGGCCAAACGATATCGCAGCCCTATATCGTCGCGTTCATGCTGGAAATGGCTGAGATCGGGCCCGGCGATCACGTCCTCGAGGTCGGCACGGGATCTGGCTACGCCGCCGCCGTGATGAGCCGCATCGTCGATCATGTCTACACGATGGAACGGCACGCCGGCCTGGCGGAAACCGCGAGACGGCGCTTCGAGACGCTTGGCTATCGCAACATCGATGTGCGCACCGGCGACGGCACCAAGGGCTGGCCCGAAGCGGCACCGTTCGATGCCATTGTCGTCGCGGCGAGCGGGCCCGGCGCGCCGCTCGCGCTGCAGCAGCAGTTGGATGTCGGCGGCAAGCTGGTCATTCCGGTCGGAGATGACCCTGACGAGCAGCGCCTCCTCAAAGTCACCCGCACGGGCGCTTCCACCTACAGCGAGGAAGATTTCGGTGCCGTGCGCTTTGTCCCTTTGATCGGCGAAGAAGGCTGGCAGGAGGACAACCGCATCCGATCCAGCCGTGTCTCCCCGCTCTTGCCAGCGCGCAGTCTTCCGCAGATGATTGCCGCAGCGGCCGAACCGCTTCCGGAGTTCGATGATCCCGCCTTTGTGGAGGCCTTCGATCGCTTTGCCGACCGGCGGATCGTGCTTCTCGGGGAAGCGAGCCACGGTACATCCGAATTCTATCGGGCGCGGGCTTGGATCACCAGAAGACTGATCGAGAAACATGGCTTCACGATCGTCGCCGCTGAAGCCGACTGGCCCGACGCCGCGGCGATCGACCGCTATGTGCGCCACCGCCCACCTTCGCCGCGCGCCGACATGCCTTTCCAGCGGTTTCCCACCTGGATGTGGCGCAACGCCGAATTCGCGGCATTCGTGGAGTGGCTGCGTGCGCACAACGAGCAGATCGAAACACCGGCAAGCCAGGCAGGGTTCTACGGCCTCGATATCTACAATATGAGAGGCTCGATCGCGGCGGTTTTGGAATATCTCGACCGCATCGATCCGGAGGCGGCAAGCATTGCCCGCGAACGCTACGGCTGCCTGACGCCGTGGCAGCACGAACCCGCCACCTATGGCCGGGCGGCGCTAACCCGAGGCTACCGGGAATGCGAGGAGGCGGTGCTGCGGCAGTGCCGGGACATGCTGTCGCGTCAGCTCGATCACGCCGGCCAGGACGGCGACGAATTGTTCGACGCCGCGCAGAACGCCCGGCTCATTGCCTCCGCCGAGCACTACTATCGCGTGATGTACTATGGCGGCGCGCAATCCTGGAACCTGCGACACGCACATGTTCGACACGCTGCAACATGTTATCGAAGCGCGTTCTCCCGATGCCAAGGCCGTGGTCTGGGCGCACAACTCCCATATCGGCGACGCCCGCTTCACGGAGATGGGAATCGTCAGGGACGAAGTGAACATCGGTCAGCTCTGTCGCCAGCGGTTCGGCGACGACGTAGCCCTCATCGGCTTCGGCACGCATGCCGGGACGGTCGCTGCCGCCAGGCATTGGGACGGCGAAATGGAAATCATGTCCGTGCGGCCTTCGCGCGAGGACAGCTACGAGCGGCTTTGCCACGACGCCGGCACCGCCCGTTTCCTGCTCGACCTTGGAGCCGATCCAGCCCTTCATGAACGGCTGACCGAACGTCGGCTGGAACGGTTCATCGGAGTGATCTATCGACCGGAAACGGAACTGCACAGCCACTATGCCGACGCCTCGCTTGCGCGGCAATTCGATGCCTTCGTCTGGTTCGATGAAACTACCGCCGTGACGCCGCTCGGGCTGGAGCATGTGACGCGCGGTGTCCCCGACACCTACCCCTTCGGGGTGTAGGTGATGGACGGATGCATTCGACATCGCGCTATGCGGAACCTTCGGCGCACAGGTGATGCGGCGAGCGAAGACTACTATTCTTTCACATAGGTACCAGACCGGCGGCCGCCTTTGGGCGCTTTTGCATCCTTGGATTGCTTGGGGACCGATGGGCCCGCTCCGGAAGTCTTTTCCGTCGCAGGACGAGGCGTCGCCCGTCCCGGAGGGTTTTGCCCTTCCGACTGATGTGTCTTATCTTCCACCTCGCCCTGTCTGCGGGTGAGCCCAAAGCGATCGTGAGGCTTTTCGTTGCCGGCCGCAGCCTGCGAAAACCGGTCTGAGGGATCCGGATCGGTGTTGGCCGGGTACTTCCTGGCGCCGGTCTCGCGGCGGTTCTCGTCATTGCCCATGACACTCTCCGGGTTGATCTGAGGGATAACCAGATCGTCGGAAGAGCGTTCCCCGACCTGGCCGATAAGGGACGCGGGCAATCGGCTCCATCAGTCCGATGGAACAAACACGCCATCGCCCAATTAGGCAAACAGAGTTCGGAGGCCAAGCGCGGTCCGGTTGCGCCCGATCCGACAGTCGGCGCGGCTTCGGCTCCAAACACGAACAAGCCGGGCGGCTAGCAGCGGACGAAAGGATTTCTGATGCCCCGGATCGTTGCAGTGATCGCGATCGTGGTGATTTTGTTGATAACCGTTTGGGCCTGGATCGGCCGAGAGCCCGAGCGCCCGAGCGGCGGGAGCCAGCAGCCAGCGCCCCACGCGATCGACCAGAACGGCTGAAGCAGGGCCTTTCGATCGGCGACTTGCCGTTCTCACCGCATCGCCGTCTTCGCCGCATTGCGGTCTCGCGCGCCCTGCATGGACCTATCGCTCCGCGGATCGATCAACGTCCGAGCAAAGCCGGCGGCTGTCGCAACAGCCGCGATAGCGAGCAGGTTGAGACGCAGTCAGTGTATGAAGCGGCTTCTCAGCCAGGCAAAAATGCGATTGCCTGTGACAATTCTCCGGACGCGTCCAGCAGCCCAACTGGCCTGCATGGTTGCGCCGGTGTGGCAGCTGCAGACGACTTCATGCAACTGCCAATCGGAGAGTTCAAAGAAGCGTTTGGCTTCCCCATAGGTATCGGACTGCAGGCCCGAGGCCCTCAGCAGCGGGTCTTCGAACGCAACCGTCAGCGGGGATCCAGCCGCCCGCGCCTCTTCCCGCATGCCTGGATAGAGATACTCGGTGCCGGTGAGCGCGGCGAGACAGCGCAACGGATTCCGCTCGAGCAGTTCTGCCCACCTCTCTATCTTTTCAGTCCTTGTCGTGAGCGGCACCAGCGGATTGATATCAGCGACTGCGTGCAGTTGGTCGAGCGTTTGGTGTTTCATGATAGGCTCCCGTCCATACTTGGCTGACCGGCTTGTCCTGGCGGGGTCGGCAGGCCCGCGTCTGAGGTGCGGGCCGATCAGTGTTTCCCACCGATCTCCGGCAGGCGCCAAAAAAGCGGCGCCTGCAAATCATCGAACTGACAGTCGTCCCCAAAGTTCCGGATGAACACGGAATTCATTTGGAATGAGGTTCCGCAGTGCAGGACTGCACGGCGTTTCAGTTGCGAGCCCAGGCTGGACTAAGATGCAGGCGCATTGTCGAATATCTCATATCCAGTGATAGGAACGGGAGCATGGTCCTTTCTCAGGCCCCCGCGGTCCTCATTCCGCTGCCGCCTTCTTCCGTTTCGCCTCGTCGAAGTCGATTGACAGCACGATCTTTCCGTTGGCGTCGCGAACCCGGACGGCCCAGCCCTGCTGCCCACCTTCGGCGGCCGTGTCGTCAAGCAAATCAATCGCCGAACGCAGCGCCTCGTCGTGCACGGCCTCCAGGTTCGGGAATTCCACGCCCTTGAGCTGCCGCACGCCATCATTGTCGCGATATTCGAATGTGAAGGGGCTGTCCGGCTTGGCGGGCTCGCTGAAGTCGCGGCTGCTCTGCTGCTCGGACCGGTTTTCCATGGTCTCGAAAACCGCGCACGGCACCATCATCTCTTTGGCGCGATCGATAAGAGCGGTCGCCGTACGTGGGCCGTGGATCGGATCCAGCCATTGTGACGGCAATCTTTTCGCCGCCCTCACCGAGAAATTCGACTGTCACCACGCCTTCCGACCTGGAAAGTATGTGGGTCTCCAGAACCTGCATCGGTGCCTCGTCATCTTAGATAACGAAGGTAAAAGCTGCCCAACAGGAAATGTTCCGGCCGCGCTCAGCGATTGATAGTTCCCCCTTCCCGGAAACGAGTTCCCGCACAGCAGCGTTTCTAGTTCGCGTTCAAGATCCCGTGGGAACACCGACGCCGGACAGATGTTTGGTAGCGAAGGAGCTGTCCGATGACCTCACCGAGCAAGCGAACACCCGCCGAGGGTCGAGGCGAAATGCAGATGGGCTTTACCCGGGACAAGACGCCCGGATTCGACCCTTCTGCCGCCCCGCAGGAAACCGATGCAGAGGCGGGAGGGTCGACGAGTTCCGCCCATCGCGTCGCATCAGATGAACCGAAATTCACCAATCAGGCGAGCTTCGCCAACGCCATGCAGCGCCCCGAGAACGCGCCCGGCCTTCAGCCGAGCAGGAACGGGCCGGTGCTGGTGATTGCGGCGCTCGTGGTTCTGGCGGGCGCCGCTTTCCTGCTTGCCGCCCGGCTGGGTTGATGGATGCCGGCTCGCCGAGGAAGTGGCGCTCCAACCCGGAACGCCCGATGCAAGGTCTGATAGCTAGGGAGTATGTGCATGCCCATGTTGAAAAAGCTTCTTCGCCATCTTTGGCGACGGAAAATCCAGCCGGCGGCCAATCCATCCCCAGTCGATGCGATCGTGCGGCTGTTGCGTGAAAGCGAGGAACGCAACGGATAGATTTTTGGATCGTGCCCGGTGCGCCCCGGCGCGCGAAATCCTCGAGCTCGTGCTCTTCTGCCACGGACGGTGTTTTAGCCCGCGCTGAGCGTTACCCGAATTCCTCCTCGGCGAAGGCGCCAAGCCTCCAGCCTTGTTTGCCTGTCGCTCACCGCACAGACAACTGCTATGCCGACTTGCGCCCCCGTGCAGAATTCTTCGTCTTTTTTCGTTTCGGCGCTCCCCTGGACTTCGGGGATTTGGGTTTTGCCCCGGCCTCCGCGCCGAGGCTCTTTTTCAGCGCATCGAACAAATTGACCACATTGGACGGCTTGGGTTCCGCCTTGGCTTTCGGCGCCTTCCTGCCGGCCTTTTTGGCGCGAACCAGTTCCAGCAGTGCCTCCTGATATCGATCTCGGAACTCGGTGGGATCGAACTTGCCCTTCTGCTTATCGATGATGTGCTCAGCCAACCCGATCATCTCGCTGTCGGGCTTTCCCGACTTGATCTCGGCGAAGACGCCGGCGGGCTCGCGCACGGTGTCGCCATAACGCAGGGTGGTCAGCATCATGCCCTTGCCGCGTGATTCGACCACCACCGGGCGTTCCCTCTGATAGAGCACGATGCGAGCGAGCCCGGCCATCTGCTTTTCGGCCAGCGCGTCGCGGATCACCGCAAAGGCCTCTTCCGAGACCTTGTCGGCGGGCGTCACGTAGTAGGGCGCGTCGAGATAGATCTGCTCGATCGACGATTTGTAGACGAAGCCGTCGAGATTGAGCGTGTGCGAAGACTCGATCTGCACCGCCTCGATGTCTTCCTCTTCGATGAAGATGAATTCGTCCTTGCCGACTTCGTAGCCCCTGACCTCGTCGTCTTTGTCCAGCGGCTTGCCGCTCTCGGCATCGACATAGACGCGCCGGACCCTGTTGCCGGTCTTGCGATTGAGCACGTGGAAGGAAACCTTCTCGGCATGGGTCACGACGTTCGTCAATTCGACGGCGCAGGTGACCAGCGACAGTTTGAGATAACCGCTCCAGGCGGGACGCGGCGCCATGGCGATCTCCTTGGCGACAGGAATGCAGCCGGAACGGCGAACGCACCGCTTCGGTTCCGACGTCGCAGGCCGGCGCATCGCGTCGGCTTCAGCCGGCTGAACCGCGAAGCAGCGCTGAACTTCCCGGCGGGAGAAGCAACGGGAGCTTCCGACAAGGGCTTGGCCCGACATAGTCGAGTTGCAGACATTTCGTTCGAAACGTCCGTGCCTCGCGGGATCATTCGGAACAATGGGCCTTCGGGCAAGTTGGATACGGCTCCAACGGCGAATTGATCTGGGACGACCGTGGCGACGCGGAAGATCGACAAGGACAGGCGTGAGCGCACCTCGAATGCGGCGCGCGAACTGCTTGAGACGGAACGACTGGCGCGCCAGGCAAAGACGGCGCGACTACGCGAGCAGCGTTTGGCCGCGGCACCGGCGGCAAAGTCGCCTCCTCCCGCAGCCAGGCCGGGCCGGACGCCCAAGAAGCGAAAAATCATAGATATCAGCTAGCGCCTGGCTCCGTTCGGCGCTGCCGCTTTAGGGCGGCCGGAAATCGATGACGCGTCCAGCCAGCTTCTCTCATTCCTTGGCCGCTGGCTCTCCAGGCCCAATCTCGGTCTCATCTAATATGTGCTCGTGAATGATGCCGAGGATTTGCAGCCTGACCGCCTCACGCGCCTCCGGCTGGATGAACGGCATGAGGAGATCGACCTTCTCCTTGACCCGCCGGGGCAGATGAGCGCTGGGATCGGTCAGCTGGCTGCCATGCTCATAGAGGTTGTCGGTAAGTTTCTTATCCAGATCGGAAAAATGCCCATGGCTGTCGCTCCACATTGACGGCGGAACAGCCGTGCCCCGAATTGGTTCCGTCTCGCCGAGCCTCGTTTGCCGCGCGTTGCCGAATCCCAAGAATTCGAACGGAACAATCGCACTCTGCGCATGTTCGGCCGGACCACACTCGAACGGTCGGAGAACGAAAAAGCGGAAAGCTCGCCGTGGTGACCGGCGCTTCCAGCGGCATCGGCAAGGAACTGGCGAAATTATGCGCGAGAGATGGCTACGAACTGGTGATCGTGGCCGACGAGCCGGCGATAGAGCAGGCTGCCGAGGCGCTGCAATCTCACCACGTTGCAGTCGAGGCGGTAGAAGCCGACCTCGCGACCGAGGAAGGGGCCAATCAACTGATCGCGAGGATTGGTGACCGCGCTATTGACCTTCTGTTCCTCAACGCGGGACGAGGCCTGGGCCGGGGCTTCATCGATCAGGACTGGCCCAAGGCGCGCCGCGTCATTGACACCAACATCACCGGCACGGTCTATCTGGCACATCGGCTCGGCCGGCAGATGGTCCGGCGTGGCCGCGGCCGGATCCTGTTCACGGGCTCCATCGCCGGCTTCATGCCCGGCACCTTCCAAGCGGTCTACAACGGCACCAAGGCCTTCATCGATTCTTTCGCCATCGCGCTGCGCCATGAGTTGAAGGACAGCGGTGTGACCGTGACAGTGCTGATGCCCGGCGCGACGCAGACCCGCTTCTTCGAGCGCGCCGACATGATGGACACCGAAATCGGGACTCAGGAGAAAGACAATCCGGCCGATGTGGCCAAGGACGGCTATGACGCCATGATGGCCGGAAAAGAGCAGGTCGTTAGCGGTTTGAAGAACAAGATGCAGGCTGCCGCGGCCCATGTCACGCCGGCCGGCACGCTGGCCGAGCAGCATCGCAAGGCCGCCGAACCGGGCTCCGCGAACAACGGATGAATCCGAGGCGCCGCCCGGGGAACATTCCAGCCGGGCGCAAGTTCGATGCACTCAATCCTCCAATCGACAGGAACGGCACGATGAAAGCGCTGACATGGCACGGCAAGGGCGATATCCGGTGCGACGCGGTCGCCGATCCCGCGATCGAGGACGACCGCGACATCATCATCAGGGTTACCTGCTGCGCCATTTGCGGTTCGGACCTGCATCTGATGGACGGCTATATGCCGACGATGAAATCGGGCGACGTGCTGGGCCATGAGACCATGGGCGAAGTGGTGGAGGTCGGCCGTGGACACAGCAAGTTCAAGAAGGGCGATCGCGTCGTCGTTCCCTTCAATATCTCATGCGGCGAATGCTGGTTTTGCCAGAACGGCCTGTTTTCACTCTGCGACCGGTCGAACCCCAACGCCGACCAGGCCGCCAAGGTCATGGGCCAGTCGCCCGCGGGCCTGTTCGGCTATTCGCATCTGGTCGGTGGCTATTGGGGCGGGCAAGCCGAGTATTTGCGCGTGCCTTTTGCCGATGTCGGCCCGATCAAGGTGCCGGACGGCATGGACGACGAACAGGTCCTGTTCCTCTCCGACATCTTCCCGACCGGCTATATGGCGGCGGAGAACGCCGGCATCCGGGAGGGCGACACCGTCGCCATCTGGGGCTGCGGGCCGGTCGGCCAGTTCGCGATCCAGAGCGCCTGGATGCTTGGCGCCGGACGCGTGATCGCCATCGACAAGGTGCCGGAGCGGCTTGCTATGGCGCGGGACCACGGCAAGGCCGAGACCCTCGATTTCAGCAACGTGAATATCTACGATGCCCTGATGGCCATGACCAACGGTCGCGGCCCGGACAGTTGCATCGACTGTGTCGGCACCGAAGCCGATGCCAGCGCCACCCCGGATTCCATGCTCGATAAGGTCAAGGCGAGTGTCTATCTTGGCACCGACCGGCCGCATGTGCTGCGCGAGGCGATCTATTGCTGTCGCAAGGGAGGCACCATTTCGGTGCCCGGCGTCTATATCGGCCTTGTCGACCACATCCCGTTCGGCGCGGCGATGAACAAGGGGCTGACGTTCCGCATGGGACAAACCCACACGCAACGCTATCTCGAGCCTCTCCTGCACAAGGTCCAAAGCGGCGACATCGACCCGTCCTTCGTGATCACCCACCGCGCCGGGCTCGAGGCCGGACCCGACCTCTACAGGAAGTTTCGCGACAAGCAGAACGGCTGCATCAAGGTCGTGATGCGCCCTCACGGGTGACCACGTCTTTGCCCGGAACTCGCCCGGGCGCCCTGTCGTTGCGATCAGGTAAGGAGGTATCAAATGGCTCAACTGAAAAACACATCTCGGCCGGCCACCAGGTCACCGAACGCCGAAGGCCTTCCGCGTCCAAACCGCGATGCCATGGATAGCGACGCCGGCGCGAGACCGGCAGTTCCCAAAACAGCCGGCGCCGCCGAGGAACAGTCGACATCACCGCTCGACAGTAAGGTTGCCAATCGCAATGCCGGTCGCAAGCGCGAGGCCGGAACCACCCCGCGCCCAACCGACAAGCCATTGGATTGAGGCAACCGGGGCGGCGCGGCAGCCTCCGCCGGTCGGGCCGCTTGCGTGCGTTCGTTGCTGGTTACCTGCCGCCGCCCGCGTCAACCATTCCCGCTCCGCTCGACAAATTTGTTGAAGCGGCTCTTTCCTCCGCTCCCGGCCTTGTCCTGATGGAGGAAGGCAAGGTCGTTCTCGTCGAAGATCCGGAAGAACTCATCCCACTCGATCGGTTCGAGCGCTTCCTCCGGCTCGCCGAAGTCGATGCGCAGGATGCCGCCCTCGCCCTTGGTGCGAACCACGGCGGGATGGCCGTCCCTCTCCTCAACCCATTTGCGAATTTCGTCGTGATTGGTGGTCGTCTTCGCTTCAGACATGGCATTCCCTTTCTCGCCGCACGTCGGTGAGCGGCCCTAACAGCGCGCAAAGGGCAATGTTCCCAGGCATGCGGGCGACCCGCCGACAGCTTCGCCACGGAGGGAACTTTGATGAAGCAGGGAACAAACCTTTTGTCCCGAAGTTCGGGAGCCCAACGCTAAATCGGCCCCAACGCTAAATCGGCCCCAACGCTAACTCGGCAAGGAGTTCTCGTGAAACGTGTCCTGGTTACGGGAGGCTGCGGTTTCATTGGCCGGCATGTCGCCCAGGAACTCATCGAGCATGGCTACGAGGTCCGTGTCCTGGACGCACTCTTGGACCAAGTGCACGGCAATGAAGCCGTCAGCATTCCAGCTGGCGCCGAGCTGATACGGGGAGATGTACGTGATCGAGACGCGGTCGCCGACGCGGTAGCGGATGTCGACACCGTCATCCACCTCGCTGCCGAGGTCGGCGTCGGCCAATCCATGTACGAGATCGCCCGATATGTCGGCACCAACGATCTCGGCACCGCGACCCTGCTCGAGGCGTTGATCAAGAAACCAGTCGAACGCATTGTCGTCGCATCGTCGATGAGCATCTACGGCGAAGGCCTCTACAAGACACCAGACGGGCGGCGTATCGACGATGCCCATCGCAAGCCAAGCGACATCAGGATCGGCCAATGGGACCCGCTGTCGGCTGCCGGCGAAGCGCTGTCGCCGATTCCGACCGACGAGGAGAAACGTCCTGACCTCGCTTCGATCTACGCGCTGACCAAATATGCGCAGGAACGCGCGGTGCTGATCTTCGGTCAGGCTTATGACGTGGATGCGGTGGCATTGCGCCTGTTCAACGTCTTCGGCGCCGGTCAAGCGCTCGCAAATCCCTACACCGGCGTGCTTGCCAACTTCGCTTCGCGGCTCGCCAACGGCAAGCGGCCGATGATCTTCGAGGACGGCGAGCAAAAGCGCGACTTCGTCCATGTGCGCGATGTCGCCCGCGCTTTCCGCCTGGCGCTGGAGCAACGCCAGGCAGCCGGCCACGCGATCAATATCGGCAGCGGACGGTCCTACACCATCAGCGAGGTCGCTCGATTGCTTGCAGAAGCGATGGGCGTTCCGAAGCGGCCGCCCGAAATCCTCGGCAAGGCGCGCTCCGGCGACATCCGCAACTGCTTTGCCGACATTGCCAAGGCGCGCGAGCTGCTTGGCTTCGAGCCGAGCCATCGGCTTGAGAACTCCCTCGGTGAATTCGCGGCCTGGGTTCGCAACACCGTCGTCATCGACCGAGGCGCCGACATGAAGCGCGAGCTTGAAGAGCGGGGGCTGGTGTCATGAGCGAGCGGCATCGCGGCCTCGGCAAAGCGCCGGTGGCCGTCATCGGCGGCAGCGGCTTCATAGGCTCAAACCTCGCCGACAGCCTGTTGTCGGATGGCGAGCCAGTTCTGGTCATCGACAATCTCAGCCGAGCCGGCGTCGAGCAGAACCTCGAATGGCTGGCGCAAAAGCACGGCAACCATCTCAGGGTTGAAGCCGTGGACGTGCGCGACCAAGCCAAACTGGCCTCGGTGCTGACGCCAGCAAGAGCGATCTTCCATCTGGCCGCCCAGACCGCTGTGACCACGAGCCTGATCGATCCCGCGGAGGACCTCGACATCAATCTCAAAGGCACCTTCAACGTGCTTGAGGCGGCGCGCCAGGTGAGCGCCCCGGTAATCTTCGCCAGCACTAACAAGGTCTACGGCAGCTTGCCCCAGCTCGCGGTGCAGGAAACGGACGACCGTTACGAGCCTTGCGACGAAGCCATCCGCGCCAATGGCGTCGACGAGACGATCGGGCTCCATTTCTGCACGCCCTATGGCTGCTCCAAGGGCGCTGCGGACCAGTATGTCCTTGATTATGCCAAGTCCTATGGCCTGCCGACGGCGGTGCTGCGCATGAGCTGCATCTATGGACCGCGCCAGTTCGGCACCGAGGACCAGGGCTGGGTCGCGCATTTCCTCCTCAGCGCGCTCAGCGGCCGGCCCATCACCGTCTATGGCGACGGCAAGCAGGTGCGCGACATCCTGCATGTGTCCGACGCGGTTGCCGCCTATCGCGGAGTGCTGGCCAGGATCGAAGACCTCAAGGGACAGGCGTTCAATCTTGGCGGCGGACCGCGGAATGCCGTCAGCCTGCGCTCGCTCCTGTCGGAGATCGCCATCATGACCGGCCGCGACATCGTGGTGCGGCAGGATCTCGAACGCACCGGCGACCAGCCCTTCTTCATCGCCGATACCCGCAAGATAGAGGCCGCGCTTGGCTGGCGGGCGCATGTCCCGTGGCGCGAAGGCATCAGCGACCTTGCCGGCTGGCTGTTGCGGCACCGTCTTCAGCCGCACGCTGAAGTGGCGAGGTACGTCGCATGAAAGTCGCACTGGTCAATCCACGTTGGACGTATGAACACAGCATCTATTTCGGCTGCCGCCAGCCGCATCTGCCCCTGGAGCTTGGCTACTGCAAAGCGCTCTTGGAGACCGACGGCCACAGCGTGCTGATGCTGGACGGGCAGTTGCAGCATCTCGACAACGCGGAACTTGCCGAGCGCGTGGCGGCGTTCGCGCCGGACATGACCGTCGTGACCACCGCGCCGACCTATCTGTTCTGGCGCTGCGCGCCGCCGGAGCTGCGGGTGCCGGCAGAATTCCTGAAGCATCTCGCCGGGCGCGGCGGGCGCACCGCCGCCGTCGGGCCGCATGGCTCGGCGACGCCGGCCCCTACCCTGCGCAAGCTTGGCGTCGATGTCGTCGTGCGCGGCGAATGCGAGGAGGTGGTGGCGGAGCTTGCCGGGCGCGGCGAATGGAGCGCCGTCCCTCACACGGCGCGGCTCGAGAGCGGCGTGCTGGCCTGCAACGGTGGCGTGAGCGTCAGCCGCTTCGTCGACCACCCGGCACTTCATTGGCCGTCCGATTGGATTGCGGCCCATTCGCACCACCATCATCGGTTCGACGCGGACCAGAAGGGCGCCGGTGCAGAGGTGGAAGCTTCGCGGGGTTGCCCCTATAATTGCAGCTTCTGCGCCAAGATCGATTTTCGCGACGCCTACCGCCGCAGGAACCACGACGCGGTCGTCGCCGAGATCGACGGTCTGATGGCCCAGGGCGTCGGCTACATCTACTTCATCGACGAGATTTTCCTGCCCCAGAAGGCGCTGCTCGAGGCCCTTGTCGACCGCGATATCCAATTCGGCGTTCAGACGCGCATCGACCTCTGGAAACCGGAGTTGCTGGAATTGTTGGGCGAGGCCGGCTGCGTCTCGATCGAAGCTGGCCTGGAAAGCCTGACCGTCGAAGGCCGCGAGATGCTGGCCAAGCGCTGTCGGCTGGGCACCGAGGAATTGGCCGCGCTGCTGGTCGATGCCCGCCGCCATGTTCCTTTCGTCCAAGCCAATCTGATCGGCGTGGTCGAGGACGATCCGGCCCTGGTGGAGTATTGGCGCAAGCACCTCATCGACAACGGCGTCTGGGCCAACGAGCCGGTGCCGCTCTATCCCTATCCGAGCTCGCCAAGTTACCGCGAGCTGTGGGGCGAACCCGACGATTTCGCCTGGGAGCGCGCGCATGAGCACTATCTGGCTTCGTTCCGGACGTTCAGCGACATCCAGGACCAGCGCCCGCGCGCGCTGGCCGAATTGGAGTCCTCATGCTGCAATCATTGATCCATCGCCCGCGGCGCATCCTGATGACCACCGACTCCGTCGGTGGCGTCTGGCGATATTCGCTCGACCTGGCGCGCGAGCTCACCAACCGAGGGGACAGCGTCGTGCTGGCCGGGCTAGGGCCTCGGCCTTCTCGGGAGCAGGCACAAGAGGCGCAATCCTTCGCGACGCTCGCATGGCTCGAGACCCCTCCGGACTGGATGACGCGCAACGAGAGCGATCTCGACGGCCTGCCCGGCGAGCTTCGGGAGCTTGCAACGACCTCTGCCGCGGACCTCGTTCATCTTAACGCTCCGGCCCAGGCGGCCGAGGTCGATCTGCCCTGCCCCATCCTCGTGGTCTCGCATTCCTGCGTCGTGACGTGGCTGCATGCCGTGCGCGGTCAGGTCCCGACCGACGGCTGGGCCTGGCAGAAAGACCGCAACCGGGCTGGTTTCAATCGCGCCGATATTGTGGTGGCACCCAGCCGAAGCCACGCCGACATGCTTGAGGCCTGCTACGGGCCGGTCGCGCGGCTAAGTGTTGTCCACAACAGTGCTCTTCCCGGCCCGGTCGCCTCGCGGCGCGAGCCTTTCGTCCTGGCCGCCGCCCGCTGGTGGGATGAAGGAAAGAATGCGGCGGTGCTGGATGCCGCGGCTGCCATAACCGAATGGCCGGTCCATGCCGCCGGCCCCCTCGACGGGCCGGACGGGCAGATGGCGTGTCTCGATCATTGCGTCGCGCTCGGCTCGATCGGCCATGCCCAAGTGCGCCAGCGGATGGCGCGGGCCGGCATTTTCGTTTCGCCATCGATCTACGAGCCCTTCGGGCTTGCCGCTCTGGAAGCCGCGCTCTCGGGCGCGCCGCTGGTCCTCGCCGACATTGCGACCTATCGCGAACTCTGGGACGGCGCGGCTATGTTCTTCGACACGCGCGATCCGCATGCGCTTGCCGGATGCATCGCCCACCTCTCCCGCGACGAAAATTTGCGGCGCCAGCTTGGCCGGCGCGCCGTCCGTCGCGCGCGCAAATTTTCGCCGCAGGCGCAGGCGGCCGCGATGAGTGAAATCTACGATCGTGCGGCGATGGCCGTCGCAGGGCGCTGACCATGCATTTCGTATTCTACACCCATTCCGTCGTTTCCGATTGGAACCATGGCAATGCGCATTTCCAGCGCGGCATCATGCGCGAGCTTGTTGCGAACGGACACCATGCCCTCGCGCTCGAACCCGCGGACGGCTGGAGTCGTTCGAACCTTCTGGCCGAGCAAGGCCCCTTCGCCGTCGAGCGCTTCCGGAAAGATTTTCCCGAGCTGATGCCGGTGACCTACGATGCGTCCTTCGATCACGAGGCCTGGATTGCGAAGGCGGATGTGGTGATCGTCCATGAATGGACCGATCCAGATCTTGTGGCGCGGATCGGGCGGGCCAAGCTCAACGGCGGCAAGTTCACGCTGCTGTTTCACGACACGCATCACCGCGCCGTGTCGGCGACGCAGTCGATCTCGGCACTGAACCTGGAGCACTATGACGGCGTCTTGGTCTTCGGCGAGGCGTTGCGGGAGAGCTACCTTCGCGCCGGCTGGGGCCGACGGGCTTTCACCTGGCATGAAGCAGCGGACGAACGGTTGTTCAAACCCTCTCCCGAAGCCGACGCCGTATCGGATCTGGTCTGGGTCGGCAACTGGGGCGACGACGAACGCAGCGCCGAAATCCAGGAGTTCCTCGTCGCGCCGGCACGCGAGCTTGGCCTGTCGGGAACCGTTCACGGGGTGCGCTACCCAGCGCAGGCGCGGGCCGCGCTCGCCGACGCCGGCTTGCGCCACGAAGGTTGGATCGCCAATGCCGACGTCCCGAAAGCGTTCGCGCAGCATCGAGTGACGGTGCACATCCCGCGCCGACCCTATCGGGACCATCTGCCGGGCATTCCCACGATCCGCATGTTCGAGGCATTGGCCTGCGGCATTCCCCTCGTCTCTGCGCCATGGTCGGACGTGGAAGAGCTGTTCCGTCCCGGCAAGGACTTTCTGTTTGCCCGCGACGGCTCCGAGATGCGCCAGCACCTGCGCGACGTGCTGCACGACGCCGGGCTTGCGAAGGCTCTGGCGGCAGCCGGGCTGGAAACCATCCTGGCGCGGCACACATGCCGGCGCCGCGCCGACGAATTGTTCGACATACTCGCCGCATGCGGCAATCGCCATGCGGTTGACGGGGTGCCAACAAGGGAGGCCGCCGCATGAAGATCGCCTTTTACGGATCCAGCCTGCTGTCGTCCTATTGGAACGGCGCCGCCACCTATTATCGCGGCCTGCTGAAGGCACTTTCCCGGCGCGGTTACGACATCGTCTTCTACGAGCCGGACGCCTTTGACCGGCAGAAGCACCGCGACATCGAGGTTCCCGACTGGTGCGACGTCGTCGTCTACGAGGCGACGCCGGATGCGCTGATGCAAGTCGCTTGCTGCGCAGCGCAGGCCGACATCGTCGTCAAGGCAAGCGGTGTGGGCTTCGAAGACGAAGCACTGCTGCGCGCCGTGCTCGACCACGCCCGCAATGACGCGCTGACAGTGTTCTGGGACGTCGACGCCCCGGCGACGCTCAGCGACTTGCGGAACGATGCCGGCCATCCTCTCCACGAGGAGCTCAAAAGGATCGCCCTCGTGCTGACCTATGGCGGCGGAGATCCGGTCGTGTGGGACTATAGGGCGCTTGGCGCCGCCGAATGTGTGCCGATCTACAACGCGCTCGATCCTGAGACGCATTTCCCTGTCGCCCGAGATCCCCGCTTCGCCTGCGATCTCGCCTTTCTCGGCAATCGCCTGCCGGACCGCGAGGCCCGCGTGGAAGGCTTCTTCCTCGAGCCGGCCGGAGCGCTGGAGGACCAGAAGTTCCTGCTCGGCGGATCAGGCTGGGGCGACAAGGCGATGCCGGAGAATGTCTCCTGGCTCGGCCATGTCGGCACTCGAGACCACAACGCCTTCAATGTCACGCCGAAGGCGGTGCTGAACATCAGCCGCGACAGCATGGCCAGCAACGGCTTTTCGCCGGCAACGCGGGTGTTCGAGGCGGCCGGCGCCGGTGCATGCCTCATCACCGACGCCTGGGCCGGTGTCGAGCTGTTCCTTACGCCTGGCGAGGAAATCCTGGTGGCGCGAGACGGCGCCGACGTTGTCGAGATCATGTGCACGCTCACACCAGGGCGCGCAAAGGCGATCGGGGCGGCAGCGCTTCGGCGTGTTCTGGCCGAGCACACCTACACGTTGAGGGCTGAACGGGTTGACGCAATCTTAAAGGCGCATTTCGAGCGCGAGACCGTGGAGGCCGCAGAATGACGAAGGCACTCGATATCGTGTTCCTGGGTCTTTCTCTGTCCTCTTCCTGGGGCAATGGCCATGCGACGACGTTTCGGGGGCTGCTGCGGGGCCTCGACGAGCTCGGCCATCGCGTCACCTTCTTCGAACGCGACGTGCCCTGGTACGCGCACCACCGCGACCTGCGCGACCCCGATTATTGCGACTTGCGCTATTACGACACCGTCCAGGAGCTTCGTCGCAGCCATGAACGAGACCTTCAGCAGGCCGATGTTGTGGTCATCGGCTCGTTCGTGCCTGAAGGCAGGGCGGTCATCGACGACCTCGCGTCGCTGTGCACCGGGCTATTCTGCTTCTACGACATCGACACGCCGGTGACGCTGGCCAGGATTGCCGAAGATGACTGCGACTATCTCGCGCGTCGGCAGATTCCCTATTTCAACCTTTATTTCTCCTTCACGGGCGGACCGACCCTCCATCGCCTGGAGCTCGAATTCGGCGCGCGTCGGGCCGAACCGCTCTATTGCTCCGTCGACCCCGAGCGGCACCATCGAAACCGAAATGTGATCAAATGGGACCTAGGCTATCTCGGCACCTACAGTCCGGATCGGCAGCAGACCCTGGAAACGCTTCTGCTCGAGCCTGCGCGTCGACTGCCGGATCGACGCTTCGTGGTCGCGGGCTCGCAATACCCGCACGATATCGACTGGCCCGACAATGTCGAGCGGATCGAGCACCTGCCGCCGGCCGAGCATGCCGGCTTCTATAACCGGCAGCGCTACACGCTGAATGTGACACGCACTTCGATGGTCGAAGCCGGATGGTCGCCCAGCGTCCGGCTTTTCGAAGCAGCGGCGTGCGGGACGCCGATCGTCAGCGATCGCTGGCCAGGCCTCGACAGTTTCTTTCCGGCTACGGCGATACAGACGGCCGGCAGCGCAGATGATGTGACGGGAATTCTTCTGGGACAGCCCGACCGCGCCAGGCTCAGCATGGCCAGGCAGGCCCATTCGCTGGTCCTGGAAAGACACACCGGAGTTGCTCGGGCACGAGAGTTCACGTCGATGCTGGCGCGGGCAAGGCAGACACGTCCGGTGCTCGATCTGGATGTCGAAAGTGCAGCATGACAGGCAGACAGGAGAACACACAGATGCGGCGTTCAAGAAAGGCCCAACAGACACGGACGGCGCTTGTCGCCGGCGGTGCCGGTTTCCTCGGTTCGCACCTATGCGAGGCCCTGTTTGGCATCGGCTATCGCGTGATCTGCATCGACAACTTTCTCACCGGCCGAATGGAGAACATTACGCCGCTTATCGGCCAATCGCGCTTCCGGTTGATCGAGCAGGATATCTGCAGCCCGCTGGAACTGGGTGAACCGGTCGACCGTGTCTTCAACCTGGCATGCGCGGCGTCACCGCCCCGCTACCAGGCCGATCCTGTTCATACCACGCGCACCTGCGTGGTCGGGTCGCTCAATCTCCTCGAGCTTGCCGTTCGCGACGGTGCACGCTTCCTGCAGGCATCGACCAGCGAAGTGTATGGTGATCCCGAGCAGCATCCGCAGCGTGAGGACTATCTCGGCCATGTGAACTGCACCGGCCCGCGCGCCTGCTACGACGAAGGCAAGCGCACCGCGGAGACGCTTTGCTTCGACTATCTTCGGGCCGATCGGGCCGACGTACGTGTCGCCCGTATCTTCAACACTTATGGCCCAAGGATGGACCCCGCCGACGGTCGCATCGTCTCGAATCTGGTCATGCAGGCACTTGAAAAGCGGGCGATGACGATATTCGGCGATGGCCGGCAGACGCGATCCTTCTGCTACGTCACCGACCTGGTCGAAGGCCTGCTGCGGCTCATGGACATCGAGCCCAATCCGCGCCAGCCGATCAATCTTGGCAACCCCGGGGAATTCAGCGTCCTCGAACTGGCGAGCCTGGTGAGGGAACTGACCGGCACCAGGTCGCCCGTGAAATTCCTGCCTTTGCCGGAAGACGATCCCCGCCGGCGACGCCCCGACATAGCGCGTGCGAAGGAGCTTCTCGGATGGGCCCCCAAGGTACCTCTCCGGCAGGGCCTGCTGCAAACGGTCGTTTACTTCGCCGAACTCGAAGGCAGCGCGACCGTGTCGCCCGCCGCCGCGACCAACAGGTCCGGAGCAGACGGATTGGAAACCGGCAGCCCGCAGGATCCCGATGCGTCCCGCGTTCTTTTCACCGAAGCGGAACATCCGACCGAGATTCTGGTTGGGCCCGATAACCGGCACGGAGAACGCAGTCGTGCAGTCGAAGCGATCAGCCAAGGACATCGAGCAGATGGCGGCCGCGGAAACCGCCGCCTTCCTGCGACGAGCCTCCATCACCTACCTCGAATGTTGCGTCAGCCTGATGATGACGCATCTTCAACGCGAAGAAGTCGCAACCATCCTCGAGCGGGAAGCTGACATGCTGCGCAGGCTGGACTGAGCCCCCAGCGCCTCAGATGAATGACGAACAAATAGCATATGAGCCCCGCAGTCTGAGGTCCGAACGTCCACCTCGCCAATGAAGGGGACCCGATATGAGTCTCGGCACAATCCTCATTATTATCCTGATCTTGTTGCTGATCGGCGCGATCCCGGCCTGGCCGTATTCGTCGGGCTGGGGCTATGGGCCTTCGGGCGTGCTCGGCGTCATACTTGTCATCCTGGTGATCATGGCGCTCATGGGCCGGATTTGAGGCCGCGCGGGCGAGATTCCATTAGCCGCACTCCGAACGTCGCGTCCTGCGCTGGCCGTTCGGAGACAACGCGGCAACGGGAGTCTTGAACGTCGACCGCATCGGCGAATTTTCCACCTCTCAAGGAACATTCCTGACCGATCACAGTTCGGCGCGAGGAACTTACCTCCAACAATAGAGGCGGCGGTTTCGTGACATCGAAAAAGGTTCGCATCGGCATCGTCGGTGTCGGCAATTGCGCATCCTCCCTAGTGCAAGGCCTCACCTATTATCGTCAGGCAAAAAGCAACGAGCCGATCCCCGGGCTGATGCATGCCGATCTCGGCGGCTACCATGTCGAAGACATCGAGGTCGTCTGCGCCTTCGACGTCGCCAAGAGCAAGGTCGGGCGCGATGTGGCCGAAGCAATCTACAACGCCCCGAACAACACCTTCCGTTTTGCCGATGTCGCGCCGATCGGCGTGCGCGTGCAACGCGGACCTACACTCGACGGCATCGGCAAATATCTGCGCGATGAAATCGAGGAAGCGAATGAGCCGGTCGCCGACGTGACCGCAGGCCTTCGGGAAAGCGGGGCCGAGGTGCTGGTGTCCTATCTGCCGGTCGGCTCGGATGCGGCAACCCGCTACTATGCCGAATGCGCGTTGGCGGCCGGGTGCGCTTTCGTCAACTGCATACCGGTCTTCATCGCTTCGCGGCCGGAATGGCGCCGCCGCTTCGAAGAGCGCGGCCTGCCCCTGATCGGAGACGACATCAAGAGCCAGGTCGGCGCTACCATCGTTCACCGGCTGCTCGCCAATCTGTTTCGGGAGCGCGGGGTGCGCATCGACCGCACCTACCAGCTCAACTTCGGCGGCAACACGGACTTCCTCAACATGCTGGAGCGTGAGCGGCTGGAATCGAAAAAGATCTCCAAGACGCAGTCGGTCACCAGCCAGATCGATGTACCGCTCGAGCCCGGCAACATCCATGTCGGACCCAGCGATCATGTGCCTTGGCTCACCGACCGCAAATGGGCCTATATCCGGGTCGAAGGCACGACCTTCGGCGGCGTCCCGCTGAATGCCGAACTCAAGCTGGAAGTCTGGGATTCGCCCAACTCCGCCGGAGTGGTCATCGACGCGGTGCGCTGCGCCAAGCTGGCGCTCGATCGCGGTATCGCTGGGGCGCTCACCGGGCCTTGCAGTTATTTCATGAAGTCTCCGCCGGAGCAGTTCACCGATGCCGAAGCCCGCCTGCGCACCCTCGCCTTCATAGCCGGTAGGGGCGAGCCGATGCTCGACGCCGCGGAATGACAACGACTATTTTCCTCGTGCGGCATGCTGCGTATGACAATGTCGGCCGCTATCTGGCAGGCCGCCAGGATATCGATCTTGGCCAAACCGGCCAGGCACAGACGCTGCGTCTGGCCCGCCGTCTGGCGAGGGAACCGCTCGCGGCCATTTTCAGCAGCCCGCGCAAGCGCACCTTGGAAACCGCGAAACCGATCGCTGTCGCCTGCAATATCGAGCAGATCGGAATCTGCCAGGAATTGGATGAGATCGATTTCGGCGCATGGTCCGGCAAGACATTCGAAGAGCTGGCCGATGACGCCGCCTGGCGGATGTGGAACGACCAGCGACAGAGCGCCCGAACACCGAGCGGCGAGACCATGCAGGACACCCAGCAGCGGATCGTCGACCTCATGGACGTGCTGCGCGAACAGGCCCCAAACCGATGCGTTGCACTGATCAGTCACGCGGACGTCATCAAGGCTGCGGTGTGCAAGGTGCTTGGCCTTCAGCTCGGCGACTGTTTTCGCTTCGACGTCGAACCTGCCTCGATCACCACCGTCGTCCATGGCGACTGGGGCTCTAAGCTCATTCGCCTGAACGAAATCGCCTGACTGGAGCTGCCCGATGCGCATGGTGATCTTCGGCCTCACGGTCACCTCTTCCTGGGGAAACGGACATGCCACGCTTTGGCGCGGGCTGATACGCGCGCTGGCGCCACTCGGCTGGTCGATCAGCTTCTTTGAGCGCGACACACCCTACTATGCCGGCGCAAGGGATCTCACCCATCTCGATGGCGGCCACGTGGTGCTCTATCCGGGATGGGATGATATTGCCCAGGCTGCGGCAATCGCGGTCCGGCAGGCTGACGCGGTCATCGTCACCTCCTACTGCCCGGATGCTGTTGAAGCCTCACGCCTCGCGCAGGAGAGTTGCCGTGGGCTCAAGGTGTTCTACGATCTTGATACCGCGGTGACGCTCGCGCGCATCGAGCAGGGCGAGCAGCCTCCCTATTTCGGTCCGGAAGGCCTTCGCGATTTCGATTTGGTGCTGAGCTACACCGGCGGCGAGGCACTCGGTGCGCTCAAGTCCATGCTGGGGGCGCGCCGTGTCGTGCCGCTCTACGGCCATGTCGATCCGGAGCGTCATCGGCCGGCAAAGCCCAGGGCCGAGTTTGCGGGCGATCTGTCCTACCTCGGCACTTATGCCGCGGATCGCCAGGCCGGCGTCGAGAAGCTGCTCGTCGCGCCCGCCGTCCGGCTGCCGGATCGCCGTTTCGTCATTGGCGGCGCTCAATATCCGCAGGAGTTTCCGTGGAGCGACAACATCTTCTTCGTCAGGCATTTGCCGCCTGCCGATCATCCGGCCTTCTTCTGCTCGTCACGTCTCACCCTGAATGTCACCCGCGAGGCCATGGCGCGCAAGGGCTGGTGCCCCTCCGGCCGGCTGTTCGAAGCGGCTGCCTGCGGCGCCGCCATCGTTTCCGACGACTGGCCGGGTCTGGACGACTTCTTCGAGCCCGGCTGCGAAATCCTGCTTGCACATTCCACCGACGATGTGGTCGCCGCGCTCGGTTTGTCGGACGGCGAGCTCGAGGCGTTGCGCCGCCGAGCCCGCGAACGCGTCCTCGACGAACACACATCCGCACGCCGCGCCGCGGAACTGGACCGGATTCTGGTCGAAGCCGCCACCGCGCCAGCAAGCGAACCGATGAAGGAAACAGTCTGATGTTGGGTATCGTGCCTGCGGCGGGGCGCGGCAGCCGCATTCAACCGCTGGGTTTTTCCAAGGAACTGCTCCCGGTTGGCAGCCGGATGGACGGGCAAACCGAGCGTCCGTGCGCGGTCAGCGAGTATCTGGTGCGCCGAATGGTGCGCAACGGCGTCGACAGGATCTGCTTCATCATCGGTTCGGGTAAGTCCGATATCCTCGAATACTATGCGGCCGGCTATGACAGCGCGGCCGCGATTTTCGTGGCCCAGCCCTCTCCCGTCGGTCTTTGCGACGCGATCTTCCGCGCCGCCCCTCTCGTCGCGCCGCAAGAGACCGTCCTGGTCGGTCTGCCGGACACGATCTGGTTCCCCGAGGACGGCTTCTGCCATCTGCCGGACGACCGGCTGTCATTCCTGCTGTTTCCTGTAGACCGTCCCGAGCTTTTCGACGCCGTGGTCGTCGATCAGGACGGCCGCGTCGAGCAGATCCAGGTCAAGCAGCAGGACGCAGCCACCGACTGGGTCTGGGGCGCGTTCAAGATGCCGGGCTGCATCTTTCAGCGGCTCGCGGCGCTTTGGCGCGAGCGGGACGGCTGCGACGAGTATTTCGGAACGCTGGTCAATGCTTACCTTGCTGCCGGTGGTGAAGCCTGGGGCATCAAGGCGGGCTCGGCTTATGTCGATGTCGGCACCTTCAACGGCTACCGCACGGCGCTCCGGCTGCTTGAAAACAACGACGCCTCGGAAGACGATGGCACAGCGATATTCGTGCCGCCGAGCCGCTCGCACGTGCCATCCTTGCCAGGCGAAGGAGGCTGACCATGCTGCATTCCGACGCGGAAATTCGCCGCCGCATCGATGCGCTTGGACCGTGGTTCCACAACATGCAACTGGCGGGCGTGGAGACCGCTCCCGACCATTTCCTCGGCAACTATCCTCTGGTGAAATGGCAGAAATTCGCGGATGCGATCCCGGCCGATCTCTCGGGCAAGTCGGTGCTCGATATCGGCTGCAACGCCGGGTTCTATTCCATTGAAATGAAGAAGCGAGGCGCCGATCGCGTGCTCGGCATCGATTTCGACGTGGACTATCTGACACAAGCGCGTTTCGCCGCCGAAATCGCCGAGTGCGACATCGAATTCCAGCAATTATCGGTCTACGACGTCGGCGCTCTCGGCGAGACCTTCGACATCGTGCTCTTCATGGGCGTGCTTTACCATCTACGCCACCCGTTGCTGGCGCTCGACCTCATCCGCGAGCATGTTGCGCGCGACTTGATGATCTTCCAGTCGATGCAACGCGGGAGCAGCGAAATCCTCGCGCTCGAACAGAACTACGATTTTTGGACGCTCGACCTATTCGATCGAACCGAGTTCCCGAAGCTGCACTTCATCGAGCACCGCTACGCCGACGATCCGACCAACTGGTGGATCCCGAACCGCGGCTGCATCGAGGCGATGCTGCGCAGCGCCGGCTTCCAGATCCTGCTTCACCCGGAAGACGAGGTCTACTTCTGCCGCGCGTCCGATGAGCCGGCGGGTGAAGGTGCGGTTTACCCGTCGAAAGGACGAAATGATGATTGAAGCCGCCATGATCTGGAACGAGCCCAACAACAAGTCGCATTGGGACCCAGAGCTCGATCCGGACTGGAGCCGCTTCGCCGGGATGACGATCATGGCGGCGGACGCGATCGGGCTTGAAAACCCGGCGATCACCAGGGTGCTTGGCGGCATTTCGCCGATCGATGCCGGCTTCATGTCGCTGATCAAGGAATATGGTGTCCTCGACCATGTCGACGCCGTCGCCGTGCACGGCTTCCCGCTCGACTGGAACCTTTGGCAGATCCACGAATGGCCGCAAAAGCTCGGCGAGATCGCCCAAGTTACCGATCTGCCGATTTGGATCAGCGAAGTCGGCGTGTCGAGCTTCGGCGCCGAGGAGGTCCAGGTCTGGGGCCTGCGGCGGACGGCGGAGCTTCTGCTGGGCAACGCGCCCCGCGTCCAATGGTATAGCCTTTATGATTTGCCTCATGCTTGGGGAGCGACCACACGGCATCGCGAGGTGGAAGGTTCCTCCTATTACCGTCATTTCTACATGGGTCTTCTGCGCGAGGATGGCTCGCCCAAGCCCGCGCTCGAAGAGTTCGTGCGGCACACTCCGGAAATGGGCCTCGTCCAGTGGTTCCATTTCGAGGACCACCGGCTGGACGACGCCGTCGCCTGGATGAAGCGGCTGGGCGTCACCAATCTGCGCACCGGCCTCTCTTGGGCCGACAGTTTCAGACCGAATGCCCTCGATTGGTTCGACCGCCAGATGGAAGCCCTGGCAGACTTCAACGTCACCATCACTTTCTGCTTCACGCCCGAGCACCGAGGCCTGCAGCCTCATCACACCAGCCCGCCACAGGCGCCCGAAGAGTTCGCCGAATTCTGCGCGAAGATGGTGCGCCGCTACGCACCTGGCGTGCGCGACGCCGCGATTCCCATGCGGCGGGTCTCGGCCGCATGAGGTCACTTCGGCTCGATCAGCCATGACGCTTACAGTGCTCAACGTCGCCTATCCGCTTGCGCCTGTCGGCCTCGATGCGGTCGGCGGCGCCGAGCAGGTGCTGTCGATGCTGGATCACGCACTGGTCAGGCAAGGCCATCAATCCATCGTCGTCGCCTGCCGGGGCTCCAGCGCGGCCGGGACCTTGGTCGAGACGCCTGCCGAAACAGGCGCGCTCGACGAGACGGCAAAGAGCCGCGCCCAGGACGCGCACCGCGCGGCGATCGCAGCCGCGCGTGCGCGCTGGCCGATCGATGTCGTCCATCTGCATGGCATCGATTTCGATGCCTATCTTCCCGATGACGGCCCCACGCTCGTGACACTGCACCTGCCGCTTGCCTGGTATCCGGCCGGAGTGCTGAGCCCGGCCCGTGAAGACCTGTGGCTGCACGCGGTCTCGGAGGCGCAGCAAGCAACCGCGCCGGCCGGATCGAGACTGATCGCGCCCATCCCAAACGGGGTTGACGTCAATGCGCTTGCCGCCCCCCGGTCGCATCGCAATTTCGCGCTCGTGTTAAGCCGAATATGCCCGGAAAAAGGCATCCACCTGGCGATCGACGCCGCGAAGCGCGCTGGAGTGCCGCTTGCAATAGGAGGGCAGATATATCCCTACCGGACACATGTTCAGTATTTCGCCGACGAGGTGGAGCCTCGCCTCGACAGGCGGCGGCGTTTCCTGGGACCGCTCGGGTTTTTCGCCAAGCGGCGGCTTCTCAACGCCGCCCGCTGCCTGGTCATTCCGAGCCTCGCCGCGGAGACGAGCTCGCTCGTTGCCATGGAAGCCCTCGCCTGCGGCACGCCGGTTGTGGCCTTCCCGAATGGCGCCCTGCCCAATGTCGTTGAGCACGGCAAGACCGGGTTCCTGGTCAATGATATCGACGAGATGGCGATAGCCATCGACGCTTCGGCCGACCTCGACAACGAAACATGCCGGGCCGAGGCGCGAGATCGGTTTTCGCTCGATCGCATGGTTTCGGCCTATATGGATGCCTATCGGGCATTGGCAAAGCTCGGCGAGTCCCGCACACATTTGGGAGTCGCCGGATGAGCGGCCTGCGTGCCGATGTCATCCGCGACCAAGATGCGCTCGACGGTCTAGAGCAGCATTGGTGGTCGCTCTGGTCGCAATGCGGCTCTGCTACGCCTTTCCAGTCACCCGCCTGGCTCCTGCCATGGTGGCGGACATTCGCGCCGGGCGATCTCTCGGCGATCGCCATGTGGAACGGAAACGATCTCGTCGGCCTGGCACCACTCTACCTCGAACGGCACGCTTCCGGTTTGCGCCTGCTTCCGATCGGAATATCGCTGAGCGACTATCTCGACATTCTTTGCGCACCCAAGTTCGAAGAAGCCGTCGGTATCTTGATTGCCGAGACTGTGCTTTCGCTCGAATGGTCGCAATGGATCCTGCCGGACCTTTCGAGTGAAGCCGCATCCCTGGAGCTTTTGCTGCCCGATATCGACGAGAGCCGATCTACCGGCCATGCCGCCTGCCCCGTGCTTGCCTTGGCTGGCGACGAGACGCTTGCAGGGTGCGTTCCCGCGCGGCGAAGACGCCAGCTGCGTCGCGCGCTGCGAGCCGCGCAACGGAGAGGCCGGGTGACGATCAACCGGGCGGAGGCCGCGCCGGAGATATTTCTCGGTCAGCTGATCCGCCTGCACGACGCCCGCTGGGCCGGACAGGGCGGCGGCGTGCTGACGCAAAGCGCGATCGAGTTTCATCGCAATGCCTTGCCCCGTCTCGCCGCGAGCCATTTGGCGCGGTGCTGGCTGATGGAAATCGACGGCGCCGTCGTCGGCGCCTATTACGGTTTTCATCACCACGACCGCGCCTATGCCTATCTCGGCGGCTTCGACCCCGCTTACGCATCGGAGAGCCCCGGCGCCATTCTGATCGGCAAGGCTATCGCCGAAGCCGTTCAGGACGGCGCGCGAGAGTTCGATTTTCTACGCGGCCGGGAGAGCTACAAATACAGCTGGGGAGCAAAGGACCGATGGACCATACAACGGGTCTGGACCCGGAGCGCCTCGCCATGACCACAGCAGAGCGAGTGAGGTCGACCGCGAGGCATATCCTCGAGGATTGCATGGCGACCGACCTGTCCGCCGAAGTCGCGGTCGCCAGATTGGCAGTCGAGACGGATATGCGCGCGCCAGAATTGGCGGACGTCGCATTGGACATGCGTACAAGCGCTGTCGAGCGAAGGGGCTGGCTCGAGGACATCGCTGTGCTTCTTTCAGGCAAGGCAGATGCCTTCGATAGTCTGAGGTCAACGGCAGCTTCGGTTTGTCATGACCGTCTGCGCGGCGAAACCGGTGAGATGACGATCCGCCGGCTGGCCGAGGGCTTTGACGAGGCGGTCGCCATCTCTCCGGCGGCCAGCGTCCAACTTTCGTCGCTTGGCGACGAGGAAAAGCTTTCGGCTGCAACGGCCGAAATCGTCTCCTGGCTGGAGCGACAGGATTTTACCGGCGCGGACAAGACAATACTCGATATCGGCTCCGGCATCGGCCGCTTCGAATGCGCGCTCCACGCCAGAGCGGAGCATATCGTCGGCATCGATATCTCCCCCAGGATGATTGCCGTCGCGCGCCGCCGCTGCGCCGGTCTTGGCAATGTTGAATTCCGCCGGACCTCGGGCCTCGATCTTGGCGAATTCGTCGACGCGGGTTTTGATGGCGTGCTGGCGGTCGACAGCTTCCCTTACCTGGTACTTGCCGGCGTCGCCGAGCGGCACTTTATCGAAGTGGCGCGCGTGTTGCGGCCGGGAGGGATGGCGGCAATCCTCAATTATTCATATCGGATGTCGCCCGCCGCCGATTCCTCCGACATCGGCCATCTCGCCCGAATATGCGCCATGGACGTCCTCATCGATGGCGAGATGCCTTTCCGTCGATGGGACGGCACCGCCTTTCTTATTCGTCGTACCGGCGGAACATAACCGACGGACCGAAGTTCGGGCCCCAAACCACTTGCGCAGAAGCTGGAAGACCCAGGAGAAGAAGATGGCGTCCGGCGGTAAGAAACACATGGGACGCGGCAGTCAGGGCAAAGGTGCCGGGACCGGAGCGAAGACGACGGTTGCGAAAGACATGATTGGCGAAAATGACGTCCTGTCGAACCGGGATAAGAAGCAGCATACAAAAGAACGCGGCCTCGACAGCAATCGGATCAAGTCCGATCAGTATCAAGACCACGCGGCAAACCGGATTCCGGAAGACTGATCTTGCGGGGGACTACCGCAAGACTTTGCCGGCTCGGAACGGATCAGTTCAGGCAAAGGGTTTTCGCTCCGCCACGATCTGCTGCGGGGCTGAAGCTGATCGGCGGCTGGAAGCGCCTTGCAAACTCCGGCCGTGTATGGTCTCAAGTGAATCTCGAAGGGGTCACATTTGCTAAGAGAATGCCATGTCTCGTCCGAGCCAGCGCGATCCCGTCAGCCAGGCAAGCCTGGGCATAGACCAAGAGATCGCGTCGTTGTTGACCGCCATTGAGCAGGAAAAAGTTCCTGATCGCCTGGCTAAGCTCGCGATCGAGTTGCAGAATGCGCTGATCGAGAAGCGCCGGTGCAAAAAGGAGAACTGACGACAAGCCTCATCGATGCCTGTCAGCGCTTCTGTCCCAGTGATCTTCCGCGAGATGGTCGTGTCTTTCGACCAGCGCTTGCGATGAGCTTTCATCAAGGAATTCCAGGACGCTTGCACGCGCGCGGTTGAGACGGCTTTTAACGGTCCCGACCGCGCAATCGCATATCTCCGCGGTTTCTTCGTAGCTGACGCCCAGCACACCGATTAGCGTCAGTACCTCGCGCTGATGTATCGGAAGCTTCTGGATGGCGCGGTAGACCTCCTTGGTCCGAACGGACCAGTCCTGCGAGGCTTCCGAAATCGGCCGGCTGGAGGCGCAGTCAAGCAAACCGGGCGCTTCCCTAGCTGCCGCCTTGACCCGCGTGTAATGCGTATTGCGCATGATGGTGAAAAGCCAGGACTTCAATCGCGTCCCCGGCTCGAACTTGTCCAAATTCGCAAGCCCCTTGGTCAGGGTCTCCTGCACCAAATCGTCGGCATCATCGGGCAAGCGGCAAAAAGTGCGCGCAAAAGCACGCAAGGCAGGAATGAGGTCGACGACAGCGACCTCGCCCGGTACGCAGTCAGGCACGGCATGGCCTTTGGGTAACACGGTTCTCACCCCAGCAGAGAGAGTTGATGGGCATTGATTAGGGAGAATGCGTGACGATGATGATCGTTCCTGTTGTAAGCGAACTTGCTTGAACGCCTTCGCCAACCCCCGGCGTCGCCGTTCGAGTTAGAGCAACGAACTCGCCAATCCCCCCGAGGCCGCAAAGATCACCACGGTCGTGGTGCCCCCCAGGATGTTGGTGCTTCGGCTATTGACCTGGTCGCTCGCCATCCTGCGATCGTTCGTCAGCCAACGGATCAACAGCAGCGGAGAGTGGAAAAGTCCTCCACGATGCCAGACGGGACCAATGCCTGCATTGGATGTTGCGAACGCTTGCAAGAAGCCGATTGCCAAAGGCGAGGCGCCCCGAAGCCTCAGTGCTTATGCGCGCCAAATCGCGCGACCGCCTCGATCAGCACTTTGGAGTCTACTGGCTTCGACAGTCTCGGCGAATCCCGGAACTGATCGGGAAAGACCGTTGCGCTGTCATAGCCGGTGAGGAAGAGGAAAGGAACGTGGCGCGCTGCGAGGTGCTCGGCAAGCGGGAAACTGCGTTCGCCATGCAGGTTCACGTCGAGCACCGCCCCATCGAGTTCGACGCCATCGATCTGCTCGAGCGCCTGTTGGACCGAGGGCGCGGGCCCCACCACATGGCAGCCCGCATCGGTCAGTTCGTCGGAGAGGTCGAGCGCAACCAGGAAAGCGTCCTCGACGACGAGGATTCGCAGGCCCGATAATGGAGCGCTCTTGTTCATGCGTAGCCGGGCAGCGGCTCGAAGGCTTCGGTTCGGGCAAGGGGGATTTCAAGCAGGCACTCCAGGCCGGTGGGCCGGAAGTTCAATTCGACACTCCCCCTCAACTCGTACTCCAAACTCTGCTGGATGAAAGTGGTTCCAAAATTTCTGCGGGATGGCTCTTCCACGGCCGGACCGCCGAGTTCCTTCCAGCTGATCGAAAGCATGCCCGGCTTCACCACGTTCCAGGAGACCTCGACGCGTCCGGTCTCGACGGAAAGCGCCCCATATTTGGCGGCGTTGCTGGCAAGCTCGAAGAACACCATGCCGAGTGCCGCCGCCGTTGCCGCATCGAGGTGGAACGGCCGGCCGTGAACGACTAGATTCTGGCGTCCCGTGGTGCTGTAGGGGGAAAACGTCGCCCTCAGCAGTTCCTCGAGGTCGGCGTCGCCCCAATTGTGGGAAGACAGGACCTCATGCGTGCGCGCCATCGCGTGCAGTCGCTCATGGAATGATGTCGCGAATTCCCCCATTGAGCTTGACGAGCGGATCATGCG
>NZ_NSGC01000023.1:0-57938 GCF_002294795.1 Mesorhizobium sp. WSM3866 | reverse complement strand
GGTCGCGCCGGTCTTCACCTCATTGGCCTGGAACTGGATGTAGGCGCTGGTGATGATCGCGCCTTGCGGGATATCGATACCGGTGAAGCGGAGACCGACCGTCTGGCGGGTGCTGCTGTCAAAACCCAACTCCAGATCGTTGATGTTGGTCGAAATCGAGCCGGAGCCTTTCTCCTCGAGGTCGTCCCCTGCGGTCGCGATCCTCGTTTCGAACACCGGGTCGGCCCCCAGGGCACTGGTGGCGGTCAATGCGCTCGCCGTTGCGGTGCCGGTCGTGGATGCGGCACCGGCACTGGTGTTTTCGTGGGTGGCATCTGGGAGGCCCGCACGATGCCATAAGCCCGAGGCATATCCTGTCGCGCTCTCAGGAAAGGTGCCGTCGAGATGAATACCAATTCTGGCTGCAGCTTCCGCAAGGCCGTTCAGGCCGGCATTGATCCCGCCTGTCGAAGTGCAGGCGGCAATAAGGGCATCGATCCTGGTCGCGGCTTGATCCGCGCCATCGCTATGAACGCTTTTGTCGATTCCGGTAGCAAGGCTGCCGGAGCCGGGGGTCGCTTCCTCAATCGCCGAAGCCCTTGGCGTGCTGTCAATATCGGCAGCCGGTGCGCCAGTTCCAGCGGTTGGGACCGGCCCGTCGCCGATCGTCTGAAGGCCTTTGAGGGAGGACCAGGAGCTGAACCAAGTCGCGTCGTTTCCCAGGCTCCCGCCAATGCCCAAGGTCCAAAGTAGTTCGGACATATCTTGTCTCCTTCGCCGCTCATGACAAAGCGCCCAGCCTCAGCCTGAATCGCAGCAGGAAACGGTCGCATTCGCGCGCGCTGGCGCTTCACGATGACCCGAACAGAATGGTGCGGAAGCTGATTTCTAGTATTATTTCGGGCAATTCTGCCACATCACAACGGCCGTCTTGTCAGACAAATGGCTTAAATTGCGACCTGTAGTCGTGGGTCCGTGCGAGGAGTTTCCGCCTTAGGCGCTAGTCTTGCAGAACTACCCCGTCGTGGGTGGGAATGGTGATCTCAAGGTTTGCGATCTTGAAGAAAAATCGGCAGCAAACCACGAGAACACTCAGGAACGGAATGCCGCTACCCATAGTCAAATTGGGTGTGCTTGCGGAGGCACGCGCGCCCAAGCGAGATGTCCGGTTCCGCCGCCCCCTTCCCTTCCAGCCATTCACAATGTTCGAGCCGCGGAAGACCGAAGGCTATTGACCTCGACGAACACGCAACGCGCCGCCGCACTGGAAGCCTTGCAAACTGCCCGCCGAGAGATTCGCGGACACTCCCTGGAGGTGCGCGATGTTGGGATGACTAGTGTCGGCTGAATGCGAGTTCACCAGGTATCTGGCACTCAGCGCTCCGTGGGATTGGCGTGAAGCATCTCACGCCTGCTGTAAAGGTCGGTACAGTGAATCCTTCCGAGTCGAAGGCCTTGTCATGTCGTTCATGAGCGTCGAGAACCTTATCGCCTCTCTCTGTGTGAGGCCATGAAAGACATAGCCGTCGAACTCGGCCACCGTGGCTCGCACGGCATTCCAAACAAGCCATTCTCCGCCGGGGTCGCACAGGGGCACGTACGGGCCTCCCCCGATTAGGATAACCGTTCCGATCCTAGCCTCCCGTTATGTGCTTGTGACGCCTCCTGGACCCAAGGATAGCATCCAGCCATGCGGCGACATCCCCCATTTGGGTCATATGTAAGAGTTCGGCCCATAATCAGCCGCAGTCCTTCGATCTCACGAAGCCGCCAGCCCCAGCGACTCGTGGCGCCACTATCGTGCCCAGCGCGGGCTGCCCGCTTGACGCCGGCAGCACTGTGGTCATCGAGAATGACCTTTCCACGAGCAGGAACGAAGGCGTCTTCGCCAATACAACGAACTTTACTCCCTTTGGGATTGAAGCCTTCGCAATGATTGGCTGTAGCGACTGCGAAACGGCGGCTCAAATCGGCGTCCGTCATGTGGACGGCCGTCTCATTGTTTCGGCAAAAGTCTCGTCAACAGGGACACCAGTTCAGCCTGGCGGTGTGTGCCCGTCTTCGCAAAAACGGCTTTCAACTCATTGCGTGCTGTCTGATACGAGATCCGACACCTGTCTGCGACAGTCTCGAGCGGCTCGCCGGTCGACATCATGGATGCCAGCCGCGCCTCGGCGCCCCGTCAGGTGAAAGGTAGCCTGAAGGTGGATCTCTGGTGGCTGGCGTTGCACGTCCGGATCCACAAGGATGATGATCACCTGACATGGAGCTAGTGAATTGTACGAAACGTGCGGCAAGCGGACCGGATAGGCTATCAACGGACCGCCTTGCGTTCTCGGGAGCGCCACTGGCGGCGCGGACGTGACGGAGGACTGGTCCCGCAAAAGCGTCTGCAGCGCCCGGTTCAACCTTTCGGTGGCGCCTTTGTCGGTCGAGGCCAGGCGGCGGCCTTTCACAATCAGGCCGCGGGCCTGCAATGACTCCGCCACGCCGTTCATTGCGAGCACGGTCCCGTCCTTACCAATCATTACGGCAGCCATGCCGCTCGCGCTAAAAGCATCCAGCGCCGCTTCCGCGCGCGCCAGGCCGAGCATCGTCGCAAGTGCAGCGACCGATCCGGCCCGATGGGAGAAAGCTACCAAATGTTGAAGCTCACGCGGGGAGAACGGTCCCTGTTCGACCGATCTCTGCAAGGATAGGGACCAGAAAGTGTCGCCGGCCGCAATCTTTATGAGGGCGCACCACCGCAGCCCGCACGGGGCAAGGAATTCTTGGAAATAGGGATGCCGGGCGACCTCGTCCGACGTCAGTAGGTCCTCGTCGGTTGCGACACCGCGGGCGCGCAGGAACGGTACCAGGCGGAAGCGCTCGTCGCGTTCAATCCAGCCGCCGCTGACATAGGCATCAAATGCCCGAGCAACCGAGCGTGTGCGAGGTAGGATCGGCAAATGGCCCTGTACATCAAACAGCAGTGCGCCGAAGCTTCCGGTGGCCTTCGCTGCCCGCTCCATTGCTTCATCCCAGCGGGTCGGATCAAGCGCCGCCTCGACCAAGCCGGCTTCAATGGCAGCAAAATCGAACACCGTGGACACAAAAACCTCGCGCAGACTGTTGTCTATAGAACGCGAAAAAAATCACGAATTACTGATTCGTGCCCAGAAGTAGTAGAGACTTACTCAGAATATGTACCAACTTTCAGTTGATACGTTTCCTCTTACAATCCAATAGTTGTCTTTTGGAAGTTACTAAAGGATTTTGAAGCTTGGACCTCTTTTATTTTTCTGTCCAGCTTTTACGCGCGATTGTTCGGGAGACGTTGTCCCTGCCGGTGGGCGACTTCCTGGAAGTTCACTACAGGGTCGAGTTTTTTCTGCCCTGATGACCCAAACGGGTCATGAGCCGTTCCGTCGGAGCGGATATCTTTCTTTATCAGTCGAATGGGTTTGAAGGGGTGACGGCCATAACGGCTGCGCTGACGATTTCCAGCCGACAACAAAGCCTTTGCTCAAACACTTGAACCTGGCGCGGTTCTGGCTCCGGGGGGCGGCGGATGTCGAAGCTCACAGCCAACTTGCTGCTCCTGTTCGCCGCCGCTCTCTGGGGGTTCGGGAATGTGGCACAAAAGACGGTGCTCAATCACCTCGATGCGCTAAGCGCCGTTGGCCTGCGCTGCCTGATCGGTGGGCTGCTTGTATTGCCACTTGTCCTGACCGAACGGCGGCTGCCTGCCGGCGCCGCTCATTTTTCCAGCCTGGCTCGGGTGGTCGCGCTGTTTGCCGTCTTGATCGTGCTGCAGCAGCTTTGCTATCTCGGCGCCACCGTCACCAATGCAAGCTTCCTGATCAGCACGGTAACGGTAATCACGCCGCTGGCGGCCTGGCTGCTCATCGGCGAACGTCCAACGGCGAGTCTCATGCTTGCCGCCGGAGCGACTGTCGTCGGCTGCCTTTTTCTTTCAGGTGGGATCGCCGGTCTGAGCAGCGGTGATCTCACCGCCCTCCTGTCGGCCGGCTGCTATGCGCTCTGGACAGTCGAGCTCGGGCGGCACATGCAAGCCCATGCACGTCCCTTCACGGCGGCGGCCGCGCAGTTCCTTGTCGCCGCTGCGCTCGCCCTTCCGCTAGGAGCGATGCAAGGTAATCTGTCAGTCACAGCGGCTGCCGAGGCTGGCCCCGAACTGGTGGTGCTCGGGGTGTTCTCCACCGCGGTCGCCTTCGGCATACAGATTGTCGCTCTGCGCTTCACTTCCGCCAGCCATGCCGCCGTGATCGTCAGCGCCGAAAGCGTCTTCGGCGCCATGGGCGCGGCGATCTTCCTCGGAGAACAGTGTTCAGCGGTGGGCGCGCTGGGTGCCGCCATCATCCTCGGTTCAATTCTGTCGGTCGCAATGGCGAGCCGAACGCCGGCGGCACGTCTGCCCTCGCGAACCGCTGTCGACGCGCCGATCCATGGCTTCCCCGGGGCACCGGGAGGCTGGGAGGTTCTAGTCGGTAACGCGCACCGCCGCGCCCAGCAACTGCACCGCTTCGAAAACGATCCGTCCGCGAGATGGAGGGCTACATGGCTCAATGCCTCCATGAGGAATTGAACTCCCGATCAAACGCCACCTTCGCTCGCGCGCGCGACAGTTTGCCTCGACTAGCTGCGGGGCCGGGGCAGCGGTCCAGCCCTTGGCTGAGACTAGCGCTCCTTTCAGCTGCGGCATTTTGCAGTCCGGCTGCACATGCCGCCGACGCCAATATCGCAGTAGCGAACGTCGACGTTGCGATCGTGTTCGCCGTCGATTTTTCGTCCTCGATCGCCCCCAGGGCCGCTGACATGCAGCGCGAAGGGCATGCTGCGGCGCTCACCTCGCCCGAGATCATCAGCGCTATCTCCGAGAATTACCTTGGCTGCATCGGCGTGACCTATTTCGAATGGTCAAGTGCCGGTCACTCGCGCACCGTGCTACCGTGGACTCGCATCTGCGGCTTGGAAGACGCCAAAGCGGCAGGGGCGGTGATCAGAAGGAAAGGCGACACCGGCTATATTCGGCGCGGCCGGGGCGGAACGTCAGTTTCGGCGGCCATCGACGTAGGAAGCCTGCTGCTAGATCGGTTTCCTGGAAATGCGATGAGGAAGGTGATCGACATCTCTTCTAATGGGGAGAACAACGACGGGCTGCCCGTTCAGCCGAGCAGGCTGAACGCCATTGCCAAGGGATACACGATCAACGCGCTAGCGATTCCACCAGACGACGAGGACCCCAAGCAAGCGCTGGCAACCTACTTCGCCCGTTCCGTGATCGGCGGCTCACGGGCTTTCGTCATATCCACCAACGGGCCTCGCGATTACACAGCTGCCCTTCGCCGCAAGCTGGTCATCGAGGTCAGCATGAATGGGCTTTCTCGCCTTTGATTACCTGAGCGGACTAAACCAGAGGGGCGCCTACAAAACGGGGATAGCCAGGAGACCGAAACACGGGAGGACGGAAATGACTTTCAATCATTGCCTTTTGGTCGTTGTTTTGACGGCGCTGTGCCTCGGATCTGCGCAGGCCCAGCCGGCGAAAGAAGCGATTGAAGCCGCCAATGCAGAGTTCGTGAAGGCCTACAACAGTAAGGATGCGGCCGGGGTGGCGGCGAAGTACGCGGATGATGCGGCTGCACTCCCCCCCGACATGGCGCGGGTCGACGGCCGCCAGAATATCCAGAAATTATGGCAGGGCGTGATCGACATGGGCATATCCGATCTCGCGCTCACCACGCTCGAGGTTCAGGAAAGCGGAGATTTTGCATATGAGTCGGGGACTTTCTCCCTCAAGGCACCAGGCAAGGATTCGAAGCTGGCGGACGCCGCCGGGAAGTATGTAGTGGTCTGGAAGAAGGGACAGGACGGCAGCTGGAAGCTCTACCGGGACATATGGAACTTCGATCCCGGAAAATGAAGGATAACTGGTGCCCAGCAGGTCCCTTGCAGGAGCAGCTCATGGCGAAACTCACCGTTGATCAATACTTGATGGCGGCAGCTGCGCGACTTGCCCATCTGACCCAGACCTATGCGATTGTTTTTTCCGCCAATATCGCGACCATGTTTGCGATACTGGCGTACGCACCATTGGCGGGACCAGCCGCCAGGTTTGCGCTCGCGACGATCGTGGTCGCAGTTACAGTTTATGGGGTCTTGGCAGCCAAGGCCGCCATGGATGACTTGAAGGCGATGCTGGACGATGCAGTCGACGACTTCTCGGGCAGCAGCTTTGGCGCTCACCTCAAGCAGATACCCACGGCGCTGTTCATCGCAGCAAGTGTCATCTTCGTTCTTGCGATAGGGGTGACGCAGCTATGGGCGATCATTTCTGCCTGACCGGGGACTGATACCGGCTGTATGGCCTGCGGGATTGAGCTTTGACAGCGAGCCAGGCGAGCCTCAGCTTGATCATCGCTGGCGAATTCGACCATGAAAGGTTCGCAAAGATATATTGCCTTGCTGTTGTGGCTCGCCGCCGGCGGCGAGGCGAAGGCTCACGGCTGGTACACAGGCAAGACAGACCCTGTCCTTCATTACAATTGCTGCGGCGACCACGATTGCCACACCCTCGGCGCCGGCGACGTCAGATCGGCTCGGGACGGCGGCTATTTCGTGAGGCAACCTCAACCCTTCTATCAAAACGATCCGCCAACGGGAGAGTGGTATATTCCCAAAGATCGCGTGCAGACAGCGCCGGACGATCGCTACCACATCTGCGAGCCTTTGGTTCCGACCTCTCGTGTCGGCAAGTTCAAGCGGAAATGGACCTGTTTCTTCGCGCCGATGAGCACAAGTTCAATCACGCGCAGCGAAAAGCCTCACTGAGGGATGGACAGAAGTAATACAGACGGGACGGTAGGGTCCAGTCTGTTCGGACATCTGTCGCTCTTTGATATCAGGGCCTATTTCACGATGCTTGCAGCTTATGGCTATTCACGGCCCAGGCAAGCGCCTCTTCCAGCCTGTCGTCACCCCAAAACATTTCCTCATGCACGACGAACGCAGGAGAGCCGAAAATGCCATATTTGCGGGCGGCATCGGTTTCAGCCTTCAGACGATCATGCGCACCAGGCCCGTCGGCCTTTGCAATCACGCTGTCGACATCTTGACCGAGGGGAGGCAGCACATGCTCCAGATGGCCGCGATTGCCCAGTGCCATCCCTTCCAGGTACCAGGCCTTGAAGCTTGCGACTGTATAGGACTCACACCAGCCCTCTTCGGCGGCCACCATGGCGACGCGGTTGGCCAGAAGGTCCGGATCGGTCGGCCAGATCGGTGCCCGAACGTAAGGCAAGCCGTGCATTGCCGCACGCCGCTCCACATCGCGCCACATGTACTTTACCTTGGCCGCCTGGATGCGAAGGGCGATGTTGTTTTCTGCCATTACGGTACGGACATTGAACGGGCGCCATCGAACAGCAACGCACGCTTGTTTCGCCATGTCAGCAATGCGCATCACTGAAAGATATGAATACCCACTGCCGAAGAAATAGAAGAAGTCGAGTTGCTTCATTGCCTTCGCCTCCCCCGAGCAGCGGTTCGCAGACACCTCGCTAGCTGGCCAGAATAGCAGAGCAGGGATCACCCTTCCACCGCACCGATTAACCGACTGCGAGGCCCGGACAAACCGTCAACGAGGGCTTGTGGCATTAATGCCCTCCCACTGGGCGCAAGACTTGTTCGGCTGGGTCAGGCTATGATTGCGAGGAAAGATCCCCACGGACCAGTGCTTCCGCAAGGCGTGACAGCTCACATCGCATCGGCGGGCGCGAAGAAGCAATTCTCGTCTTCTTCAGTTGGATGCAGGCAGATGTGAAAATTGTCATCACCGGATGGAATCACCACGTCATAAGGAACGAAATAACGGTCCTGATAAGTGACTTTCTGGTGATCGCCCGGCCGTAAGATTATGACATAACCATCTGGCCGCGGTGTCACCGCCGTGGCAGGTATCTTGGCACACTCGCCGGTGACTTGGTCGCCGTGACAGCACGCTGGCGGATAAGTCCAGGTTCGATCGGCGCTGTGCGCCAATGCAGGACCACTCTCCAACGCCACAGCAGTGGCCATCAGGCCTGCCAGCCCTGCGCGATGTCGCGTGCTGACAAAGTACATATGGTCGCTCCGCTAGCGGTGACCGAAATTGTCGTCATCCCCAAGAACCATTCACGCTCTCCCTGGGTGGCGCGGGTGTTCGCGAAGGCCACGATTTCCGCGTTTTTAGATTTAGCATATACTAATATAATAAAGCAATGTAAAGGATCGGTTTGAACTGCGCCAAGAACTACCGTCAAATCGTACGGACGCTCTAAATAGAAGCAGGCGAAACATCGGGACAGATTTTTATGCAGAGGTGCTAATATTTATGCCTTCTGAGGCGGAGGTGATACGGCGAGCGGTATGGATGCGGTGAGAGCGCTCCACCACGATTGGTGTCGTTGCCATGCGGAGATTTGCGTGTAGTCGCCCTGAAGCATAGGCGGGGCAGTCATCCATTCCAGCGAGTGGCGTCTGCTCGAAGACGGCTGACCGCCCTGCAAATCCATTTTTTAGATCGCCACGGGGGTGGTATAGAAAACGAGGCTCAGCATATGCACTCGCTTTGGCATCTGTTGGCCGGTCGTCGCCTTCGCGTTGCGCGACTAGCGGACGGTCCGCATTCGGCCCTTCTAGGCATTTGGCTGCCACGTCGCTATTGTGCTTGGATGGACCATTGCTCTGAATCACAATTTCGGCCCGCCTGTTGTCAGACCGTGCTTTGCCGCAAACTCGTCTGGGTCGTAGGTTTCCGTCCAGCGCGTCCGCTTCAAATCTTGCATTTTATCTCCTGGTTACGACCGTTCATAAGGTTTCAGATGAACGTCGGAGGCCTCAACTCGGTTGACGCCAGAGCCGTCTTTCTGTCGGCGGCTTATAGGGGCGTCACTACGCTCTTGGTCTCTTTTCGTTCTGCACTCTCGAATGGCGGGCAACTTACATAGCCAGGGCTATGGCCTCGGCTAGAACCCTGCCGCCCTCACGCGCCTGGAGGCCGAGAACGGCCCGGCAGCCATCTGCTTCGGGGGGAAGTGGTGACGCGCCGCCGGGCCGAGGTGGTCCGGGACTGGGGTAGCCAAAAACCCCGGACGGCGTTAACCATAGCGTCACGGCGGGCGATCGCAATTGTTGTTTTTGGGTCAGCCGTCGAAAGCGTGCACAATCGCGAAACGGATGCCAATATAGCGACGCCGGTGAAGAACCTGCCGGCGGCATCTAGGGCAATGAGGCACACCTTGCCCCAAATGTCTGTACGGGGTTCTGTGAGGGCAGTTTAGGCCTTCGCACAAACTGGCGTTTCTACCATCGGCTTGATACTGTGGTATGTAGATGCCGCAATTCCATTGGAGGGACCACGGATATTCCGCTCTACCGTTCAGGCCACGCCAGCGCAGCTGGCGTTCGGATCGTCCGGCGCAAATGACGATCGTCAGGGAGGAATGCCATGCGCGCAATCGCACTTTTCATCGCCTCGTCGGCCACGATCTTCCTTGCAAGCCCCTCGCGGGCGCAGGATGCCGCCGCGGGCGAGAAGGTCTTCACCAAGTGCAAGGTCTGCCATATTGCCGACCAAGACCAGAACAAGGTTGGCCCCTCTCTGAACGGCGTCATCGGGCGCACCGCGGGCACGCATCCCGGTTTCACTTATTCCATGGCCATGACCGAGGCCGGAAAATCCGGCATCAAATGGGATGAGCCCACCCTGACGAAGTATCTTCATGACCCCAGGAGCATGATCAAAGGGACGAAGATGGCGTTTCCCGGCCTCAAGAACGATCAGGACGTAACCAACGTCATCGCTTACCTGAAACAGTTTTCCAAGTAAGGCCAGTCGCTTTCACGCTTATCGCCGCGCGGGAATGGTTTGCGCCCCCGCCTGTGAGGGAAAAATGGCGAAATCACACTTGACGGCGTTGGACGCCGAAACCCTGAAGAAGGCCTTCCAAAACGAAGTTCGGTATAACAAGACTCCCGAAGCCGAGCGGCGAGAGCTGGCCGCGAAAATAATCCGGGCGTATACCGGCTCTAAGACCGTCGATCCCAAATTGGTCGATTGGATGTGCCCACAGAGATGACCTAGAGCGCTCTAAGCTCTGAACAGGGAACATCGCCACACGCGAGCGGTTATAGATTGGGCGGCACGGCTTTGTCCTCCGTTTCTGCCTGCCGTCTGAAAGGCCACGACGGAGCCCGCTCGGCCCTCACGAGCGGGCTCTAGGCTGATGCCCACGCTGACTGACCTTGGGCGAGCGGGCTCTTGCCGTTCTGGTCCCGTTTCGCTGTCTATACCTCGCCTGGTGATTGCCGGGCGGATCCCCAATTGTGTTTTGACTATTTGGCTTGTCGGGCGCGTAAAATATCAAGTTCGCCCAACCGGGCGGACCAACTCAGGGAGGATGTTATGAAGATGAATCGACGTAATGCTCTCGCCCTTGCTGCCACCTCGTTGGCTGCCCCGCTATTGGCCGCAGAGTTCACTCCAGTAGCGGCCAAGACCTATGGCGCGACTGAGGGCAAGGAGATTTTTCCTGGCGTTCGGCTAGTCGAGCGGGGGACACGAGACTCCCATATCAAGGGGTATAACAAGATCGTCATGGAAGACGTGATTTATCAGCCGAAAGGATCTAGCCCGTTGGGGGATGTGATGGCCGACGACATGGTCTGCACGGTCACTTAAGGCGAACTGGAAGTTACGGCCGGCGATATGAAGTTCACGGCCAAGGAAGGCGACGTTTGGAGCTGCGGCAAGGGCAGTACGAAAGAGGCTGCTACGAACAATGGAACAGTGGTCGCGGTGATGCGCGTCATTAACCTGAAGGTCGCATAAGTGCACACGACGGGCGGGACTAGCGCCATCGCCATCTATCGGAATGCATCGCGCCATATAACGGATGGTGGCCCGGTAGCCTTTGGGTGTGGCTTTGGGGGCCGGCCACCGGGCCTTAGCCGGCAGGGGTAAGTGCCGCGAGGCCGTATATGCGCGTCTGCTAATAAATCGAATTCAGCCAAAAGGCGCTGATTGACCCGTGATGCGCGGCAGCGTGGGCGCTTGCTTACGCCCCATCACGAGGACGCCAATATTCGGCAGAATCCTTTAACCCGCCGCTGGGTGTGGCCCCACACCCGCGCGGCGGGCTAAGGTGTGACCGGCGCCTTTTCTCGTGGGGAGAATTGCCTGAGTCCTGGCGCCGGCCTGGCGAACCGGCGGTCCGCCGCACATGCAAGATAGCTAATTTCTACCACAAAAGGACATGGCGTGATCGCGTACCTCCATCGATCAGGAATATAATCCTCGCTGGTGCGGCGACCTCATTTTCGGAGATCTGCAGGCTTCCGCTGAAAGCCCAACCCCTTCGCCAAGTCCGATCGCCGCTGCGCATAGTTCGGCGCCACCATCGGATACTCTGCCGGCAGGTTCCATTTCGCGCGATACTGCTTTGGTGTAAGACCGTGATCGGTCCTCAGGTGCCGCTTGAGCGACTTGAACTCCTTGCCATCCTCCAGGCAGATGATGTGATCGGGGAAGACCGAGCGCTCCGGGTCGACGGCAGGCTCCTGCTTTGGCAGCAGGGCTGCGCCAGTGAGCGAGTAATACACCGACGCGATCAAATCTGCCAAGTCGGTTACCGAGACGAGATTATTGCTAACATAAGCGGAGACGATGTCGGCGGTGAGGTCCACTAGTGACATGCGAAATCTCTTTTGTCTGACAAACCATCTCTATTTGAGCGCATCTGCCAATAAAATGAAATCCCGCCAAAAGGCCGAGCCGCCCTTGGATCGCCAGCATGACGGCTGGACTCTTCAAGAGCTTATCGACGCGGGCATGTCCGTCACGGGCGGCTGCCTAGACTGCCATCGTCATCAGAGCCTCGATCTGCCGGCGCTCCGCGATCGCTTCGGCCCTGACGCTCCCGCCATGGAGTGGATCTGCGGCCGAAGATGAAGTGCGCCATCCCGCGCCCGCCACAGGCATGGATGCCAAGCTCACGGCCGTCGGGCTGAGCCCGCGCTTCAGCGCGCCGATGACGGAAGTGGTGATGCCGGAGGAGTGCCAGTCCATGCCCATCACAGCGCCGAAGGACTGGAACGAAAAGGGATGCGCGAGGCGCCGCAAAAGCTCGTCGCGGCCATAATGATGGATGATGGCTTCGCGCAGCACCGCGCCGAGCTTCGTCATGCGATCGCCCAGCTATTGCAGAACCCGCCCGCCATGCAGCGGCAGGTCGGCGCTGCCGCTTCGCTCGTCACTTTTGCTTCCCTTATGAATGCCGGGCATTTAGCGGGAATTTGCAAGGCGGCGCAGCCGCAGCCAATGTTTGGCCGTGTCAGTAACGGCAAACCCGCACGCGTTCCAGCACCCGGCGATGATGATGCCAGTGCCGCACCCACTTTACGTGGCAATGGCGGTAATGGCGGTGCCGGTAGTGGTAGCGATGCGGATAGCGGGCCACGTAGCCGGGATAGTAATCGCGGTAATAGCTAGGGCCGTAATAGCGGCCGCCATAGTCGTAAAACGGACCGCCGCCGTAGAAAGGACCACCGTTGAATGGGCCACCGTAGAACGGGCTGAAGCCGCCGAATGGACCGAAACCGAGACCGAAGAACCCCTGCGCATCCGCAGGCGCGACCGTGGCTGCCGCGCTGGCAACGGCGATCACTGAAGCGAGTAGCAGTTTTTTCATGGCAACCTCCTCCTGAAGGCTGATCATCGGGTCAACGCGCCGTAGGAAGCCATGTTCCCGGTCGCTATTCCCGGTGGCAAGAGGAGATTGCCGCGAAGCGGCGACACGGGGGCCTGTATGGAGCCCGCTCGCGACGCGCGCGCCTTGGATGCTGAGGCGGACGCGCTACGGCAACATCTCCCCTCGCCGAGGGGAGATGAGCCGGTCAGGGGCGCTGGTCGGTCAGCGCCTGCAGATGCGGATCTTTTCGATGACGCGGTGGCCGTGGCGCCAGTGCTTCACGATCTTGACCCGGCAATGATCGCGATAATACTCGTTATGATAGCGCACCACATAACGCTCGCGATAGGGAGTGTAGTAGTCGTCATCGTAGACGTGTCGGTGATAGCGGTGAGGGTAATACCCGCCATAGTAGTCACCATAGTAAGGGCCGTAGCTGGGGCCGACGCCGATGCCGAGCTGAACGCTACCGGCACTCGCCGGCGCGATCGCAAAGGCCGAGGCGATGGCGATCATCGAAACAAGCAGAAGCTTTTTCATCGCTGCCTCCTTGAGGTCGATGGTTGCCCCTTCGAGGCACAAACGGTTTCGGGACGGGTGGTGTTCCGAGAAAGTTGGGCGGCGATCCTGGGCCCGGCGAGGAGCGAAGCGGCGCCGAAGCTGACGATCTTCGCCCTTGCGGGGAAGGTCACGCTTTTCTTCGCCCCGCTGTTTTCGATCTTCGGAGTCGCCATATCGCCACCTGCTGTCGCCGTGCAGCGCGTGCGCGCTCGGCGTCGTCGTCTATTGCCACGTCCAGCCAATCCCAACCGCAGGAGCCTGCCATGACCAAGCCCACTATCCTGAAATTCGGCCCCGTCGAGCATGGCGATGGCGGCGATCTGCCGGGCTGGATCGCGGTCGAGGGGTCGCCGACCATGCAGACGGCCGTCCAGCACACCAGCGAGGACGGCAAGGTTAGTGCGGCGGCAGGCGTGTCACGCTGACAGACACCGGCCCCGAAAGACCTTCACCGCAAAGTAGGTTTGTAGGGCGTGCGTTTCGTCTGCCGCCGACTGTCCTCAACGTCGCCTACCTGCTCGATATCAAGCCCGAGCCTCGCGCGCTCGCTGTGGGCGAAGCTTTTTGCATTTGCCTCAGATTCGAAGCCCCTGATGCTAATCACACCGTCTTCGATGATGCGCACATAACTTCTATTTGCAATTTCTTCGACCTCAACCGACCACTTCCACGGTTGATAGCTCATCAATGCCTCCCCCGGATTTTCCCACTACTTGTATCCCACATGACACCGCTCAAATTGGACACTGAGGTCATCTACGCCGACGACGACTTGAGTTCGAACACCGTCGGCGCGGACTTCCACGCTTTCAATCCCGTAGCCGAATTCAAGTAAGCCAGCTCGCTCTCGATTTGGAACTGCAATCCCTCGTTGTTTGCTGATGCCAGAGTTGACACCAAAGGCGCTATAAAAGCCAATGCTGCTTTGAACAACATCCCCAGATCCCTCCGGATCAACTGGTGAGACCTTATCACCTCTTAGCCGGTGCTGCAAAGCACCTTGCACAGGGAATACTTCCCCCAGGAAGGGGCGCTTGACGATTTCAGCAAATCCGCCGCTTCAAATGGCTTTTATTGCGAACCAAAGGATTGCAAGGCCGCATCCGACCGCGCAGAGCAGTACTTCAAAGCGGTAGAGTTTGTCGCGCGGTACAAGCGGCGGGAGAAAGACGAGGACGAGGAGCGTCAGGCCTATTATCCACTCTGACCGGGAAAGTAACACAGTCAAAGCTTCCTCAGCCTCACGCCAGTGCCCCCATCGGTCATTTCCCCTTCCTCAAGGAAAACCACGCCGGCATCGCCCAGCGCTTTCTTAGCACCTCTATGGTGGCATTCCGGGCGTCGAAACGCCAGTCTCGAAATTCTGGAGCGTTGCAACGCCAACCTTCGCGGCGTCAGCCAACTGTTGCTGCGTCTAAGACACGAGGCGCGTGCCGCTCGGCACTGTTGCCCCGCTAACACCGTCCCAGGTAATTTGCCCAGAACGATGGAAAATGCAGCGACAGGTTGTTAACGCCTGCGGCACGCTACCCCCTGCGGCAATCACAACGGCGCCGAATTCCTAGGTGCTGACGGCCACCAAGCGCGATTTGTGATGGTGGCGGTTCGCTAGCAGGCAACCCCGCGTTTGTGGCGTTCAACCGGCTTGCTGGATACAATGACGCCACACACCTGAACTCTCCAAGTTAGGGTTCTTTTTCGCCCGGCTGCCTCGGTGGCCGGGCTTTTTAGCAATCGCGGATGTGTGATGTGCGTTCGAACCGGATTCCGGGTGGGAGTGCGCATCACACCTGAACCTCTCCAGGTTCGGCTTTGGCCCGGTGGCCTCGGCTTCCGGGCTATTCTTTATGCGGAACAATATACCTGACAGCGCTGCCGCCGTGCGCGACCGTGACTTGATAGCCGGCCGGCAGGGCGCCCGTGGTAATTGGATCGACTTCCTGTCAACGGCCGATCATTCCGCTGAGCGCGAGGCCGTCGGCTTCATGGCTGGCCTGATCCCGTGCCGTTGACTCTTTTCGTCATGACCTTCGCGATGTCGAGGGGAGTTCCGGTAGCGGGTCTTCTCTTTGCCGTTACGATGATGACCGGGGTTGCAGTGACCCTGTCCACGGTCGCAGTGTTGTCGATCCTGTTCCGCGAACGGCTTGTGCACATCTTTGAGAGCCGGCCGCGCCTGTTCGCTGCTGTCTCACGCATCGAAGGCGCTGCGGGGATCGTGCTCGCCAGCGTCGCCGTCTGGCAGATCGCAGCAGCTTGAGGGATGGGTTGACCGCAGTCGCAGAGGGTCGTGCGCAGCTTTAGCTCTCTTCAGGTGGCTTGGTGTGGCGGAAAGCCCAAAGCAAGGCCAAGTCGTAGAGGATCTTGAGGGCACCGCAGATCACCAGAGGCCAGGCTCCGAACCCCGCGGCAAATAGCGCGCCGGCGATCGCCGGGCTCGCAGCGGCCGCGAGGCTGCGTGGTACAGAGGTGACGCTCGCCGCCGCGGGCCGCTCCGGTGGCGTAACGACTGCCATCACATACGAGGAGCGAGTCGGCACGTCCATCTGGGACAGTGCTGCGCGTACAAGAAGAAATGCCAGAGAGGCATAGAGATTGGGCACCAAGGCGGCCAGGATCAGGCAAATGCTTGACGGGATGTGCGTGAACACCATCGTGTTCACAAGCCCGATGCGCCTCGACAGCCATGCAGCGACCGGAAATGAAACCGCAGACAAAACACCCGACCAGAAAAAGAACACCCCGGCGGTCGATAGCGAAAGCCCGAACCTGCTGAACAGCCACAAAGCTATGAGCGATTGCACGGCAAAACCGCCGGCGAAGGCATCGATGCTGAACAGCGCCGCCAGCTTGTAGACAATAGCGCGCGACGGCCCAAGTGCCGCGGCGGGCCGGTCCTGTGGAGACGTTTTCGGACCAGCAGGAATGCGCGCGTACACCAGGCCGCCCGCCACGCCAAGAACGGCATAGAGGAAAAACATTGCCTTGAGAGCGGCGAGCCGTGAGATCCCAATCGTCACCAAGAAATCGGGACTGGTTGCAGCAAGGGCGCCAAACGCAGCCGCCAGCGCACCTAACAGGCTATAGCGTGCGAATGCCTTCGTGCGGTCCGTATCCGCGACAAGCCGAGACAAGACGGCGTGCTCGAGCGGAACGAAGATGCTGACGCTCCCGGACGAAGGATTGATCGTGCCCAGGAAAGCCACGAGCAGAACAGCTGCATAGGTGCTTGACTGCGTGTAGGCCACCCCGGTTGCGATCATCAGCCCGGACGCAGCCAAAAGCAGAGTGCGCCGGTCCGCCCGTACGGCCAGGAATCCAATGCCGAGCGTCAGCAGCGCCGAACCAAGGAGTGCGGCGGTGGCGACAACGCCGATCCCGAGCGGTCCAAGCCCGATTGAAGCCAGGTATACCGGCAAGAGCACTGCGGCAAAGCCATCGCCAAAGTCTCGACAGGCCCGCGCCGCGTATATGTCCGCAGCGCGGCCGCCTTTCCTAAGGTGCTTGACCTCGCCAGGGCCAACGCAGTTGCCTTCGGAATTTCGAAGGGACTCTGTCAAAGATCAGCTACCCGTCATGAGGTGTACTTGATCGAGGGCCAGGTTTAGTCCTTTGGCCAACTTCCCGACAGTCGTCATTCGCCCAGAAATCAATGGAGAACAGCCCGGGTTCGTCGTCGGGCTGGTTGTGCATGGACGTGACCTCTATTCCGCTTTCCCGCAACGCTTTTAGCACTGAGTTCAGGTCGGAAGCGATCAAGAGCAAGTCGCAAATCTGAGCCACGGCGAAAATGAACCATTCGGCTGCTTTGCGCCCCGTGTCGGCCGTTGAGGTCAGCTGTGAGTATCTCGAAAGCGGACGTCATCGACGACAACGCAAAGGACGTCGCACAAGGCACTACGTCGCGGCTTCCTGCTCCATCTCCTTCATGTCCTGAAAGCGGTCCGCGATCCGCGGGTGGAGCCGGCCGCCATCCGCCGCGCCGATGGCAACGACGATCTCGTCGGCGGCCGGGCCATCGGCAATCTGGAAATTGGCGGTGATGAAATGCGAGCGGCGACCGTGCTCGCTCTTGTGCATCATCGGCAGCGACAGCAGCGCTCCCGGCGCGTTGCGCGTGTTGCAGAATTCGAGATAGGTCGTGCCGCCGACGGCCTCGCGGAACACATTGCCGAAGCGCAGTGTGTGGATCATGGCCGAGGCGTGCTCGATCTCGCCGGAGACCCCGACGGCCGCGGCCTTGCCGTAGCTCTCGATGCGCTCCGCGGGCATGAGCTCGAGCAGGCGGCGTGTCAGCTCATGGCCCAGCCGGGGTGTGATGGCCACGATCTCCGGTCGCAGATTCTCGACAAACCCTCGCCCGGCCCAGGGATTGCGCAAGACGCCGGCGACGACGATCGACGTGACCGGCCTGGCGCCCGCCTTGCCGCCTTCGATGTGCACTTCCTCGATGAAGGTGCAGACTTTTCGCAATTCCATCATTTCGAGTCCCGTTGGTGGAAGCCTAGCCTAGTAAGCCCCAGGGGACAGGTATTCCTCCGGTTCGTAGGAAGAATCGGCGTGCGCCACGCTTGGAAGCTGTGTAGCGTTGGTATATCCGCGAGGGCTTAAATTGACCTTTCGCGAGGCGGAAGACCGGGCGTGGACCACGAGTCGCAAATTCTCTCTTTGCGGGACGCCGCCAGCCTCATCAATTCGGGTGGCGATCTCCAGTCGGTGCTGCGCGACCTCGTGCTGGCAGCTTGCCGCCATGCCAAATGGACGCTTGGCTCGATCATGAGCATTGATGCGCCGCATGGCCACGCCTATGTCATCGTGCGCCATGACCCGACGCTCATTCAGCGCACTTTGCCTGACCGTTGGGAACTGGCCACCAGTCCTTCCATCGTCGCGCTCAACCGCAACGAGCCTGTCTACATCAGGGACGCGCGGATGTCCGAGGAGTTTCCGGGCTACCGCCGCGAGGCGTTCGAGCGCGACTACCGCAGCGTGCTCGTCATGCCGATGAACTGCGTCGATGAGGACGGCCGGCCGATGGTGCTGACGGTCGTCTCGCGCGAGATCACCGAAGTGAGCGCTGAGGATATCGCTTTCATCGGCATGATCGTGCATCTGGGCGAGATCGCGGTGGAGAAGCAGCACCGCCTGCGCCAGGAAAAGCAGGCCGGCGAGCGCCTGCAGCGCGCCCTGGCTGCACACACCTCCCTTCTGCAGCAGGCCCTGTCGGAAGGATCGGTGGCCGCGCTCGCCGACAAGGTCGGCGAGCTGCTGCCCAATCCGGTTGTGGTAATCGATTTCCATGCCAACCTGGTCGTGGCCGGCCGCTCGCCGAGCGAAGCGCATTTCGACGCCGCGTCCTGGCAGCAGGCGGTCGGCGGCGTGCTCAACCGACAGATATTCAAGGTCGCGCGCGGCGCCTCGGAAGCGCGCCAGAACGAGACGCTGTTCGTCGATGACGGCAAGCACCGGCTCAAGCTTTCGGTGCGCCTCGAGCCGCTGACCATCGACGACGAAGTGGTTGGGGCGCTGATGATTTTTCCGACGCCGCAGCAGTCGGGCCAGCTCGACCAGATGCTGCTCGACAGCGCCAAATTCGCGCTGAGCGTGCAGATGATGCGCAGCTTCGTGCGCTTCCGCTTCGAGACCAGATCGCTGACCGAACTTTTCCTGGAGGTCGTTGAGCGCCGCTGGCGCGACGAGGCCGATATCGTCAATCGCGCCCGTCGATTGGGGGTCAATCTGACAACGCCGCAAAGATTGATCGTCGTCGACTATGCCGATGAGGCCAAGGATGGCAGCGGCGGTCTTGCCGATCCCCACCACGCATTGGTCCGGCTGCTGGAACAGGCAGGCCTGGGGGGCACTGTCATCGCCGTCGAGGGCGGCCTGGTCTGTCTCGTTGAGGAGGATACCGGGCGGGATACGCGTCTGGGGAAGCTGCCGAACAAAATCGCCGGGGAGCTTGGCCGCTATTTCGAGCGTGAGCCGGCGGTCTTGGCTTCCGAGGTTTGTTCTGCGCTAGCCGACTATCCGACCGCGTGGGAGCGCTGCCGCCGCATGATCCGTATCGGTCGGTCCTTCGGGCGCACCGGCGTTTTTGCCGGCCAGGATTTTGGTCCGCTGCCGATGCTGGTCGCCGCAGCCGACGTGCCCGACGTGCGCAACTTCGTCGACAAAAGCGTCGGCGCGCTGATCGCGCATGATCGCGAGCACGGCACGCCCTATCTGGACACGCTGTTTGCCTATCTGCGCGACGGCTGTCGCAGCCAGGCTTGTGCCGACGCCCTCGGGCTGCACGTCACCACCTTGCGCTACCGCCTGTCGCGCATGAAGGAATTGTTCGGCATCAAGCTGGACACACCCGAACAGCGCTTTGCGGTCGAGCTAGCGATCCGCCTCAGCGGCATTATCGACAGCCGCGTGCCGGCCGTCCGCTAGAACCGTTCCACCCCTGCCGCCATATCAGGCCCCGTGCAGGCACGGGCACGCCGCGCTTCCGCTTGCTCGGGTCGGCAGCAGCGCGTCGTGAACTCTTTCCTATAGATCGGAGGAAGAACGATCGCCGGCTCCTGACTAGCTTCCGTCCAACGATGTGGAGGAAGACGATGGCAGATGCGATGACACAAAGGACGATCGACCCGATCGCCTTGCGTCGTGCCTTCGGCACCTTCGTCACCGGGGTCACCGTCATCACTACGCGCGACGGCGACGGCAATCCGCGCGGCATGACCGCCAATTCCTTCACCTCCGTCTCGCTCGATCCGCCGCTGCTGCTGGTCTGCGTCGGCAAGTCGGCGGCGAGCTTTCCGGCCTTCAACGAGGCGCAGTCCTTCGCAGTCAATTTCCTTCATGAGGGGCAGGTCGATGTCTCGTCGGTGTTCGCTTCGAAGACGGCGGACAAGTTCCAGTCGGTGAACCATGACCGCGCCCACACCGGCGCACCGGTCCTCACCGATAGCCTGACCTGGTTCGACTGCACCGTTCACAACCGCGTCGAGGCCGGCGACCACATCATCCTGATCGGTCAGGTGCAAGCCTTCGGGACCAGTCCGTCGGCGCCGCTCGGCTTTTGCCGCGGCCGCTACGCCAGCGTGAAGGATCCTCTGCCGGCCGGTTGGCTCGCCTCTCAGGACATGATCATCGGCTATCTGGTCGAAGCGGGGACGCGCTGCTCCTTGTCGAAGACGCTATAGGGGAGCGAGCATGCCCTTCCAACGAACGTCCAGTCGGCCGTCGGCGAACTCATAGACGTCGACGTATTTGCCGACCAGTCCGCATGAGATGTCGTTCTTCTCGAGCATGATCTGCCTGGGCTCGTAGGAGAATGACAATTGCTGACCCACATAACGCTGCTCACGCTTGCACAGCACGTCACGCAGCCGATCCGGCGGCATGTTCAAGGCGCGGTGCAGATTGTCCGGCCGGGCAGGGACCTTGGCGAACTTCTCGTTGAAGTCGGCTGTGAAGGCCGGCAGGAAAACGTTGGCTTCTTCAATGTCCGAAACGCCGGCAAGGCGCAGTTCCTTCACAAGCCGATCCTGCAGCGTCCGATTGACCCGTTCGACCCGGCCTTTGGCCTGGCTGGAATTGGCACAAAGGGATCTTGATGTTGAGCTCAGACAAGGCGCGTCCGAACTGCGTCATGCCGCGGCCGGCACGAGCCTCGGCCTTCGCCACCCGAAACACCGTGTGCTTGTCGGAATAGAACGCAACCGGGCAGCCATGTGCCTTCAGATAGAACTCCAGCCGCCTCGAAATAGGAGAACGTGCTCTCCGACTTCACAAAGCGAAGTTGCTGAAGCTTGCCAGTCGCGTCGTCGATGAAGACGAGCAGGGTACATGGAGCGCCCCGCTCCTCGAACCATCGATGCTCGCTGCCGTCGATCTGAACCAATTCGCCGTAGGCTTCGCGGCGCAAACGTGGCTGGTGAAATGTCCGACGGTGCTTGCGCTGTAGCCAGATTCCCGCCTCAGCCATCCATTTGCGCAGCGTCTCGCGCGACACCGTCACACCATTGTCCTCGGCCAACTTCTCGGCCGCAAGCGTCGGCCCAAAGTCCAGGTAATGCTCGCGCACGAGCGACAGCGTTAAATCCCGAATGCCGTCGATAATCTGATGGTTCGAACGCCGGCCGCGCGCCTTGTGGCGTAGTCCCGAAGCTCCGTCGACCTGGAGTGTCTTCAAAAGCCTCTGCACCTGGCGCCTGGTCAAACCAAGCACATGTGCGGCTGCGATGGTCGTCATCCGCCGGTCAGCGACCCTCGACAGCACCTCTATGCGTTGAAGCTCGCGTTCGCTCATCAGAACCAATCCCACCAGCTGTCTCCCTCGAAAACCGCGCCTGGGAGAATGGCATCCAGCAAAGGCGAAGCGACATTCCTACTTTGCAGAAGTGGGACATTTTAACTTTGCGCCTACAGCTCGAAGTCGCATAATATGCAAACTGGGACGGCTTGTGTAACCGGCGCCGGTCGCCATCTGTTCATCGATGATTTGTGCGTGCGATAAACGGAACTAGAACCTCCTGGTCCTTAGGTTTCGTCCGACCATATGAGAGTACTCGGGAAACGGGTTGGCGGTCCGCTCGATAACAGATTGATTTGCTATACAAAAGCGTGGCCCTCAGCGACTAACATAGTTGTGGTTCTCCAACGAGTTGCGAGGCAGTTCTCCAAAATTGATTCAAGAAACCGGTCTGCGGAGTTGCTTCGCATGTATAGACCGATGGGGCAGGTTTCTGCCATGTCGGCCAACCGCGTCGATCCTCGAAAGCGGCCTCACTGATGACCACGATGATCTCGTACATGGCCGAGAGGTCTGCAATGCCGACAAGATCGTCGTGCTGAAGGTCCGGCCGCATCGAGCAGGCCCGGCACGCCGCTCTCGGTACACGGCGCGCTGAGCGGCGAGACGGTGGTTGCCGAGCGCCGCGAGGATCAGCCGCGCTTTGGCGAGACCATCACGCTGCGCTTCCAACCGACGCGGGCCGGCGTCTTCGATAGAGAAGCTAGCCGCGTTGATGGAAGGGACACAGTCTGGCAACTTGTCGATAGTCCGGCGCCGACCTAATCGTAGTTGCGCCCGAACTGCAGACTTCTCGGTAAACGACACGGCCGCGCGTGTCACCGTTCGGACGGATGATCTCGGGGTAGCGCTCACTCTGCCAAGAACTTGCTCAGCACGTTGGTGGTCAATCTCGCGATATCGTTGTCATAGTTGTTTGTCCCCAAGCTGCCTGCCCAGCAGATAGAGCCTGTCGAGAATACCTTGCCCCCTCCGGGATGTTCAACAAGAACCACGTCGGCACGAACGTGCGGGTTTTTGGAACCCTGCTGATTTGGTGCAACTTCTGTGACGCTCTCGAGGCTGGGGAAGAACAGATCGTTATGTTTGGATGACATCAACACGACCGTGCTGTCGGGCGTCCCGCGCGCTGGATCTGCGTGATCGAGCTCATCGCCGGCCGCGCCACCCAACAAATAACCGTGCTCGCCCACCGTTTCGCTCGCAATACCCTCGAAAGCCCACGCCACCGCTTCGGCATAGCTTTCCGCCGTGCGGGTGAAGCCCGAGGCGGGTCCCCATCCGGCGGCCGCCATGCCTACCCCAAGGAAAGGATTTTGGTCACGGCCGCGGTGCCTGTAGGCGCCGCCCATCTCGCCGGTCGAACTGTGATAAAGCTCAGCGGCATGGGAGGTCCAGTTGCGCTGGGCCGCATAGCCCCGCCGCACCTCGACGGCGGTGCGCAGCTTGTTAACGTAACTCGTGACCCAGAAAAATCCGTTGGCCCCGAGATACATCAGCTTGCCGCCGCCCGTGACGTAATCTTCGAAAGCGTCGAATTCGGCCGCAGTGGGGTATTCCGGATGGCTCCCGGTGAGGACCACGTCATAGTTGTCGAGCAGGCTTTTGCCCAAACTGTCGACGTCCTCATCGGTCGCCACGTCGAATTCGATGCCGATGCTGTCCAGCCAACCGGTGATGAAGAAGTCGCCGGAGAAATGTCTTGGACCCCCGGCCAGCCAGTTGATGTAGTTCGGCTGCATGTTGGTCAGGGGGCGCAACCGCGAAGAATAAATCACCCCGCTATCGTCCGAATGCCGATCGTACAGCGATCTGCCGAGTGAAGGCATCTGCTGAAGAATGGTTTCCGCCTTGTCCAGCACGATCGGAAAACTCATCATCTTTTGATGAGCAATTCCGCGCTCGCCCTCCCAAAGATGCTCGTTGCCATAGGCCAGGTAGGTGTTCGTCGGAGCGACGAACAGGACCCGTTTCCTGACCGCGCCCGGGCGAACATAGAAGGGAATATAGTAGCTGGTTTCACCGTGGTTCAGGCGAACGGCATATATCCCGCTTTCGGCGGGAGCTTCGACCTCGAAGTCCGTTCTCCATTGCGCGTCATCGAGATCGTCATCATGCAGATGCAAGGCATTCCACTGCGCCGGGTCGTCGGTCCAGCGGATGGTTTTCTTATCCCATGCAGGACCGAGAACCGCTCGAGCCGGCCGGTTGAGTAGCCGTCCGTGCCGCCCGGCCCCAGAGACGTCCACCGCGATGTCGCTGTCCATTTGCCTGGAGAAGTCCCATTGCAAGATAGGCTGCTTCGGCGACGCACCAAATACAGTGACGTCGGATACGCATCCGTTGAAGCAGTCCGTTGCACGCCCGTCTTCGGCATGCGACGCGCCGACACGAAAACCTGCAGCAGATCCTTCTGCTACGATGACCGGCGTGGACCAGCAGTGCGTGCCGGTCTGTTCCTCCGCGATCAGGCGCAGTTCCGCTTCGCCGGGGTTGTAGACAGCCTTCAAGAACACCCAACGCCCCTTGAGCAGCGGATCGGGTGAGGACACCGTCGTGACCGCGCCGTTCGTGGATCGCAGATACAGCGCCGGCCGGCCGGTCCGATCGAGTTCAAGCATCAACCGAGTGACAGAGCTATCGTCCGAGAGGCTGAACAGCGTCTGGCAAAGACGACCTGGGGCGGTCGGTTTCACCAACAGGCTGACCCGGACCCCCGTGGCGAAATCGACCTTTGGCAAGGTAACATCGACGAACGATCCCGGATGAAGTGCCTGCACCCGGCCGATGTGCTGACCATTGCTGTTGCACGACACTGGTTCTTCGGCAACCGAGAGACCGGCGGCACCTTCTTTCATGCCTTTCAGGCGCACCAGTTGCGATCTGTAGAGGCCGGCAGCGCTGACTTTGACTTCGACATGGTCGCCAGCATCGACGGAAAATTTATCGGCATAGCCGATCAGCATCTTGATCTTCTCCCAATGTGGTCACGGCAGGCGGGCGGCCCAGTCTAGCGCGACGACGAAGATCCACTCCTGGCAATGAGCGCGTCCGCTATGACCGCGGCTATGAGCACGCCGCCTTGCACCACCAAGCGCAACTGGGTGCTGGCGTTGATCAGGAACATGCCGTTTGCTATCGAGCCGATGACGAGGGCGCCAAGAATAGCTGCCCAGACGCTGCCGCGACCGCCAAAAAGGCTCGTCCCGCCGATGACCGCCGCCGCAATTGCCTCCAGCAAGAGACTTTGGTCAGCGGATGCCGGGGAGACGCCCAGCACCCGGGCAGCAGCCACGACTCCGCCGAGCGCCGTCAACATCCCAAGAATTGAAAAAGCCGCCATCTTCATCCAGTTCACGGGTATGCCGGCGCGGCGTGCCGCCTCGCGGTTGCCGCCGATGGCATATAGCCAAATGCCGAATGGAGTTTGGGTGGTGGCGTAGGACAAGATAGCGATCAGGCCCGCAAGAACGGCAACGGTCAGAGGCACGCCTCGATAAGCATTGAAAATGGCGACAACCGCCAGACTGGCAAAAATGATGGCGACGCCAATGGCTATGGAGCGCATCAGATTCGATGGCAAACCGTAGGCCACTCTTTGGCGGTGATCGTTCCATCGCATGGCAAGGCCTATCAGCCCGACGGCCGCGGGCAAGGCATAGCTGACGGTCGTTGGCAGGCGGTACGCGGCCAGGAACTGCAAATCGGTCCCGGCGAGAGGAACAAGGCCGCTTTCTGCCGGAAGCAAAATCAGCAGGACACCTTGCAGCATGAGCGAGAAGCCGAGTGTGACGATGAAGGCCGGTGCGCCGCTATAGACGATCATCGAACCCTGCAGCAAACCGTAGAGGCCGCCGACGGTAATCGCGATGATCAGCGCGATCGACAGGCCGACGTCCATGTTGACGACGAGCACGCCGACAATGCCGGCGCACACCGCCGCGAGACCGGCAACCGAAAGATCGATCTCGGCAACGACAAGTACGAGGACAAGCCCGAGTGCCACGATGCTTGTGGTCGCGATCTGATCGGCAAGGTTGGTCAGGTTGCGCGCCGAAAGAAACACCGGAGATTGCGAGGCAAAGATCGCCCAGATGAGAGCCAGCGACAGCAGGACCGGTACGACACGCCATTTTGTCGATAGCGCTTCAAGCAGGTTCTGCCTGAAACTGATTTTCGCAGGCGCCGGTGTGGCAGAAACTTGTTGTCTCGTGGTGTTCATAGCCTGCATCCCTTCAATGGTCCGTGCCGGTTATGGCTGCGACCAGGCTGCTCCTCGTCCATTCCGCCACTGGCCGCTCGGCGGCTTTGCGCCCCAGGCGCAGGACGACGATCCTATCGGCAATGTCCAACACATCGCCCAGATCGTGAGAGACGAGGATCACGCCCAGACCCTGCTCGCGAAGGCGCGCGATCAGTGCCATCACCTCCGCCCGCTGCGCCACGCCAAGTGCGGCGGTAGGCTCGTCGAGCAGGATCACTCGCGGTTTCGACAGAACCGCGCGCGCGATGGCCACAGACTGGCGCTGGCCGCCAGAAAGCCGTCCCACGGAGACACTGTAGTCCCTGATCTTCACGTTGAGACTGGACAGGGCCGCATGGGCCCGAGATTCCATCAGCGGTCGCGAGAGCTTTGCACCCCGAAGCAGCCCTGAATGCATTTCCCTTCCCAGGAAAAGGTTCTGAACGGTATCAAGATTGTCGCAAAGCGCGAGGTCCTGATAGACCGTCTGAATGCCCAGCTCCGCCGCATCCTGCGGCTTCCTCAGCGATACCTCTTGCCCGTTGAACAGAATCCTGCCCTCGTCGGCGGAAACGATCCCGCTGATGATCTTGACGAGGGTCGACTTTCCGGCGCCGTTGTCTCCGGCCAGCGCCACGACCTCTCCCTCTCGGACGTCGAAATCGACGCCCGAAAGGGCGGTGATGCCGCCATAGTGCTTCCCAATTCCCGCCAGGGACAGGATTGGAGCGTCGTCGTTCATGGCGACCATCTTGTTGTTACCGCTTCTCTGCATCAGCCGCGACAGAAGGCGGAGTCGGCGGCCACGCCTTTGGCGCAGATCTGTTCCTTGGTATAAAGACCGGTGTCGACCACCGATTTCTGGATGTTATCCTTGGTGATGACGCTATTTGGCGCGTCCACCTCGGGAATGCCTCCCTTGTAGCCGTTGTCGAACGTGGTTGCGACGAGATCAGCCGGTATCTTGTCGCCCTTCATCGCGTGCACGGCCAACTGGACGGCCAGCTTGTTCATCGCGACATAGTCCACAGTCATGTCCATCTCCTGCAGGCCGGCAGCAACGCGCTGCACTCCGGCAAGAGTCGCGTCGTACCCGCCAAACAGCTTGATCCCCTTGAGCCCGGCGGCTTCCACCGCAGCCAGCGCCGCACCGCCGGTGTCGTCATTCATCGAGAAGATCGCATCGACGCCATTGTGGGTCTTGGTCAGGCACTGATCCATTGCAGTCTGAGCATTGGCCGGGAGCCAAAGCAGCGCATCCGCCTGACAAACGACCTCCAATTTGCCGGCCTTGATCAGCGGATCGAGATATTCGCCAATGCCCTTCACCTGGTCGCCGTAGAAGGGAAACTTGGGGTCGCCGTAAATCTTCGCCAGCCGGACAGGCTTGCCGGTCTTGGCGTTCATCTCTTCGATTACCTTGGCCGCCGCCTGCGCCTGCTTCTGGCCGATTTCAACGAACGGTGCGGTCAGGTAGGCGTAGGCGGGCCCGCCGGTGCAAGCGTGAATGGTGCATATGAGCGGGATCCCGGCTTGCTCGGCAAGGGCCAACGTGCCCGCGGTCTGCATTGGGTCGACGGCAACCATGACGATCGCTTTGGCATCGTTGGCGATAGCGGCCTGAACCTGCGAGGTCTGTTGCTGCACGTTGTTTTCGGAGTTGAGAATCTCGACTGTCATGTTCGGCACCAGTTCCTTGGCGGCCTTCAAGAAGGCCGGCTTGTCGAACTGCTCGAAGCGGACTGTCGTGAAGTCCGGCAGGATAAAGTAGATCTTGCCGGTAAGATCTTCTGCGGCGGCGGCAGGCGTGAGTGCCATGCATGCCGCGAACCCGCACATCAGCGCTGGCATGCGAATTTTCCCAACGAATTTCCTAAGCATTACGAGATCCTTCCATTTTCGCTGTTCTCTCTCTGGTCCGCCGCATCATCCGAGTTTCGGAACATCACAGGGCTTGGAGCATGGCTTCGGCCGTGCTCCGTCATTTTGGGAGATTGCTGTTTTGAAAGTTCCGGCCTCCGCCCTGGACGCGCTCCCATCGCCTTACGCATCGATATCGGCCGTTTCTGCGACGGTCTCCGGTGAATGCGTGTAAACGTTTTCAAAATGGCGCGCTGGAGCGACGGTGTCAAGCGCAAAGAGGTTGGAGTGTTTCAGGCCATGTAGGCTTCGTCCGCGAGACGACATAGCGGTCGGCGAACGACCATCGCACGTGTGCTGCAGCGCTGACTGGCGTATCAGTGTGCTGCGTCCGGCGGATCAGCCGGCTCGCGTATCAACCGTCCATCCGATCACGGCTTGCGCAATAACGTCCGCAACGTCGGCATGGCTCGCATCGTTGATGAGATCGTGATGGGTATTGGCGAACAGGTGATGCCTTGCGCCTGGAATTCGTGACGCCCAGCGCCGCGCGAGATCAGGAGGGCAAAACATGTCATTTTCCCCGCTGATCATGAGCGCGGGAAGGCTGAGTTCAAGCAATCCGGCCTGTATCTGCTCACAGACCGGCGCCGACAGGACGCTTCTTAGATGGACGAAGGCCATCGTTGCATCGAACTTGAGCGGGTCGAATTCCAGTTCGTCTAGATAGAAGGGGTCAAGCGACATCACGCCTTGCTCAGCCTGGCGCTCTTGCTCTTGGCTGATCCCCTCGACAGGCATGCCGCCGAGCACCACCCCACGGAAGGGGCCAGCGCCGGCAATGACCACCGCAGCTGCCGTCATCGCGCCCATCGAATGTCCGACCAGCACCATTGGAAGCCCGGGGTCTTCCCGCTGCGCTATCCCTGTCAGGCGCTCGGCATTCGTTCTCAGATCGGCCATGGAGCCGGGATTGCCCCGCTCGCCATCCGAGAGCCCGTGTCCAATTGCATCAAGCGCCCAGACGCCGATTCCCTGTGCATTCAAGGAGTTCGCGAAGCGATGGTAGAGGCCGCTATGTTCGCCATATCCATGCAGAAAGACGATCTGCGCAGTGGGCTTCAGCGGAGCCCAGTGGCGGTAGTAGACCTGTCCGGAAGCGCCCTCAAACCTTGGCATCGACCACCTGTGGCGGGTTACTTCGTTTTCGGGACAAGCCCGTTGAGGATCATGTCCATAGGAATGTCTGCGCTTGGATAGCCGCCGACAAGGATCACATTGGCATGCACGCGATAGTCGCCCGTCTGGACAAACAGCTTGCACCGATCGCGAAGGTCGTAATAATCCGGGATGTAAGGCACTTCGTAGATGTGTTTCTCATCGAAGAGCTTGGACAGCATGGCGAAGCCATCAGGATTTGCGCCACGCATGTCCTTGGTGACGATGCAGGCCTCGATGTCGCCGACGTCGCAGATCACGGGGACGAGATCGTCGATCGACGGCACGCCGGTAACGACTTCCAGGTCGAGGATCTCCACATCAGGCGCCAACGAACGCAGCGCCTTGGCTGACGTGCCACTGCCGGCATCGGCAATGAATATCAACTCGCCATGGCGCAAGTCGGCCAGCGCCGCTGCCAACCTTTGGTTCAGTATTCTCGGCCTCAGAAGCTTCGTGGTCATCGTGCGTTCTCGCGGGTTCGATCGTCGGCGGCGACTGAAATCGTTTACACAAAAATTCGGTTTTGTCGATATCTTTGGCAGGAACTCTTATAACTCGGCAGGCGGAATTCTGAGGCATGGCCTGCTTGAACAAAGTAGCGGGAGGACGTCTTTCCAGGCGCGATTGCGAACTGATCGATTTTACGTGCAAGATGCCGTCGATTCTGGCGATCTTGCCGGCTCAACGCTATGACATGGTCACGGTGTGTCGCATCGCCCGCAACTCTGATGGATTGTCATGAGAACTGCAAAGAATGAAGATCTCACCGGACCAGGCGCCCACGGCGGCCAATGGCAGGCCGTCTATGAGGGGCTTCAAAAGGGCATTATCTCCGGAAAGTATCGTTCCGGCGTGCGGCTCATCGAAGACGACATTATTGAAGCCACCAGGGCAACCCGCCATGCAGTCCGCAAGGCATTCGACGAACTTGTTCGCCTCGGCCTCGCCGTTCGCTACCCGCATCGCGGCGTGCAGGTGCGGAGCTTCAGAGAATCCGAGATCTGGCAAATCTACGAAGTCCGTGAGTGCCTCGAGTTGAAGGCAATAAGCTACTATACCGAGCCGGCGGCAAAGGAGCTCGTGCGAAAATTGAAGGCCATTGTCTCGGATCACGAGAGGGCGATCGCGAACAACGATCTTGCTGAAATGTATCTGCAGAACAATCTTTTGCACGAGGCTATATATCAACGGTGCGAGAACGAGTTCCTACTCGACGCCATTAAGCATCATTCACTTCTCTCTCACCTGATTCATACCAATTCGGTGCAAAGCAAGGATTTGCGCTCCAAAGGCGCCAGGGATCACTTGACTATGATTCAAGCGATAGAGAAGGGCGACCAGAAAACCCTGGCTCGAACGCTTCGAAACCATATCCGGACCTTCCGGGACTATTACCTTAAGCACCTGACCTCTTAAGGCGCGTCGCGCTGAAACGAATCCGGGCGACGCACTTCAGGTCCTCATGTCGCTCGCCAAGAGCGGCCGCGCAATTGCAGGCGCCGCGCCACAAGGAGCATGCCGGCAGGCCGGCCTTGGTTTGTCGATTGACATTATCGATAAAACCGTAGGATAATATTATCGATAAAGGGGGAGCGCGAAATGCAATACGGCGCGGACAACCGCATCATCAACGGCACGATCGCGGCGGCTCTGGCCACGCTCCGCCATGGTGAGGTGATCTTCATTGCCGACGCGGGCGGCGTCATCGCTTCCTCCGTGCAGGTGCCGATCGTGGACCTTGGAATTGCCCCAGGTCTGGTCTCGATCGAGCAGCTGCTGCCGCTGCTGCGCGACAATGGTGACATCGAGCGGGCGATCGTTGCCGAGCCGATGGAGGCGCAGAGTCCCCAGAAATACAAATTCGTCGTCGACACTTTCGGGATGGAGCGGGTCACTACCGTTCCATACCGGCCCTCGATGTATGCGATCCGCAACGCCAGCAAGTTGATCATTCGCACAGGAGATTACAGCGTCCACGGCAATATCGCCCTGGTCGGAGGCTATGCTAGCGCCGACGTCAAGTTCATTCGGAACACGGAAGTCGGGGACATCAGGATACTGCCGGACTGACATGACACACGGCCGATGCTCTCGAGCGTCGGCTCTCCAGTCGAGTGACCCGTTCGGGTCAAAATTTGCCGAAGGGCCGTCCAGATGCCGTTCTTCGAAACCGCACATGGAAAAAGCTACTACCGGCGCTGGGATGCGCGGAAGCCGGTCGGCGGTGTCGTGTTTCTCCATGGTTTTGGCGAGCACAGCGGGCATTACCACCGCCTTGCGGGAGCCTTCAATGCCAGTGGCCTCGCCATGTGGGCGCTTGATCAGCAAGGACACGGCCTTTCCTATGGCAAACGTGGCGCGGTGGCGTCGATGGATCCCCTCGTCGACAATGCCGAGCGTCTAATCTCGATCGCGGCCAGCGAGGCTCCCGGCCTGCCGCTGGTTCTCGCCGGCCATTCTCTCGGCGGCATTGCCGCTGCGCTGTTGATCGCTCGCGGCGATCGCCGGTGCCTGGGGCTGGCCGTCACGGGCACGCTGATCCGGCCGGAGACCGTTGCCATACCCGCGGCGCCGGAAGTCACCCTCGACCCATTCTATTTAGACATGCTGGCGACCGATCCTTTCGCCTTCAGCGTAACGCCAAAAAGCACGGCGGCCCGGCGGGCGGCCATGCACAAGGCGCGCGGGGAGTTGGCCGCGACTCTCCCCAAAGTCGACCTTCCCGTGCTGCTGATCAATGGCGACCAGGATGTTATTGCCCCCGCCAGGTATGCCCTTGCCGTCCGCTCGCAACTCAAGAACGCCACGGTGCTCATCGTGAAAGACGGCTTCCACGACATTATCAACGACGTGCCCCACTTCGCCGTCGAGAGGCGCCTCGTCGCCTTCGCGAAGGCCGCGATTCGGCCGAGGCCGGTAGAAGGAAAGGCCTCTTTCAAGGTTTGGTAAGGCGCGGCTTGCAGGCCGCCAGCAAAAAAAGGGAGCAGCAAATGGGTGGATTTCGAAACGAACTGCATTCGCTCGCCGCCTTGGTCGCAGGCTTGATAGGGATGGCGATGTCGGCCGGAACCGCGCAGGCCACAGATACCGTGACCATCGCGACATCGATCGAAACACTCGACGCTTTCGTGCCACAGTTCGGCTCGCAGGTCGGCATCTTCGCCAAGCATGAACTCGACATCAACTACGTCAAGGGCGCCAACGGGTCAGCCATGGTAGCCGCGGTGGTTGGAGGCTCGGCCGACATCACGCATGTCGGCGCGGCCCTGATCTTTCCGGCCATCCAAAAGGGTGCGGCGTTGACGGTCCTGTTGGGCAATTATGACATCGATTACACCTTCATCGCGCGCAAGGACGCCGGAGTCGACGTCAAGAAGGGCTATCCGGCTTTCCTAAACGATCTCAAGGGCAAGCTGATCGGCGTTGCCGGTCGCGGGGGCGCAACCGAGCTCTACGTGCGCAAGATGTTCACCGACGCGGGCATGAATCCTGACAAGGACATAACCTTCATCGCGATCGGCACTGGCTATGGCGCGGCGGGCGCCTTCACCAACCGCCAGGTCGATGCGATGGCCAGCATTCCGCCGAGCTCGACGTTGATCGGTCCGGACAATCTCGATGTGCTGGTCGATCTCAATGCCACGCGCAACAAGGTGTTCGATCCCGAGTATCTCTTCACGGTTTTCACCGCCAATTCGGATTTCATCAAAAACCGCCCGCAGGTTGCCCAGAATTTCTGCAAGGCGGTCATCGAGACGATCAGCTACATGAAAGACCCTGCGAACGAACAGAAACTGGTCGATTTCACCGCAAAGACGCTCAAGCTCGATGTGGACAAGGCCAAGGCGTTGATCGACGTCTACAAATCGGGCTTCAATGCCAAGCTCACCAAGGAGCGCTGGGAAGGCATGAAGAAATATGCCGCTTTTGTTCCAGACTGGACGACAAACGCGTATGAGCCCTGCGCGAGCCTGACTTCGGGCTGAGGTGGCCGAGTTGGTCGCCGCGGCAGGTTCATCGGGCTTAAAAGGGAAGGCCGGTCGGCCTTCCCACCGGAATGTCGCGCGGCTCAAGCGACTTGCTGGACAAATCGGCGTCGGAATAGCCTTTCTGGCGTTGTGGCAACTCGTCTACATGTCCGGCGTCGTCAAGCCGCTGATTTCGCGAAGTCCCGGGCAGGTGTTCTGGTTTTTCATCCAGATAGCCACCGATGGCACGTTGCTGCCAGCGCTCTATTCCACGGTCGAGGCGACAGTGGTCGCTTTCGTGCTGGCCTCATTCGTTGGAGTTGTCATCGGCATCGGCCTTGGTCTGTTCCCCAGGGTGGAGGAACTGCTGGAGCCCTATATCAGTGCGTTCAACGCCATGCCGCGGATCGCCTTCGCGCCGGTCTTCATATTGCTTTTCGGCGTCAGCCAAGCCGCCAAGATCGCGCTTGCCTTCAGCGTCGTGGTTTTCATCCTGATGGTCAACGCGCGCGCCGGTATTCGCACCGTCGATCGCGATATCAGGCTGATGGTGACGGTCATGAATATTTCCAAGCGTGATATGTTCATGAAAATCCTGCTGCCGAGTGCTGTGCCGTCCATTTTCGCCGGATTGCGCCTTGGCATCATCTATTCGCTTCTTGGCGTCGTAACCTCCGAGATATTGGCGTCGCGGGTAGGGCTCGGCCAGCTCATTGCGGGATATGCCGGCACTTTTCAGCTCGAAGGGGTCTACGCCGTCTGCATTGTGCTGGCGGTGATCGCTTCGTTGCTCAACGCCGGGATGGCTCTGCTCGAACGCTATCTGCTCGGTGCGCGAGCGCTCTAAACCGCGAGGACGAAGGACGATGGCACTAAGCATATCGCCTGCCGCGGGAACCGATGGTGTCGCCGCCAGGATTTCCGACGTCGTCATGGAGTTCCAGACCACGTCGGGACCAGTGCGCGGGCTGGATGATGTGTCATTGGAACTGCGAGAGGGGGAGTTCCTGGTTCTTGTCGGACGTAGCGGTTCCGGCAAGACCACTGCGCTCAATGTCCTGGCCGGGCTCCACACTGCAACGATCGGCGAGGTGAGCGTACTTGGCCAACCGCCCGTCGCCACGCGTCCACAGCTCGGCTACATGTTCGCGCGCGACGCTTTACTGCCATGGCGAACCGCACTCAAGAACGTAGAGTTCGGGCTGGAAGTGCGCGGTTTCGCAAAAAGCGAAAGACGGGCCTTGGCCCGAGACTATCTGGACCTCGTCAGTTTGAAGCGCTTTGCCGATAATTATCCAAGTCAGCTCTCCCAGGGCCAGCGGCAGCGTGTGGCGCTCGCTCGCACCTGGGCGCCTTCGCCGAAGATACTCTTGATGGACGAGCCTTTTTCGGCGCTCGACGCACAGACGCGTGAATCGCTTCACGAGGAGTTCTTGCGCATGTGGGTCGCCGACAAGAAGAGCGTTGTCTTCGTCACTCACGATCTGAACGAGGCGATCACCTTGGCCGACCGTATCCTTGTCTTCAAAGACGGCAGGATCGCCAAGGAATTCTCGATCCCTTTCGCTCGACCTCGGGACCTCGTCGATATCACCGCGGACCGGACGGCACGCGAGATCTATCATGAGATCAGGCAACTGCTTTATCAGCACTAGCCGGCCGATAGCCGTCCCGGGGTGGGCGGCATGCACTGGCCAGCAGCTAACCCGGTGGATGCGTGCCTCCTGTAAACGTTTACACCATTGGCGGATTGAGTCAATACGGACTCTCTTCCGAGACCCCATTTCCGGATTGCCAGTGGTCGACCGTTCGGACCAAGCGCGCCCGCGCTAAAACGAGTTCAGTCGAGGCGCATTAAGATTGTCGATTCCGGGATGCATGTGCTCGTCCGGTACCGGTGCACCCTTTCTCGGCGGCAGGCATCTCGGGCCACGGGGACGGTGGTCAGCTTAGGGGCAGGGCGCCGAAGCCGAGCAGGTTGCTTGCATCGCGCAGGTCTGGGAGCGTTACGATACCTTCCGGAAAGGCGATTGGGGAGGGCCCGCCTCGAATTCCGAGGAACGCGATCCCCAGCTCACAGGCAGCGGAACATTCCGTGGTTGAATCGCCGACCGCCACCACGGTTTCGCGCTCTAGCCCCATGTGCAAGATCCGCGCAAAGGCCTCGCCTTTCTTCGTCGGCGCGCCGATGACCAGCTCGAAATAGCGATCAAGGGCTCGCAGACGGATGACCTCGATCAGTTCTTGCTGCGGGGTTCCGGAAACGACGAAAAGCCTGGAACGACCGGACCCGTTTTCAAGCAGTTCTCGCGCGCCGGGAATGAAAGGCGCGACGAGGATTTTCTCAAAAACGATTTCGGTGAACCTCTTCGACAGCAGCGCCAAACGCTCCTCGGTCGGGGCGCGACCCAATATCTGTCTGTCGAAATGGTCGAACTTCTCCCGGCGTGAAATACCGCCATGCAGCCTTTGGTAGCGGAGGATTGGTTCCCTCCACTGCTGCCCATAGCCGGAATAGATTTCAGCGAATGCCTCTGCTTTGATCTCGGCAGAGTCAAGGATGACGCCATCGAAATCGAATATGATCGCGGCGGGTCTAGAGGGAAGAAGCGGCTTATGGGACATGAGAGTGCCTGTGTACCCACTCGACATCGAGGTGAGAGGTGCCCGCGGTTCTGGATAGTCAGACGGCCGCGGCCAAGCGCAACTGCTTCAAAGCACGCGGCGGGCACGCTGATTTTCGTACAATCAGGTGCGAATCGAGCCTGACAAAGCGAGGGGGCTCGCCGCTCGACAGCGAGCTGTGGAGCATTTCGGCCGCCAGCCTGCCCATTTCCTCGGCAGGCACGGCTATAGTCGTCAACGGAGGCTCCAACTGCGCTGCATATTCTGCATCATCGAACCCCACAATCGAGATATCCTGGGGAACCCGGATTCCGAGTCGCCGACTTTCGCTCAAGGCTCCAAACGCCATGACGTCGGTGTTGCAGACCACCGCCGTGGTTTCCGGGTATTTGTCCAGGATGGCGCGTATCGCCTCGGTTCCGTCCCGGATGGTGAAATTGCGAATGATTATGTTCGCTGCCCCATGGAGATTCCTCGATCCGACGAAATCCTTGTACGCGGCGATCCGAGCGCGCTGACGATCACTACCCTTCGGACTGCCGGCAATCATGGCGAAATTTCTGTGCCCCAGATCGGCAAGGTATTCCATCGCGCTTTGCGTAGCCGCGTAATTGTCAAATCCAATGCAGGGTACGATCTCGTCGGGTAGATATGAGTAGGTCGTCACCACCGGGATATGCGGTTGCTTGAGATAGCTCACGAGCGCCGAGTCCTCGATCGCGCCAACCAGAAGAAGCGCCTCGGCGCCGCGATCCACCAATGTTTTGACCTTCTCGAAAACATTGGCGTGTTCGAAGCCGGTTGTTGCAACGATCGTCATATAGCCGTGCTGCGCAAAGCTATCCTGAAAATGATTGATCATCTTCGCAAAGATTGCATAGTCCAGCGTCGGGATCGCCGCTCCCACGATATGGGTCTTGCGAGAGCGCAGTGCTTTTGCCGCCGGGTTGGCCGCGTAGCCGAGATTCTGCGCAGTCGCCAGGACCCGTCGGCGAACATCCTCGCTGACAAGGTCAGGCAAATTGAACGCCCGCGACACAGTGGCCACCGAAACACCCGCCTCGCGAGCAACGTCGAAGACGCCTGCCTTCTTCTTCAACTTGGGCTGTTTGGCTCTTTTGCCCGGCATAAGCCGCACCATTTCGTTGGCTTTTATTCACCTATGGCTTTTGTCCTCGACTTCACCTCGCTTGACAAGCCATAAAACGCTCCAAAATGTAATCGTTTACAGAAATTTCTATTTTACTGCGGGTTTGGGCTTGACATCACCGTTCGGCTCGCAAAGAATGAAAACGTTTACATGAGTTGGGAGCGCCGAGGCCGGCTTTTGCCCGTCTCGCATAAAAGGGAGAATCAACAATTGACCGCGTCGATCAGACTGCCAGTGTCTCGTCGCAACTTCCTGAAGGCCTCTGCCGGCCTTGCTGCCGCCTTGGCCGCCTATCGCGCCTCGTCAGCATATGCGGAGGAAGTGACGCTCAATATCCTCAATAGCAATTCAGTCTGGGCAGGGGCACTCACCGATCAGGTGGCGAAGGCATATACAGCCGCGAAGATCACCGGGGAATCCAACCCTTACGAATCTCACTACGAAAAGATGCTGATCGAACTCTCACAGGGTTCGGAAACGTTCGACATCATCACCACCGACAGCCTGTGGGTCCGGCAGCCGCAGCGCAACAAGTGGGCGCCCACGATGGAGGACATCAAAGCCGCCAACCCTGACCTTCCCGAGATCAAATATGGGAACGTCACAGAGGGATCGCTGCAATATTCCATCTACCAGGGCAAGCACTACGGCCTGCCGCTCGCCATGACCATTCCAGTCTTCATCTATCGCAAGGATCTCTTCGAGAAAGCCGGTATCGACAAGGTGCCCGTCACCTGGGACGAGTATGTCGCGGCCGCCAAGAAGCTGCACAGCTCGGACGTCGCTGGAAACACGCTTTGCCTGGGAGGGCAGGACGCCCACATGTCCGGCGACTGGATGACGCGCGTCATGGGAATGACGAAGCTTGCGCCGACCGACGACGGCTGCTTCAACGATGCCAATGAGCCCGTCTTCAATTCGGAAGGACAGGGCGAGCATGCCATCGAAAGGCTGAAGGAGGTCTTGCAGTATTGCCCGCAAGGCGTCTCCGGATTCGACTACCCGGAAGGTCAGTCCGCGATCGGGCAGGGAACCGCGGCCATGATCATTTCTTGGTCGGACGCGCTCTCCGGCATTGAGAGCGGACCGCATGCCGGCAAATTCGGCTATGCGGTGGCGCCGACCGAGAAGTTCCAGCAGTCGATGATTGGCGGCTGGACCGTGGTGCTCAACGCCGCCAGCAAAAAGCAGGCTGACGGTTACAGGTTCCTGGCCTGGCTTGCTGATGGCGGTTACAAGTATTTCTCGGAAGCGGGCGAAACCTCGATCTGCTACAAGCCGGATCTCGAAAATCCGGACATGATCAAAAAGATTCCGGGGCTCCATGTCTTCGAGGATTTCAAGACCCGCGGGACGCAGCCGATCGCGATCCCGCCTTATCGCCTGACCAATGCGGTGGAAGTTCAGCGGGCAATCTACGAGGAAGTCCTCGCCGGCGTGACTGGGCGAAAGACCCCCAAGACCGCGATGGTCGATGCCGTCGATCGGGTGGGAAAGCTCGTCAAGGGCTGAAGTCGCCGCCTGCAAGCGCCTGGATTATTCCAGCGCTCGTCGAACAGGAACGCGCTGTGCAGGCAGATGCCTGCTCGGCGCCTTCGGGATCAAGGACCATGACAGTCAGCTTAGAGGGTTTGCCCGTCGCGACCGACCGGGCCAAGCGTGCCGGAGAGCGTTACACCGGCATGATCCTGCTCGCGCCGACCATGATCATCATGACGGTTGTCGGGCTCTTTCCGCTCCTGCACTCGCTATACATGAGCCTCACCGGCTATCGCCCATCGGATCCAGACAAGTTCCAGGGATTTGTCGGCCTCGCCAACTACGCCGATGCGGTGACGGACGCCCAGTTCCTGCATTCGATCCTGCTGACGCTGTTGTTCACCGTCTTGTCCGTGGGGCTGTCTCTGACCTTGGCCGTGCTGCTGGCGCTCCTCTTCAATGTCAGGCTTCGGGGTTTCACGCTGCTGAGGACCATCATCATCGTCCCCATGCTGATCACGCCGATCGCCGTCGGCATCACCTGGCGCATCATGATGATGCCCGACCTCGGCGTGCTCAACTACGTGCTGAGCCTTGCAGGCATTCCGCCGCAGCCATGGGCCGGCGAGAAGGCCAGCGCAATGGCCTCGATGCTGCTTGTCGATGTCTGGCAATGGACTCCGTTCATGTTCCTGATCATCTTCGCCGGCCTCTCGGCCCTGCCCAAGAGCCCCTTCGAGGCGGCTCAGATCGACGGCGCCTCGCCGATCCAGACCTTCTTCATGGTCACGCTGCCGATGCTGAAACCGGTGATCGTGATCGCGAGCTTGCTCAGGATCGTCGATGCCATCCGCACCTACGACACGGTCTACATTGTCACGCGCGGCGGCCCCGATTTCGCCACCGACCTGCTCAGCATCTATCTGGCAAGGGTCAATTTCCGCTTCTTCAGCCTCGGCTATGGTGCTGCGCTATCCTGGCTGACGCTCCTCATCATCCTCGCCGTGGTTCTCATCTTCGTGAAATACACGGGCTTCATGCGCATGGTGAACGAAAAGGAGGCCCGCTGATGTCAAGCTCGATCATGCGACGCGGCTCCATCCTCAGCGGCATCGGCTACTACGTCCTTGCCCTGATGGCGACCGCCTTCTTTGCTTTCCCCATCGTGTGGATGACGCTTTCTTCGCTGAAATCGGATGTCGACATAGCGGCTTATCCGCCGAAGTGGGTTTTTGCTCCGACATTGGAGAGCTACCGCAAGCTTTTCACGGAGCTGAATGCGATGGATGCCTTGATCAACAGCGCGTTCATCGTCTGCCTGGCCACGCTATTTGCTATGATCGCGGGCACGCTCGCCGCCTATGGATTGGCGCGTTTCGACGTCAAGAACAAGAACTTCATCGCCTTCGAGGTGCTGTCGATCCGAATGCTGCCGCCGATGGTGAGCGTCATCCCGTTGTTCATCATCGCCAAGCAGTTGGGCATCTTCGACACGCCGTGGCTGCTGATCGCGGTCTACACGCTGAACGGATTGCCCTTCGTGGTCTGGGTGATGCGGGTCTTCATCCAGGAGATTCCGCAGTCGATCGAAGAGGCTGCCCTGATCGACGGATGCAGCCGCTTCGAGTGCTTCTGGCGCGTGACCTTGCCGCTGCTTTTGCCGGGCCTCGCGGCGACGATGGTGATCATATTCATGTTCGCCTGGAATGAGTTCCTGCTGGCCAGCATTCTGACCTCTTCGGAGGCGCGCACGCTGCCAGTGATCGCGGCGAGCTCGATCAAGGCCAAGGCGATCTCGTGGGGATTGGGCTCGGCGGCCGGCGTGCTGATGTCGTTGCCGGTCGTCGTGCTCGTCCTGCTGATGCAAAAATACCTAGTCAGGGGCCTGACGCTTGGCGCCGTAAAGGGATGAGGAACCACAATGGGTATTGAAGTCAGATCAGTCTACAAGCGCTTTGGCGCCTTCACTGCTGTGAACGGCGTGTCGGTTGACATCAAGGACGGCGAATTCTTCGTCATGCTGGGACCCTCCGGTTGCGGCAAGACCACGACATTGCGCATGATTGCCGGACTGGAGCTTCCCAGCGACGGGCAGATCAAGATCAATGGCCGCGACGTGACATATGAGGAGCCTCGTCACCGCGATATTGCGATGGCATTCCAGGACTATGGTCTCTATCCGCACCTATCCGTGTTCCAGAACATTGAGTTTCCTCTGAAGGTGCGCAAGATCGCCGAGGGCGAGCGCAAAAAGAAAGTGCATGCGACCGCGGAAAAACTCGGAATTGCCGAGTATCTGGATCGCAAACCGGGGCAGATCTCGGGCGGGCAACGGCAGCGCGTCTCCCTCGCACGGGCTTTGGTGCGCAACCCCCGCGTCTTCCTGATGGATGAGCCGCTTTCGAACCTCGATGCAAAGTTGCGTGCCACGATGCGCACCGAGATCAAGAAGCTGGTCACCAGCCTTGGCATCACCACGGTCTACGTGACCCATGACCAGATCGAAGCAATGTCGATGGCCGACCGGATCGCGGTCATGCGCAAGGGCGACATGGTCCAGGTGGCAACGCCGCTGGAGATCTACGACAGGCCAAGAACCGAGTTTGTGGCCGATTTCATCGGTTCTCCGCCCATGAATCTGTTCCCTGCTCATTTTGACCGCAAGAAGGGAATTGCCGCCTCCGTCCAGCCCTTTGCCGACAGTCTGTCAGGGGAGGTCGCCGACAAGGCAAGCAGCTTTGCCGACGCCCAGGGACAATTCTTCGTCGGCGTCCGCCCCGAGCATCTCTTGATCGTTGGTGACGGCGTCGAAGGCGCCGCGTCGGCAAGCGTCGATTTCGTCGAGCCGCTTGGGCAAACCACCAATGTCTATGTCGACTGCGGTGGTCACAAGTTCATCGTCGTCACCGATCGAACAGAGGCGAGGGTCGGCGACGTGGTCGGCGTGCTTGTTGCGCCAGGCAAGAGCCGGCTCGTCGCCCCAAACTGATCGAGGAAAATGGATCGATGGACGTCCGTGAATACGACAATTGGATCGACGGGGGTTGGGCAGGCGCCGATCGGAAGGTAGAGCGCAAATCGCCAGCCCATGGCAGGCTGCTAGCCCGTTTCGCGCAAAGCGACGAGCACGCGGTGAAGGCTGCTGTCGGGGCCGCCCGCAAAGCCTTCGACACGAGAGCTGTCTGGTCATCGCTGCCTGGCGCCGACAGAGCCAAGGCACTTGGGCGTTGGGTCGATTTGATGACCCGTGACGTCGACAAGTTGGCCCTGATTGAGGCAGAAGAGGTTGGCAAGCCGATCCGCTTCGCCAGGTCAGAGATTGAGTGGTCAATTGAGCTGGCGCGCTATGCGGCAGCGCTTGCCTGGCAACTCCCAGGAGACCTGGTCTCCAACATCGGTGACGCAAATCTGGGTCTTGTCACCCGTGAGCCGCGCGGAGTGATTGCAATGATCACGCCATGGAACTTCCCCATGGTGACCCTGTTCCAGAAGCTGCCGTTCGCGCTCGCGGCCGGCTGTACGGTTGTGGTCAAGCCATCGGAGTTGACCTCTGGTTCGACGCTGGAAATCGCCAAGCTGGCGACAGAGGCCGGCATCCCAAATGGCGTCATAAATGTGGTAACGGGCTCGGGCCGGGCAGTCGGCGAGATCCTCACCGGGCATCGAGATGTCGACATGATCTCGTTTACCGGATCGACCGCGGTCGGGATCAGGATCGCGCAGCGCGCGGCCGAGCAGGTCAAGCGCGTTGGCCTCGAGCTTGGCGGAAAGGCGGCAAATATCGTCTTTGCCGATGCCGACATCGATGCGGCGCTGGATGGCATCCTGCTCGGCTACATCCTCAATCAGGGCGAAGAATGCGTCCAGGGCACCAGGCTTCTTGTTGAGGATAGCATTGCGGAAAGCTTCCTGGAGAAGCTGGTCGAGCGCTCTACGAAGATCCGCCTCGGCTTGCCGACGGATGAGGACGCTGACGTCGGAGCGCTGATCCACGAGAAGCACATGGAGCAGGTGCTGTCATACATCGAGTCTGGTTTAGAGGAGGGCGCGACTCTCCTGCTCGGTGGTAAACGCGTAACCGAAAACGGACTTGGCATGGGCTATTATGTTGCCCCTACCATCTTTTCTGATGTCACCCCCAACATGACCATCTTTCGCGAAGAAATCTTCGGACCAGTACTTGCGGTCACCCGTTTCAACACAGTGGAGGAAGCAATCGCACTGGCCAATGACACGAACTATGGCCTGGGCAACGGGCTATGGACGAAGGATATCGACAAGGCGATACGCGTTTCCCGCGAGCTCCGCAGCGGAACAGTCTACGTCAACACATTCCTCGAGACAGCGGTCCAGATGCCATTTGGCGGCTTCAAGGAGAGTGGGATCGGTCGCGAAAACGGCATGGATGGGTTGCTCGAGTTCACCGAGGTGAAGTCGACCTTCATCAAACTTGGGAAACGTCCCCACGCCCTGCCGCACACTGTGGCGACCTTAGCAAGACCGTAAGGAGTGACCCCGAGGTGGCAGACAAAAAGACGTTCGACTACATCATCATAGGCTCTGGCTCAGCAGGTTCGGTAATCGCGTCCCGCCTCGCCGAGGACCCCTCAAGCACGGTTCTTCTCCTGGAAGCGGGACCCTCGGATCAGCACATCTATATCCGAATGCCGGCGGCGCTTGGCTTCCCGTTGATGAACGATCGCTTCAACTGGTTCTACAATTCGGAGCCGGAGCCGCACTTGCAAGGGCGCATCGTTCATGAGGCGAGAGGCCGCGTGCTGGGCGGCTCGTCTTCCATCAATGGCATGAATTGGGTCCGCGGCAACCCTTGGGACTATGACAATTGGGCAGGCATGGGAGCCGACGGATGGTCCTATGCGCAATGCCTGCCCTATTTCAAGAAAGCCGAGACATTCGACAAGGGAGGTAACGCTTATCGCGGCGGCTCCGGGCCAATGCGGATCGAGACCTGCAAGGCGGAAAATCCGCTCTACCACGCCTTCCTGAGGGCGGGGGTGGAGAGCGGGCTGAAGCATGTTGCTGACCACAACGCATACCAGCAGGAAGGCGTTCACATAACCCAGCGCAACGTCCATGACGGTATTCGCTGGAGCACCTCGCAGGCCTATATCCACGCCCAGCCCCGCAAGCCGAACCTCACCGTGCTGACCGGTGCGAGGGTCACAGGCATTGAGACCAGCAACAAGCGCGTCGTTCGCGTTGCTGTGACCACAAAAGCCGGCGCCCAACAGTTTGAGCCGGAGCGAGAAACGATCCTGTGTGGCGGAGCGCTGAATTCCCCGCAACTGCTGCTGCTATCCGGCATTGGCCCTGCTGATGACCTTAGAAACGCCGGGATCGCGCTGAAACACCACCTGCCTGGTGTTGGACGAGGGTTGAAGGATCATGTCGCGGCCCCTGTCATGTATCGCGCGACCAAGGACGTATCGGCTGCCAAGGAACTCTCAACCTTCGGTAAGGCGAAGCTCGGGCTTCAGTGGCTCCTCTTCAAGAAGGGGCTTGGCGCTACCAATTTCTTCGAAGTCGGTACCTTCATGCGCACGAGGGAAGAAGAAAGCATACCGAACGTGCAGTTCGAGTTTGTGCCGATGCTGGGTGAATTCCAGCACGGCAATGTCAAGCTCGAGAACGGCTTCCAGTATTTCCTGAGCCTGATGAGGCCAAAGAGCGAGGGTCGTGTCTGGGTGGAATCGGCCAATCCAATGGTGGCGCCGAAATTCGTGTTCAACTATCTCGAGCACCCCGACGACGTGCTGCAGGCGGTTCAGGCCGTGAAGGCAATCCGCAACGTAGTCCGTCAGAAGGCATGGGACGAGTTTCGCGGTGTGGAAGAAATGCCTGGCCCTTCGATCGCCACCGACGACGATATCGCCAATTGGTTGCGCGGTATTGCCGGCACCAACTACCATCCATGCTGCACCTGCAGAATGGGCGAGGGGGATGACGCGGTCGTCGATCGGGAAGCAAAGGTGCATGGCATTGAGGGCCTGAGGGTCGTCGATGCCTCGATCATGCCTGAGATCGTCAGTGGCAACCTCAACGCCCCCGTCATCATGATGGCTGAAAAAGTCGCCGACGCCATTCGCGGGGTAGCGCCGTTGCCCGCCGACCCGCAGCCTTACCACACCGCCTGAGGCGGCGCACATCAAATGCAGCAAGCGCTTGATCCAAGGTATGAAAACGATTACAACTGAGAAAATCCTTGAATGGCAATGTGGTCATGGATCGCTGATGGCTAACAGGAAGTAGACGTGGGAGTCTATAGCTTTGGGCGTCAAGTCATTCCATGGGGGATGGGGCGCGCTGCAAGTTCAACGGTCAATTCAGTCGCGCAAAAGGAGCAAAGACGTGAGTGAACTAAAAGGTATCTGCGTGCCGATCTGCACGCCATTCAAGGACAATGGCGCTGCGCTCGACGAGGGCGCATTGGCGGCAAACATCGACTCGCTGATCGATGCGGGAATTCACATCATCGCCGTGAATGGCGGGACCGGAGAGTTTCCTTTCCTCACCGAGACCGAGAAGCGGCGCATCGCCGAGATCGCGGGCAAGCGGATCAATGGCCGGGCCAAGCTTATCGTGCAGACGTCTGCCTTGCGCACCGAGGACGCGATCGACAACTCGAAGCACGCGCGGGACGCTGGCGCGGACGCATTGCTCATCCTGCCGCCCTTCTTCGAGGGGCCAGGCGAACCGGGAGTGCGCTACCACTACGAGCAGATTTCCAAGGCCGTCGCGACCCCCATCATGGTCTACAACATTCCCCAGTACACCGGCTTTGACATCACGCCAGACGTCTTCAAGCGCTTCAGCGAGATCGACAACGTCAAGTACATCAAGGACAGCACGTCGAACATGATGCGCATCGATCAGCTCTCGGCCCAGGGCGCCAAGGTGTTCAATGGTTGCGACTATCTGAACTTCTACAGCCTTGTCAGCGGTGCGCCCGGCGTCTTCACCGGGTCCGGCAATGCCGTCCCGAAGCAACTGGTCAAGCTCTATGATCTTGTTCAAGCCAAGAACCTCGCCGAGGCGGCTGCTCTTTGGCTCAAGCTGCGCCCGCTGTCGCTGCTGCTTTGGACGTCTCCGTTCAACCCCGTCGCCAAGGCAGCCAGCACCAAGACGGGTCGCCCCGTCGGCGAGTGCCGGCTTCCTGTCCTGCCACTGACCGAGGCGGAGGTGAAGCTGGTCGACGAAGCCCTCGCGGCCGCCGCTTAAGGCGAGCGCCCTTGTCCCGGGGACACCGTCTCCCCGGGGCAGGGCTGGATGCCGCCGGCCCGCTGCGGCATGCTTGGCAATTCACCGGTCGTCATTCGGCCGCATCCCTCGGAACGCCTCGCAAGCGAGTGAACAAGGAGGACGACACATGCGGTTATCGCGGATGATCAACGTTGTCGGCGCCCATGCCGAGGGCGAGCCCAACGATGTCATCACCGGCGGCGTCATCGACGTCCCTGGCAAGACGATGTTCGAAAAGGCGCGCTGGCTGGAGACGAAGGGCGACGACCTTCGAGCGTTCCTTCTCCACGAGCCGCGCGGCAAAGTCACACTGTGCACCAACCTCGTCCTGCCCTCGTCCCACCCCGACGCCCAGATGGGGTACGTGATCATCGAGCCGGCATCCTATCCGCCGATGTCGGGGACCAACACGATCTGCACGGTCACCGTGTTGCTTGAGACGGGCGTCATCGCGATGCAGGAGCCCGTCACCAGATTGACGCTCGAGGCGCCGGCGGGATTGATCGAGGTCGAGGCGCAATGCCGCAACGGAAAATGCGAAAGAGTGAAGTTCCGCAACCAGCCGTCCTTCGTCATGCATCGCAACCGGATGATCGAGGTCGCTGGCATTGGATCTCTTCGCGTCGACGTCTCATATGGCGGGATGATCTATGTGATCGTCGATGCCCGCGACTGTGGCTTCGCGATTGAGCCGTCAGAGGCGCGCGACCTCTCCGACGTCGGAGAAAAGATCAAGCGCGCGGCGGCCGAGCAACTGCCTTCGATCCATCCTGAAAACCCGGCAATTCACACCATAAACCAGACACTTTTCGCCGGTCCGCTCACGGTCAGCGACGGGCTAAAGTCATCGCGCAACGGCGTGATCGTCTCGCCTGGCCGCCTCGACCGCTCGCCCTGCGGCACCGGGACTTGCGCGCGGCTGGCGCTCCTCCATGCCCGCGGCGAGATCGCGCCCGGCGAAAAATTCATCCACGAATCGATCATCGGAACAAAGTTCGAGGGCGAGATATTCGAGACTTCCAAGGTCGGCGACTTCGATGCCGTCTCCGTCGCGATCAGCGGGCGGGCCTGGATCACCGGCTTTCACCAGTTTGTGCTCGATCCGAGCGATCCGTTCCCTACCGGATACACGCTTTCCGACACCTGGCCCAGCGCCTGATCAACACCCTTCAATGCGATCCCCAGGAGTTTAACATGAATGTTCACACGGACTTCCACGCCCAAGCCCAGACGCTGAAATTCGAGACCAGGGCCTTCATTGATGGCGCCTATGTCGCGGCCCAATCGGGCGAGACCTTCGAGACGGTGAATCCGGCAACAGGCAAGTTGCTGGCCAACGTGGCTGCCGGCGGCGCGGCGGACGTCGATGTCGCGGTCAAGGCGGCGCGCCGCAGCTTCGAAGCCGGCACCTGGTCGGGCTTGCCGCCGCGAGAACGGAAGAAAGTCCTGCTGCGCTTTGCGGATCTGATCGACAAACACAGTGCCGAACTGGCCCTTATCGAGACGCTCGACTGCGGCAAGCCTATCAACGATTCCATCAATGTCGACTTGCCCGACTCAATCGAGACATTGCGCTGGCATGCGGAGGCAACCGACAAGATCTACGACCAGGTGTCTCCGGCGCCGCGCGACGTCGTGTCGATGATCGTGCGCGAGCCAATCGGCGTTGTCGGCGGCGTGATCCCCTGGAACTTCCCGCTGTTCGTCGCCATGTGGAAGCTGGCGCCCGCCTTGGCTGGGGGCAACTCCCTCGTTCTGAAGCCGGCCGAGCAGACATCCCTGTCATTGATCAGGCTGGCGGCGCTCGCGTCCGAGGCGGGCATACCTGATGGGGTGTTCAACGTCGTTCCTGGCCTGGGGCCGACTGCCGGTCAGGCCATTGGCCTCCACAAAGACATCGATTGCGTAAGCTTCACGGGATCGGGAGAGGTGGGCCGGCTATTCCTCAAATATTCCGCAGACTCAAACATGAAGCGCATCATTCTCGAATGCGGCGGCAAGAGCCCGGCCATTGTGATGGGCGACGTCAGGAATTTCGCTCCGATAGTCGAGAATGTCGCGACCGGTATTCTTTTCTGCCAGGGCGAGAACTGCTCGGCTGGCTCGCGCCTCATCGTCCATGAGAGCATCAAGGACCGACTGCTCGATGAATTGAAGCCAGTCTTCGAATCATGGACTGTTGGCGACCCGCTCGAACGAACGACGCGCATTGGAGCCATGATCGAGCAGGAGCATCTTGCCAAGGTGCTCTCCTACATCGAAACCGGACGCAAGGAAGGCGCCAGGATCGCCCTGGGCGGTAGCCAGATATTGGCCGGAACGGGCGGCAGTTTCGTCGAGCCGACCATCTTCGATGGTGTTTCGAACAACATGAAGATTGCCCGTGAGGAAATCTTCGGCCCGGTGCTGTCGGTGATCACTTTCAAGGATGAGGCTGATGCAGTCCGCCTGGCAAACGACACCAACTACGGCCTCGCCGCGTCCCTATACACCGACGATCTCAACACCGCTCACCGCGTCGCCAAGCAGATCCGCGCAGGAACTGTTTCGGTGAACTGCTATTCGGAAGGCGACTTTGCCGTGCCGTTTGGCGGTTACAAGGAGTCCGGCTTCGGCGGCAAGGACAAGGGCCTGGCCGCGCACGACCAATACACGGAGACGAAAGCCGTGTGGATCCAGCTGCGCTGATAACACCGCTGGCCGGCGTCTGAGCTGGCCAGCCCACTCCAAGTCGGGAACGGAAGTCGCCTGCGGTTCGCAGGTGCTGCCGCATTGCGTCGAGGTAGGCTGATGACATCCATCGAAACACTAAGGGCAGAGCGGCTTGCCGCGTCGCGCCTGACGGCCGCCGGGCGCCCAAAGCGGACCGCCAATCCATTTTTTGGCGTCGGCCCCATCACCGACCTCACCGCCGACGAAGTCGATGCGCGGCTCCTGCGCTTCGAGTTCGATGCCTGGCTGGAACGCAACTACAGGAAGTTCGACGACAGGGGCAACGATATCGGCCCCTTCACCACCGCGGAGATCGGTCGAGGCATGCATCGCGGTTATCCCGCCGACAAGATCCTGCTCGACATGATGCGCGAGATCCATCGCTACTTCGGCTTCCCCAAGTCGAACCACATGGCGGTCGGACTTGGGGGAGGACATAGCGGCTTCACCGCTGGCGTCATGCACCTGATGAACGCAAACGACGACAAGCAAAGGGTCTATGTCGACACGCCAGCGCCGGAATCGGCAGCGGCAGGCTCCGGCGGCTTCTTCCGCCAGTCTTGGGGTGCCCAGCTTGTCGAACTGCATCGCTATTCAAAGCGAGGCGACGAACGGCGCGTGCACTTCTCGCCAACAGAAGGGATCATTCCGTCCGCCGACTATCTGCGCGGCTTGGGGATCGAACTCTTCGTTGGCGTCGGCCATGAAACGACTGGCGCCACCACCTATGCGTCGCAGGATATCTCCAACCTCCTGGAATGGCTGCGCAGCGACCCTGACAACCATCACGCCGTTTTGGACGCGACATCGCTGCTTGGAGCAATGCCCTGGGGTGACCACGTCGTGCAGGAACTGCTGGCAAGAACCTGCATGTTCATGCCGTTCCAGAAGGCGATCGGCGGCGTCTCTGGCTACTTTGTCGCGACATTCACGCCGCAGGCGCTGCGGCTTGTCGAGCGCAACCAGCGGGATCCTTCCTGGGCAATTCCCCGCCAGCTCAAGATCGCTGTGCCGGCAGATCCCAAACGGCCCCTGAGCGGCGAGCGCTCCGTCGCTGTCGGACCGCTTTATGATCCGCAAGGCGACAAGATGCTGGGCGGCGTTATCAATACTTACTCCGCGCTCGCCTTCGCAGAGACGACTTTCGGCCTGCTGCGGTCCGAGAGGCGGCTCGGCCCAGTGGAGAATCTCAATCGACGCTCGACAGCCAACCGGGATGCGATCAACGACTGGGTGTCGCGCAGTGCGGTGCTTCGGCTCAGCGTCACCGACCCTGAACGGCGCGGCGCCGCGGTGACGCTGTTGAAGGTTGTGGACCCAGCCTTGGAGAGCTCGGGTCTGCACGCGCGCATCATTGCGCGCTCCAAGCAACTGCTTGGCTATGAAGGGATCACCCATCCTGACGGAAATCACGAGCCGGGACTGGACGTCGCCCGTTATGTCAACGCGTTCCCGGGCACGCCGGGCGACTATCGTGCCTGGATCGGCGGGGTGCGCGCCCCAGACGACGTCGTCGCGCTCCTGGACAATCTTCAATACGCCTATCTCAGGGCAAAGGTGGCCGTCATCGAGGAGGAAATCGCCAAGCTCGGAGAGCGGTTTCCGCAGTCGCCGAACACAACGGAGAGCGGCCGCAAAGGCGATGCCAGCCGAGCCTATACCGTGCTTGTCGCTGATCCGGTCGGATTGCGATTTGGGCCGGACGGCACGCCGGACCATAGCGAGGTGCGCGCTCACATCGAAGCAAGGGGAGGCGTGTTCCACCTTGGGCCTCTCTGCCGTGAAGCGCTTGAGCCGGGCCGCGTCCATTTCTTCTATCAGCCGGACCTGAGCACCGCCGAAGAGATCCTGCGGCAGACCGACAAAGGTCAGTACGACGCCGTCATTGCGGCAGCTACGGCAATCCCGGAAGGAGCGGTCTTTACGGAGGGCGGCGTGCGCATCGGTGCGGGCACCGGCAACATGCAGTCCAGGTCCTGGGGAGGGCCGAACGGCGGCGGCCCTGCGCCTTTGATGAACACACCAAGCTTCAACAGCCGGGCCACGGCGCAGATGGCGTTCAAGGCGATGCTGAAGGTGGTTCCCGATCTGCCGGTCGATGAATTGCATCAAAGGGTGGTCGACGGGCATTTCGACACCGCGAGGAACCTTCGCGATTTCCCCACCGAAAAGATCGAAGGCAAGAAGATCGCCATTATTGGATACGGCAATATCGGCCGTGAGCTGGCCAAGCTTTGCAAGGCGCTACGCATGCGTGTCTGTGTGCATGCCCGCGCAATTCACCGCGAATGGATAGAAGCCGAGGGCCTCAAATATGCACCGACGCTTCAGGACGCCGCGCGTGGCGCCGACTTCATCAGCCCCCACACTGGTCTCGGCGCCTTTGACCAAGCCCGCGGACGCTTCGCAAATGCGGGACTGATCGACGGTGAGATACTCTCGCTTCTCAACGACGGTGCGGTGGTCATAAATTACGACCGCGGCGAGATCATCGATGCTTCGGCGCTGGCAGCCGCCCTGGATTGCGGGAAAGTCCGCCATGTCGCAGTCGATGCCGACATCTTCTTCGACGGCCAGACATCCTCGTTCGTCGGCCCGCTGGTCCCGTATCGCCAGCTTGCTCTCAAGTTTCCAGGCAGGCTCGAGCTTCTGCCGCACGCGGCCGCCGACACCGATCACCCCTCTCGAGTGGCCGGCGCGAGACAGGCCGTCGACCAAATTCTTGACGCAATTCTCAACCGTCGGATCGTCAATCGCGAGGGCGAACTGCCCGCAAACTATGTGGACGGTGGAACCCGCACGGTACCCGGCATCGGAAAGCCTTCGCGCGATCACCTTGCCGCGCTCATTGCCGATCGGCCCTCGCTGGAGGAAAGCAGGGCTCTGAGCGAGAGGCTTGCTGCTATCTTCGGTGCCTTGTCATGTGCCGGGACAGAGACCCAGCAATTGCTTCTTACGCAATATGGCAATCAGCTGGTGGAAGCCGGGGCGCGCCTCAACAGCCTGTTTGAGGAGAGGGGGCTCTGATGCAGGGGCGCTTCTCGCTTGGCGTCGCCCGTCGAGGGTACGACGAGGCGCTGCCGGACTTCGAATTCTTCCGCAGGCTGGCCGATGCAGCCGCCGCCGAGACGCTGCCGAGACTTCGCATCAGAGGGTCGGCGAATGCCAAGAACATGACCGGCGTCATAGACGATCCTGTGAGCGAGGCGGCTCGCGCGGCCGAAAGAGCCATTCGCGGGATCATAGCCGCCGACTATCCCGTGGACGCGATGCTGGGCGACCAATTCGGGCCGTCAGGATCAGGGCCGATACAGTGGGTCATCGACCCGATCAATGGTGCAAAAGCTTTCCTGTGTGGGCTTCCGGTATGGGGGACCCTGATCGGTCTCACAATAAATGGCCGCGCCACGATGGGCATGATGAGCCAGCCCGATACCGGGGAATGCTTCTGGTCTGACGGCATGAGATCGGTGTGTCGCTCCGCCCTTGGCGAGACTGTGTTGAAAACGAGTGGGACCCAGCTCCTTTCTGAGTCCATTTGCCACACGAATTCTCCTGAACCCTTCGCACGCCGTCCGGGCAGGGGCTTTGCTCGGCTCGCGTCGTCAGTCAAATTCACGAGGTACGGCGGCGACTGTTACGCATTCGCCATGCTGGCGGCCGGCCAGATCGACCTTTGCGTGGAACTTTCCATGCAAGCCTGCAACATCGCAGCCCTGATCCCGGTTATCGAGGCCGCCGGCGGTGTCGTCACCCGCTTCGACGGGGGCCGCGCGGAGCGAGGTGGAAACATCCTGGCATCGGCAAACGCCATCTTGCACGAGGCAGCGTTGCAGGTGCTCAATGACATCTGAAGGGCGGCGACCAGATTTGGGGACGCGCGGCAAGGACGAAGTCCCAGGAAAAAGCGATGACAACGCTACCGAGGGACGATCCCGGCTGTGGGACTGGTTCTGGGTGGCTGTCGCGACATCGGCCATGTATCTCCTGGTCTGGGTAACTCGGTAGCCGGAATGGCCATCAGGCTATCGGCCGCACGCTCATAGGGCCATCAACTGCCTCCACGTTGCGGCTGCAATTGCGATGCCGCGCTCGGCTGCCAACCTGCGGGCGGCAAATCGGCGTTCGCCCGGCAGGCGCGTCTGTCCGGCGCGAACCATCGCTGTGATCAGATTCTCGATCCGCTGCGTGAAAATCCTCAGTGAGCCGTTCCCCCTGGTCGGATCGATCAGGACAATCGTCTCTCCGGTATGGGCCGATTCCGCGCCGGGATGGGCCGACCAGTCGACCTGATGGGAAAAGTTGCTGCCGGTCAATGCTCCGGCAAGAATGTCGATCATCATGGCGATGGATGAGCCCTTGTGACCGCCGAAGGGCAGTAGCGCTCCCCCCTCCAGTATCGCCTTTGGGCTGCGGGTAGGCAGCCCTGAAGCGTCGAGGCCAATCCCCTCCGGAAGGAGCTTGTTTTCGCGCGCCGCGACCGCCACCTCGCCATGAGCCATGGCTGCTGTCGCCTGGTCGAAAAGCAGCACTTGGCCATCCAGGCGCGGCACGGCAAAGGCCATCGGATTTGTGCCATAGAGCCGCTCGCGGCCGCCATGGGGGATAACATAAGTGACGCTGTTGACGACGCCGAGCGCGACCAGTCCGGCTTCGGCGAATGGCTCGACATCAAGCCAAAGTGGCCCGTTATGATGGGCATTGCCGATCGCTAGCACGCACGCGCCAGCCGATCGGGCCTTGTCGATGGCTCGCGGCATGGCCGACTCCAGCGCCGGTCTGGCATAGCCATTGCCGGCGTCGACGTGGAGAAAGGCACTCCCCGCGTCGCGGATGTGCGGGACGGCGCGGCCGTCGACAAAGCCGCTCCTGAGATTCTTCACATAACCGGTCATCCTGAACAGGCCATGGCTTTCCGAGCCATCGCGCTCGGCGCTCGCACAGTTCGTGGCAAGCACGCGAGCGGCGTCATCCGACGTTCCGTTGCGCAGGAGAATTGATTCTAGCGTGGCGACAAGATCGGGGAAGCTGCGGTAGATAGGGAGTTCGTCTGAGGACTGGCCTGTCATGATCGCGAGCTGGCAGCAACCCGTCCCGCTGCCTGTGATTTCGGGGCCGCCAACGAGCACGCCAGGTGCCCATTGGCGGCCGAGTGCCCGGCAAAGCCTGGGAGCGGGCCCATCCTCGGGCACCCAACATGATGGCGCGAGCTATTCATTGACGTAACGGCGTGCGCAACCATGGCCAAGCGAAATCAAGATCTCGTGCTCAATCGTCCCGCAGGCCTTCGCGAGATCGTGGTCGCGAACATTGGGGCCAAGAATTTCAACTGGGCTCCCCGGCACCAGCGCCCAGTCTGGAACGGCCGAGACATCCACTGTCAGAAGATCCATCGAGACGCGCCCGACAACGTGGGCTGCGAAACCTTGAACAAAGACCGTGGCGCGGCTTGAACCGGCTCGGGAGTAGCCGTTGGCATAGCCGATCGCGACAGTCGCGATCTTGGCCTCTTCGACCAGCCGATATGTCGAGCTGTAACCGACGGGCGAACCGCGCTCCATCGTCTTGACCTGGATAATCGGGGCTATCACGCTGGCCGGTTGCAACATTGGGTTTTTACGGCCGGTCAGCGGATTGATCCCGAACGTCGCCTTGCCGGCTCGCACCATGCCGAACAGATAATCTTCTCCCAAATAGACCCCAGCTGAATTGGCCAGCGACAGCTTCGCGGCAGGCAGCCCACTAACTGCTTTCAGGAAAGCCCTGCGCTGGAATTCGCACCGGTCGAAATCGAGATCGTCGGCAGCCGAGAGGTGCGACATATAAAGGAGGGGTGGAATTCGCGAGAGCAGCGGCAAGTTCTCGCCAAGCCATGCGACGTCGTCAGCAAGCAGTCCGAGCCGGTTCATGCCGGTGTCGAAATGGATGATCGAGTCGAGGGGGCGCCCAAGCCGACGCGCGGCCTTGTGCCATCCTTCGATCTGGTTGCGGCTGTTAAGGACGGGAAGCAGGTTCGAACCTACAAGCGCCTCCGTTTCCTCAGGCAGGAAACCGCCCAGCACACAGATCGTTGCCTCCTCGAGGACACTCCTAAGGGCGACGCCATCATTGGCGGTGGCGACAAAAAAGGTCCTGGCGCCAGCTTGCCGCAGCGCGAGGGCGCACGCGATCATGCCATGCCCATAGGCGTCGCCCTTCACGACAGCCGCGCACTCGGCCCCTCCAGCGATGGCGCGCAAGCGCCTGTAGTTCTCTCGTATTGCTTCGAGATCGACGACCATCTCGGCCTGGTTGATCAGGCCGTGGTGTCCTAGCGCGGAGGGTGAGGGATGACTTCCATTCATGATCGTCGCGCCCATACAAGCATCGTGCTCTTGTAAACGTTTACATCCATTAACTCAACGGGAATTTTGATTTTTTAGCTTATCGTCCCAGCCTGTGTAGTGCTGCGAAAAGGTACTGCCGTGGCAAGCGCTTGAACCTTGCCGTTATGGTTCTTCGCCAGATATGTGGAGAGTCAGTCGGCCTAGATCTCGACGAAGCCCAACACGCTCAACCCTTCGCGCACCTCAGGTGCGCTCATGAAGAGTTCCCAGATCAGCCCGCTGCGGTGGTTCTCGATCATCGCTATGATCGGCCCCTGATTTATCGCCAGATAGGTTCGAGCGAACCAACTCAGGGTCTCGCTGAAGCTGTCGACAAATCCAAAATTTCCCCAGATGCGATGAAGCGGCTTTGTGAGGAAACATCTCAACGCCCGCATGGATTCCACGGGCGCGTAAGGAAGGCTGGACAAGGCTGCGCTTGGGGTAATAACGCCCCTGTCATGGTCTGGCGCGTGCGCAACGTAACCGTAGGGGCCGTGGCCTGAGGTTAGTCCCCAGCAATCGGTACCATAGCCGGAATGTCCGTGCGGGTTGCGAGCGCAATGTTCGTAGTTGATGCGCGTATGGGCCACATTCTGTTGCCAGTAATACGCGTATCGGTCCCTCATGCGCCGAGGGTCCAGCCCGCAAAACGAATACTGGGCCAGAAACAGGGGCCCTCCATAGTCCGGCCCAAGTGGGAGGACTGTGCCGTAGAAACTCTTCCCGTTGCGCATCCGGCCATCGCGGGCGAACCCCCTATGGTAGGCGCTGGCCCTGATCGGATGGGTGGCAGAGCCAGCTGCCAGCACATAAGGCAGCAGTCCTTCGTTCCATCCTGACACGGGGCAATTCAGCGCCCATCCGCAGCCGGGGCTCCAGTGCCAGTAGAGCATTTCCTGGTCCTGGCAGTACCAATCCCATTCAACCGATAGCCACAGTCGGTCGATCCGCTCTCGTAGGCGCGATTCGGGAGCTGATTTTCGGTTGAAGTACTGCCGCGAGCACAAGAGGCCCTGGAACAACAGGGCCGTTTCCACGCAATCACCGCCGTCGTCGTTGCGAGCGAAGCGGATGGTTTTCCCGCTCCGGCCATCGGCGAAGTGCGGAAACATCCCGTGATATCGACAGACCTTTTCGAGGAAACAGGTTATGCGGCTGAGATGCTCCACCGCGTCACCGCGCGCTATCCAGCCGCGTTCGACGGCCACGATGATGGCCATCACCCCGAAACCTGTACCGCCTGTCGCTACGAGATCGTTTTCGGACCGGGGTGCTAGACGCTGTCTGTCGCGCGCCATGCCGCTTGCAGGGTGGGCGCCTTCCCAGAAATATCTGAACGTCTGGCGCTGGACGACTTCGAGGAGCGCGTCGTCTGCTAGGTCCGTCAGGTATTTCATCTGCTGCAACGGGGAGGAATGTTAACACGGCGACGCGAAAGGAGGGCCGGACACCGTCGAGGATACGAGTCTGTTAAAATGAATGGTGCGAAGCCACCTGAACAAAGCTGGGCGATCTTTATCGCGCCGGTGCCAGTCGGCGGAAGGCCCGCCCTGGAAAACCTGCTGGCGCAAGTCTCGAAAATCAGGATCCCCGATGCGTTATTTATTCCTGTCGAGCAGAGTCGATAGATAGTGCTCAGCCGCTGAGGACTGCGCCTGAGCAATCATACCGCGTTCAGCGCTTTGTTCAGCGAGCATCGTCATAGCGGTTGGAAAGAGCTCTGCAAAGACGAGAAGAGCCACGAAAGGCAAGGTAAATTTTGCAATCCGCAACAAGAGAGTGGGCGGTTTGATCATGATTGTTCATGGCGCCTTTATGGATCTGTGACAAGCGGCTGGCTCGCGCTCTAACGCAAGGCGGTAACGCTCGACGGTCGAGATGGTAAACGTTTACACATATCTGTCAACGGCTCTCCATGATGCCCGGCCGCATCCAAGCCGAAAAATCGCCAGTCGCGATATAAGAGGTTTGTTTGCATCGAGGTCTACCGCCATACGACTGCGCAGCTCAGCGGCACGTCATCGAGAACGGCGTCTGTCGCCTGAGCCACCGGTTCAACTGGGCCGACGTGCCGTTCGCGGCCATGCTTGCCGAACTCGTGCATGTTCCCGTTTGGGCGGACGACGACACCAATGCTTTCGCGCTTGCACAGCAATTGTTCGGCCTTGGCAGGCATCACCGCACCGTCGGCGCGCTGGCCATCGGCGCGCCTGGTATCGCGATGCCGATGTCCCTCGCAGGATCCCACCGAGCCGCCGCGGACCAGTCCCTACCGTTTCGCCATCGTCATTGCCATTGGCGGTAAATTCAGGCGCGGCGGGAAGCGTTGAACTGCTCCAATTGCGAAAGGGCGACCTGCGCCCGACCTCTAGAGGAACTGTCGTGGTGAGCTCAGCCGAGCCGGCGTGAGCTCGCTCTTGGCTTCTGACGCCCACACGTTACCGGCCGGGTGGTAATCGGAGATGTTCAAATCCGCACTTTGAGAACCGACGCCGGGATCAGCTGCGCGGTCGTGATCGACGGCTCTGTCCATCACGGCGCGAATGGAGCCGCCGGCAAGATGGGTCACTCGACATACGATCCCGATGGTCCGCTGTGCGAATGCGGCCGACGCGGCTGCCTGCAAACCTTCTTCTCCGAGCCGGCCTTGGTGCGGCGATGGAAAGAGGCCCGTCGCCTGTCCGGGGAAGCCACACGCCACGACATGCTGAGCGCGGCTCAGGCCGGCGACAGCACAGCAATCGATCTGTTGCGGGAGGCAGGCCTAGGAATAGGAAGATTCCTTGGCGGCTTCTGTAACATCGTCGATCCGGAAGTGATTGTCGGCGGCGGCGAAGCCGTCACCTTCGGCGATTTTCTGTTCGAGCCGATGCGCGACGCACTGAAGCGTTATGCATTGTGGAGCCCCCCACCAATCACGCCAGACTGGGCAGACGATTCCTGGGCGCGCGGCGCGGCGGCGCTTGCGACCCAAAGGCTCTTCGACTTTGAAAGCAGCCCAGGCGAGGTCGGAGGCGTGGGACTGCAGATATCAGATGTCAAGGCTCGTTCCTGAGCGAAGAGGGCGATCTGGTACCTACTTAGTCCATTCACGAACACGGCGCGCGACCTCAGCTGTCGATATCCCGTAGCGATCGTGAAGCGTCGGCAGAGCCCCGGCATCGAGAAACTCGTCGGGGAGCGCGATTTGTCGGAAGACAGGGCTCACACCCTCGCGCATCAGCAGGGCAGCGACACCTTCGCCCAGCCCGCCGATCAAGGTGTGGTTTTCCGCAACCACTACCATTCGCCCGGTCCGGCGCGCTGCAGTAAGTATCGCTTCCGTATCGAGCGGCTTGATCGTCGGCACATGCAGCACAGCGCAGCCGATGCGGTCCGCTTCGAGAGCCGATGCCGCCGCAAGCACACGCATCGTCATCATGCCGCTCGAAATGAACAGCACGTCCGCGCCTTCACGCAGCAGCCGTGCTTTGCCG
>NZ_NSGC01000022.1:0-58298 GCF_002294795.1 Mesorhizobium sp. WSM3866 | reverse complement strand
TGCTCGATGCGGATCTCGCACGACATCCGCGCGGAAGCGCAGAAGGAAGGGCTCGCGGCCATGGCTGCGAAGTACCGGGACGGCGGCGATCTCTACATGCCCGTCGACAGCACCCCCGAGCGCACGGACACGCCATGAAGGTGCTCATTCGCGGCGCTGGCGTCGCCGGATTGACGCTCGCGCACGAGCTGGCAACGCGCGACGCCGATGTGACCGTGGTCGAGAAACGCCTCGAGATCGCCGGCAATGCCTCCTGGCAGGCCGGCGGCATGCTTGCGCCCTGGTGCGAGCGCGAGAACGCCGAAGAGACCGTGCTGACGCTCGGACGCGGCGCAGCCGACTGGTGGGACGCCGCCTTGCCCGGTCATGTCGCGCGCCGCGGCACGCTGGTGCTGGCTCCTGCCCGCGATGCCGGCGAACTCGACCGCTTCGGCCGCCGAACGTCCGGCTTCAGGCATTTGGACGCCAGCCAAATCGCGGCACTCGAGCCGGCGCTCGAGAGCCGGTTTGGGCGCGGGCTGTTCTTCGCTGAGGAAGCGCATCTCGACCCCCGCAAGGCGCTGCTTTTCCTGCGCGACAAGCTGCGCGGGATGGGCGCGCGCGTCGAGTTCGGCCGCAGCTCGGCGCCCGCATCTCAGGATATTGAGGTGGACTGCACCGGCAGCGGTGACAGGCGACCGGAACTGCGCGGCGTGCGCGGCGAGATGCTCATCCTGCGAACGCACGAGATCTCGCTGACCCGCCCGGTGCGGCTGCTGCATCCGCGCATCTCCGTCTATGTCGTGCCCCGCGCGGAAAACCTGTTCATGGTCGGCGCGACGATGGTCGAATGCGATGCCGAAGGCCCGATCACCGCGCGCTCGACCATGGAGCTGCTCGGCGCCGCCTATGCGTTGCATCCGGCCTTCGGCGAAGCCGAGCTGGTCGAAACCGGCGTCGGCGTGCGTCCCGCATTCGTCGACAACTTGCCTCGCGTCGAGCGCGACGGGAGGAATATTCGCATCAACGGCCTCTACCGCCACGGCTTCCTACTCGCGCCGGCCATGGCGCGGCAGGCAGCCGACCTCATCCTGGGAAATCCTGCCGCAAAGGAGTTTGCCCTTGAAGCTCATTGTTAACGGTCAAGCCCATGAAGTCGCGGCAGAAACGCTTGCCGCGCTGCTCAGCGAACTTGACTTCCAGGGCAGCTGGCTCGCCACGGCGAGGAACGGCGATGTCGTGCCTGCCAAGGAACGGGACCGCTGCCGGCTCACCGATGGCGACCGCGTCGAAATCCTCTCGCCGATGAAGGGAGGCTGATCCCATGCTCGAGTTCTATGGACAGAAACTCGCGTCTCGCCTTCTGCTGGGCACCGCGCTTTACCCCTCGCCTGCCGTCATGGCGGAGGCGGTGAAAGCGTCCGGCACGGAGATCGTCACCGTGTCGCTCCGTCGCGAAACATCGGGCGGCAAAGCCGGCGGCCAGTTCTGGTCGCTGGTCCAGTCGCTCGGCGTTCGCGTGCTGCCCAACACCGCCGGCTGCAACTCGGTGAGCGAAGCGGTCACCACGGCGCGGATGGCGCGCGAGGTGTTCGGCACTGACTGGATCAAGCTCGAAGTGATCGGCAACCACGATACGCTGCAGCCCGACGTATTCGGATTGGTGGAAGCCGCAAGGATCCTTGCCTCTGAAGGCTTCGAGGTGTTTCCCTACACGACCGACGACCTCATCGTTGCCGAGCGCCTGCTCGACGCCGGCTGCAGGCTCTTGATGCCCTGGTGCGCGCCGATCGGCTCCGCACGCGGGCCGCAGAACCCCGATGCGCTGCGAAGCCTGCGCGGCCATTTCCCCGGCATTCCGCTGATTGTCGATGCTGGCATCGGCCGGCCCTCGCATGCCGCGGCCGTGATGGAGCTCGGCTACGACGCGGTGCTGCTCAACACCGCCGTCGCCAGGGCCGGCGATCCCGTTGCCATGGCGGCGGCCTTCGGCAAGGCGGTCGAGGCCGGCCGCGAGGCCTATTGCGCCGGCCTGCTCGAGCCGCGCGACATGGCCGTTCCCTCCACCCCCGTCATCGGCATGGCAGCATTCTCATGAAGCTCGATCCGTTTTACCTGATCGTCCATTCCGCCGCTTGGATCGCACGTCTGGTGCCGCTCGGCGTGAAGCTGGTGCAGCTGCGCACTAAGGACCAGGACGAAGCTTCGCTGCGCCGAGAAATTCGCGCCTCGAAGGCAGTCTGTGACAGCCACGGCTGCCAGCTCATCGTCAACGATTACTGGCGTGTTGCGATCGAGGAAAATTGCGATTTCGTTCACCTCGGCCAGGAAGATCTGGCGGAGGCTGATGTGAAGGCGATCCGCAGGGCGGGCGTGAGGCTGGGCCTCAGCACCCACGACGGCGCCGAACTCGAAACAGCGCTCCAAGCCGAGCCGGACTATGTCGCGCTCGGACCGATCTACCCGACCATTCTCAAGGCGATGAAATGGGCTCCGCAGGGGCTGGACCGCATCGCCGCCTGGAAGCAGCGCTTAGGCGATATTCCGCTTGTGGCCATCGGCGGGCTCACCGTCGAGCGCGTTGCCGGTGTCTTCGCCCACGGCGCCCAAAGTGCGGCGGTCGTCACCGACATCGCCCGCAACACGCACCCCGAGGCGCGGACAGCTGAATGGCTGGCGGCGACAGCCCAATGGCGTTGACGCCGCATGTGCTGATCGTCGCCGGCTGCGATTCAAGTGGCGGCGCGGGAACAGCCCGAGACGTCGAGACCGTATGCGCCTTTGGACTGCGCAGTTGCCTCGCCGTCACGGCCGTGACCGTCCAGACGCACTCGGCCGTCGAACACATCGAGCAGATGCCGCCGCAGCTTATCGCCGCCCAGATGCGCGCTGCCTTTGCTGCCAATCCGGTCGCAGCGGTCAAGATCGGCATGCTGGGGACCGCGGCAGCCATTGAGGCGGTCGGCTCTGTCCTGGCGGCCCCTCCGAAGGTGCCGGTGGTCCTCGACCCTGTGCTTGCCTCGACCTCGGGACGCGGGTTGCTGGAGGACGATGCCGTCGACGTGTTGCGCCGTGATCTGATGCCGCTCTGCCGGCTCGTGACCCCCAACCTGATCGAGCTCGCAAGGTTGGTGGGAGCAGACCCTGCGAAGGACGAAGAAGGCGCGTGCGTTCAAGGCGAGGACCTGTTGGCGAGGGTGCGGACCGCCGTGCTCGTCAAGGGCGGGCACGCGCACGGAGATCAAGCGAATGACGTTCTCATGCAGCCGGACCGTCGCGCAGTTCGGGTCGAAGCGCCTCGCGTCCATCGGGGGATGCGTGGCACCGGCTGCGTGCTGTCCAGCGCCATCGCAGCATCGTTAGCTCAAGGTCTGCCGTTGGAGGCGGCGGTACGGGGCGCCAAGACCTATGTTCTTGAACTCCTTCGTGGGGCGCGATGACGTTGAACGGGCGAGCGCAATGCGCATCTTGACCGATTCCCAGGAGGTCAGAGGCGCATGCCCTCCAGGTCCGAGCCGGCGATCTAACAAACCTTGGAGGTCAATGGCATCAACTCGTTACCGTCTGCTATTCACCTCGCTTCATAAGATGCTACCCCAACAATCTGGAGCAGCGGGCGGAAGCGAGCGGTAACAAGTGGCGGCCCCGAGTTTGGCCTCCAGCATGGGCATGCAGCGCCAGTGTAGGCTTGTGTCGTCCGGGCAATGGTGGTTAGTCACTCGATGGTGCTGCGCCTCCAACTTGACGGGAGCAAACGCGGGGATCGCCTTTTGCCCAGCCCGTCAACGGGCCCGGAAGTTTCTGGCCTCGCTCAATTTTCGGCAACGAAATCAAAGGTTATGGTGGTGCTGGCAGTCACCTGCGAACCGGTCTCTGTCCCATTTTCCCTGTTAGGTGCTGAAAAACAGCGAATTTTTCGGTAATTTTCGCCTCGCGCGGGAATTCGAACGTGAAATCCTTGCGCAGTTTCAATGCTCTGGCGGAGAATTCCCTACCGGCATATCAGGGAAATGAACTCAGCCTAACAGGGAACAGTGCTGGCGTCGGGGGCCAGAACTGTGCACCCTTGCTTGCCTTTGAGCAGCGTTGCGACTGGGGTGTCGCAACCCCACCAAATCCCCCGTGATATCCAAAAATGCAACGCACCTTCACCAGACAAGAACTGTACGACCTCGTTTGGTCGACACCGATCGTGACTCTGGCCTAACGCTTCCAGAAGGCAGATCGAGGGACTGGCGAAGATTTGTGCTGCTGTGGTCGATGCCTTCCCGATCCAACACCCAGTTCTGCGGATCAGGGCCGATCAGGCGGAGCGTTTCGCGGGCGTGGAAATCTGAATCGGAGGGCAACGCCATTTTAGTTCCGGCTGAAGCTCAAGCGTTGCGCGCCAGACTCCACCCTGGTAGGCAAACAGTCCAGAACGCCTGCTTTAATTGCTCCGCAGCTTTTTTTCACTTGCATCCGATCTCAATCGGGAGCGCTTTCAGATTGGCCTGCAAAAAGGGGCAGGCCGAGAACGGGCGGTACTTTCTGGACGTTGAGTCCCGCCAAAAAGTACCGCCGGCTTGATCTGCTGCCCCTCACATCGCTTGCACGGGGTCAGAAAAATCATTGACTATGGGGCAGTCGGAGGCTTTCGTTAATGATGATACTCCGCTTGTCTTGTTCGCAGTTTTGATCGAAGCAGAGCTGGGTTCCTAGGGAAGGGTGGCCGGATGTTCAGTCCGCGACATAGCCTGCCAATTCATCAGCCGTCCCCTGCGGAAAGGCTTCTTTCAAGTAGTCGAGGAACGCTGACACGCGGGGGCTGAGCAAACGCCTCGAGGGATAAAGGGCCCAAAGCGCCGTCTCGGGCCCTGACACATCCCCCCAATGCACTAGCCTGCCGGCAGCCAAATCGCCGCTGGCAAGCGACAACGGGAGGCGCGCGGCGCCGAGCCCCATGCGCACCGCATCCCGGACCATGACGAACGACGCCAGGCTGAGCACTGGCTTGGCGTCAATCGTCGACTTGCCGGACGAGGTCGTGACTTGCCAGGCTTCGGACTCGTTCAACGAGCCTCGACTGATCGCGGGAACAGGACGCCCAGAGGCTGGGGGCGTCAGGTGCGGACTGGCCACCACCACCAGCCGATCGCGCAGGAACACTCGCCCAACAAGGGTGGCATCCGGCTTCTGATTGACCCGGATGACGAGGTCGTAGGCTTCTTCGATCATGTCCACCGCCCTGTCTTCCGTGGTGATCTCCAACCGAACCTCCGGATATCTAAGGACGAAGCCGGCCGCGAGCTTTCCGACCGCGGTCTGAGAAAAGAGCAGTGGCGCGCTGATGCGTAGCCGACCACGCGGGCTACGGCCGCCCGAAGCGATCGCTTTCGCCGTCTCATCAAGTTCTGTGAGCAGAAAGCCCGTTCGTTCAAACAGGGCTCGTCCCTCCTCCGTGAGCTTGAGCGTCCGCGCACCACGTTCGAAGAGGCGCAGATCAAGACTTGCCTCGAGATCGGCCACGCGTCTGGAAAGGGTGGCCTTTGGCCGGCCGGCGGCGCGCGAGGCCTTTCCGAACCCGCCGTGGCGGGCCACCAAGTTGAAGTCGGCAAGAGCGAGAATATCCACGATCTTGTTCTTTCTGTTCCATCTATGAGACGACCTGTCCAAACATACCATCTATCGGGATGTATGTGGATCACTCATTTTGAGCGTGCCTTTTAACTCAAAACAGAAAGTGAATCCCAATGACCATACTTGTTACAGGTGCCACCGGCCGCGTCGGCCGCCATGTCGTCGACCAACTCCTTCAGCGCGGCGCGACGGTGCGTGTGCTAACCCGTGACCCGGCGAAAGCCAGCTTTCCGACCGGTGTGGACGTCGCCAAGGGTGATCTCCTCGACGTCGATGCGCTGCGCAGCGCCTTCAAAGACGTGAGCACCCTCTTCCTACTCAATGCCGTCACAGGTGACGAATTTGCCCAGGCGATCATCGCACTCAACGTTGCTCGCGAAGCGGGCGTCGACCATGTCGTCTATCTCTCGGTGTTCGAAGCCGATCGGGCGGTGAACGTCCCGCACTTCGCCGTGAAGTTCGGCGCCGAGCGCATGCTGGTGCAGATGGACTTCAGCGCCACCATCTTGCGTCCGACCTACTTCATCGACAACGAGTCGATGGTAAAGGACGTCATTATGGAGCACGGCGTCTATCCGATGCCGATTGGCAGCAAGGGCGTAGCCATGGTCGACGCCCGTGACATCGCCGAAGTAGCCGCGATCGAGCTGATCCGCCGCGACTCCGCGCCCGGCAAGCTGCCGGTCGAGACCATCAACGTGGTGGGGCCCGACACGCTGACCGGCCCCCACGTGGCCAGGATCTGGTCGGACCTTCTGGGTCGCCCGGTGGTCTATGGCGGCGACGATCCCGGCGCGTTCGAGCAGAACATGGCGAGCTTCATGCCAAAATGGACGGCCTACGAGATGCGCCTGATGGCCGAGCGCTATGTCAGCGACGGCATGATCCCGGAGGCCTGTGACGTTGTACGGCTGACCAGTATTTTGGGCCGCCCCCTGCACACCTATCGCGACTTTGCGGCCAGGATAGCGAGCGCGGCCTAAGGCCGCCAACCAGCCGCCAAGATCTTTGGCATAGACTTAGGGGGGAGGTCCGAATCTGATATCGTTGGCTGGAGCGATAACGTCCGTCTCGTCCTGGAAGCGGAAGGGTGGTGCGGCGGACCGAAGGTCTCCTCCGCGGCCACCAAGGCCTCCTGGCCAGGTGCCTGTACAGTGGCAACCGGACTCAAATGGCCAAGCTCGTTTCTACGCGACCGCCTTGGAGCGCTCGGGGATAAAAAGCCTGATGAGGAAGAGGCTCAATACCGTGCTGACGGCGAGGATGTAGACGACCAACGCGCTGATCGAGGGCGAGAACCCAAGACGCATCATGCCCCAAAGCCGAACCGGGAAAGTACTTTGGCCACCGGTCAGAAGCAAAGTGACCATGGTCTCGTCGAACGATAGCGCAAAGCACAGGACGAATGACGCCATCAGTGCCGGTCTGAGGTTAGGTAGCACGACCCACCAGAAGGTCTGAAGCCGGCTGGCGCCCAGATCGAGCGACGCCTCGACCAGTGAAGGACCCATTTCACGCAGCCGCGTCACGATGGTCCGATAGGCGATCGCCAGCAAGATCGTGACATGGCCGATCAAGACAGTCAGAAGCGACCTCGGGACGTCCGCCTCCCGGAAGGAAATCAGGAGCGCGAGCCCTGTGATGATAGGAGGCATTACAAACGGGAGGAAGATCAGGAACTCAATGAACTTTCTGCCCAAGCCGAATCCCGGTGCGCAGTAAAGAGCAAGTCCGGTGCTGATCGCCAGCGCAATCGTGGAAGCGACAAGCCCGACGATCAGGGTCAATTTCAGCGCATCGACAATATCGCCATTGATGCTCTCAAACGCCACGACGGAGACCTGATCCCACTGGAATACGCCACCGCGGATCGGCACGAACGCGGTAACGATGGCCATGAGAATCGGGCCGTAAAGGACGGCCAAGATTAGTGCGGTTACGACGCAAAGGAAGACGACCGTGGAGCGTGCTGGCTTCAAAATGTCACCTTTCCAGGTGGACGGATGCGGGTGGCCAATGCCAACGCCACCGTGACGATCATCATCATGAAGGTCGAGAGCGCGGCACCGAACGGCCAATTGAAGCCGAGACCAAACTGACTGAAGATGATGCGACCGAGTGTAAATCCGTTCGGCCCGCCAACCAGTTCCGGGGTGATGAAATCACCGATCGCCAGCACAAACGTGAATGTCAACGAGACTGCCACTCCCGACAGGCTCAATGGAAAGATCACCGTCCAGAAGATGCGCGGGCGGCTTGCGCCCAGGTCGGCGGCCGCTTCGACCAGACTTGCCGGGATGCGATCAAGGGACAGGAAAATCGGAAAAACCGCAAACGGCAGCAATACGGAGGTCAGTGTCAGGAAGACCCCGTAGTAGCTTAGCGTGAAGAATTCGAGCGGTTGGGAGACAAGGCCCGAAGCCGTCAGGAAATGGTTGATGACGCCATTGGTGCCAAGAAGATTGCGCACCGTGTAGATCTTGATGACGTAACTCATCAGCAAGGGCACAGCAAATGCCACCATCAGCAGAGAGCGCCGCGTCGGGCCAAGAACCTTCATCAGATACGCAGCCGGAAAGCCGATCAGCGTGCAGACAAGGGCTGTAGCGACCCCTATAACGAGGGTCCGCCCAATGACCATACGGACGGTCGAGTCCGCGAAAATTCGAACGTAGTTCGACAGGTTGAAGTCAATAACGACAGTGGAGGCCTCGACGCGCCCGAAGCTGACGACGAAAAAAATACAAAACGGCCCTAGGATCAGGATGATCGGCAAGACATAGGCGATGACGACAAGGCTGTTGATGAGCCGGGCCTCGCCGGTGGATCCCAGCTGCGGGGTCTTCGTGGAGTTCACTTGCGGATGACCCACGTCTCTTGTCCCTTCCACGAGACTGTCACGCCGGCGCCGATTTCAAGCGGAGCAGCCAACTGGCTGCTGAGCTGTTTAACGTGCAGGGTCGCACCGGGCGACTTCGCCGCTTCAACTTCTAAAAGCGACATAGGCCCGACGAAGGAGACTGATTTGACATATGCCGCGGGTGCCGATCCGTTTGCCCCGGCAAGCTCTACGTTCTCTGGCCTCACAGCGAGTGTCACCGTGTCGCCGGCATTGAACTGCATGCCCTGATCGCCCCGGGCCACGGCCGTTCCAAATGGCGTCTCCACAGCGACCCCGTCGCGGTTGATGGTGCTCACCTTAGCTTCAACAAGATTGTTGTCGCCGAAGAAATCCGCGACATAGCGATTGCAAGGGCGATAATAGACCTCTTCCGGCTGGCCGACCTGCACAACCTCGCCATGATCCATGACGCAAATGCGATCGGCCAGACTGATGGCCTCTTCCTGATCGTGAGTGATGAACAGGAATGAGGTTTGGATCTCACGCTGGATTGACTTGAGAAAGGTCTGCATCTGGTGGCGAAGGCCGGCGTCCAACGCGGCGAGCGGTTCGTCCAACAGGACCAGTCGCGGCTTGCAAATGAGGGCGCGCGCCAGGGCCACCCGTTGCCGTTGTCCGCCGGACATCTGCGCTGGATAGCGCAGCCCAAGCTGGCCGAGGCCCACCAGATCGAGCGTCTGCGCAACCAGCTTCTTGATCTCGTCGGACGGCAACCCTTTGACCCGGAGCCCATAGCCGACATTCGCGGCCACCGTCATGTGCGGGAAAAGTGCATAGTCCTGGAAGACGGTGTTGAACGGTCTGCGATTGACCGGAATGCCATTGATCCGGGTTCCGTTCAGGAGAATGTCGCCGCTCGTTGGTTCGACAAATCCGCCAATCATGCGAAGGATAGTGGTTTTGCCGGACCCCGATGGGCCGACCACCACGAGAAACTCGTTCTGGCCGATCTCAAGGTTGACATTGCGCAGGACCGTCTGGCTGCCATAGGTCTTGCCGATATCTCTCATCTCAATAAGAGGCAGGTCGGTCATGAGCATTTCCCATTAGCCGGTTGGGCTGTTCCACCCATTCTTATAGCGGATTGCGAGTAAGCGATGCCGCCACCGTCAGGGACCGCACCTACACCAAGTTGCATGCAGAACGCAATACCGGTAATTCGCTTCAGTTGTTCCCATTTCTGTCTTACAGCGCATTCGCGCCGACCCGGACGCAGTTGCCTCATCTCATCCTCGGCGTCGACAATGTTCTGTCTCAGCACCTTAATTAGCGCGCGTTTGGCGCTTGCTACTCCCATTCGTTTTCGTCGGATCGACCGGCCGTTCACAAAAATTTGCAACATCGGCAGATGATTCCGCGATTCAAAAAAACCGCCGGGACCTCTTGACTCCACTCATTGCCGATTGCACGCTGCATGCACTACGGTTTGCGCCCTGAAAAATGCCTGCCCCATCGACGAGGGAGCCGCGGAGCCGGAGTAAAGGCAGGCCGCCGAGTTGGAGCACCTTCGACAACGGAACGTCATAATCGACAGGGACCAGACCAGCTCGAACCAAACCCGGCTAAACTCAAATGATCAACGATGCCGGAACCATTCCAGAGGAGATGAGAATGTACAAAAAGCTATTTGGCGAAATTGGAAAGCTGCTGGCGGTATCGTCTGTTCTTGCGCTTGCCGTTGCCGGCCCGGCCATGGCCGGAGGCAAGCTGCGGATCCTGACGTGGGATGGCTACGCCGACAAGGACTGGGTCGCGCAATTCGAGAAAGACAATGATGCGACCGTCGAAGTGGTTTTTGCCGGATCTAACGACGAGATGTGGGCCAAGATCCAGGGTAGCCAAGGCAAGGATTTCGACATCTTTGCGACAGCTGCAGCTGGTATGCAGAGATACTATGAGGCAGGCCTCCTCCAGCCGATCGATCTGTCGAAGATCCCAAATCATGCCGGGCAGTTGCCTCAGTTCCAGGATCTTTCCAAGATTGCCGGCGCGGTTCACGACGGGAAGACCTATCTTATTCCCTATGCCTTCAGCCCGATGACGCTCATCTATGACCCCGCAAAGGTAAATCCGGCGCCCACCTCGTGGTCGGTGATGTGGGATCCTCAGTACAAGGGTAAGGTATTGCTCTATGACGACGGCGAAAGCGCGTTCGCTACAGCGGCAATCATGAACGGCGTGCAGACGCCCTTTCATCTGACCGACCAGCAATTCAAGGATGCCATGCCGAAGCTGGTAGACCTGAAGCATAATTCCGCGAGCTTCTACACGTTCGTTCAGGATTCAGTTCAGTTGGCGCAGAACAATGATGCGCCCATCATTTTCGGCGCTTACGCGGATCAGCAGATCAAGGCGCTTGCTGCTGGCGGCCTGAATTATAAGCAGGCCTATCCGAAAGAAGGTGTCATCGCCTGGGTGGATACGTGGGCGGTCACCAGCGGAGCCAAGGGCGATTCCTACGACCTAGCCTTGAAGTGGATCAACTTCGTGATCAGCAAGAAGATTGCCGCAGAGCTGACCGAAAAATCCGGCTACGCCAATTCGGTCACGTCAACCGATACCATACCAGCGGGAACCAAGATCTTCTGGATGCAGCCGGATGAAGATCCAACCAAGCGCACTGATCTTTGGAACCAGGTCAAGGCGACGCCATGACATCGGCCGGCCGTGTCATGTGATGCCGTCGGGCTTCCTCGAGTAATAACTTGCCGCCGTAGCAAAGGGTCCGACATCGATGACAAGAGTAAGGCGAATTCTATGCTGCGGCGACAGCAACACCCATGGCTCGGCTCCCGCCAGGAGTTGGTACGACAGTCAGCGGTTCGACGAGACCGCACGCTGGACAGGCGTTCTGACGGAAGCCTTGGGTAAGGGCTTCCGCGTAATCGAAGAGGGCCTTCCCGGTCGAACAACAACTCTCGACGATCCTATCGAAGGCGCCTCGCGCAACGGGTTGACCTACCTCAAGCCCTGCGTCGATAGCCACCGTCCGTTGGACACAATCGTGGTGATGCTCGGTTCCAACGATCTGAAGACACGCTTCAGCCTTACTTCGGAAGACATTGCTCGAGGTTTGGTCGCGCTGATCGAGCTGATCTTGTCCGGCAAATCGGGTCCCGCAGGAACCGATCCCCGCATTTTGGTCATCGCTCCCGCCCCTATCGAGGAAGTCGGGTTTCTCGGCGAGATCTTTTCCGGCGGAGCCGTCAAATCGGGCCAGCTTGCTGAAAAATACAAAGCCGTCGCAGCCCATTTTGGCGCCGAATATCTCAATGCCGCAGAGTTCATTAAGGTGAGCCCGGTGGATGGTATCCACCTGGACCTCCATGATCATGCCGTCCTTGGAAAAGCGATAGCCGGCAAATTGCTGACAATGTTTGGCATGGGGAAGGAACTCTAGTCCCCGTTGCGAAAATGACGGGAGCCGATCAGCCACCTCGGTGATTTGCTGAATTGAGTTTGGGGACTGCGCCGTACCTGGCTTGAGCGGTAGGAAGGTGCTTCACTACGTCGCCCGGCAAAGGGTCAGCCAAACCGCCGCGCGCGCTAGGCAAATACCGACCGGCGCTAAAGCTGGATCGGCCCACGAAACGTCGGCAGAATGCGAACATGTGCTCGATTGCTTTCAGGGCTCAAGTCATGGATTTTCCGCGCTTGCTTGGTTAGATTTGTAAGACAACTGGAGAATCACGCGGATTTTGCGAATGGCTGCTCCAAACGATGAGCGCATCAAGCTGTCGAAGCGCGTCTATGATGGCTTGCGTCGCCAGATCGACGAGGGTGAGTGGCGCGAAGGCACCCGCATGCCTACCGAGACCGAACTGGCAGCAAGCTTTGGCGTTTCACGCCCCGTCGTGCGCGAGGCCCTGGTGCAGCTGCGCAGCGAGGGGATAATCGACTCCCGCCGCGGTTCAGGCAGCGTGGTCATAGCCGCCAACGGGGCACCAAGGCGCAGTTACAGCCCTATCGAGAATGTTGCAGACCTCATCAGCGCGTTCGAGTTCCGATTGACGATTGAATGCGATGCTGCGGCATTCAGCGCGTTGCGAGGCAAGCCGCAGGATCTGGCTGACATCATCTCGGCGCATGAGAAGTTCAAAAGCGATCTGAGCGAGAGTGATTTCGGCGATCTTGACCTGGCATTCCACATCGCGATCGCCAAGGGCACTGGGAACAAACTCTTCGAAGCGACGCTATCGATGCTCAATCCCCAGATACTTTTGGGTATGCGCCTGGTGGGCGAATTTTCGCTGATCGGCAGCACCACTAGAGCCCAGACCGTTTATCGCGAGCACGCCTTGATCGTCGATGCAATCAAGTCGGGTGACGCGCAGGCCGCTTTTGACGCGATGCGGAGCCATCTGCTTCAGTCGCGCCATCGTATCCTTGGCTTTGACGTCCCACCGAATTGGCAAAGGCTGGGGCCGGTCAACACCAGCACGTCAGCTTCTTGACGGCCATTCTTCTACCTGCAAGCTAGAATGGTGTCGGCGTAAGAAAAAATGGCTGGCAGACCGCCTGTATGGATGAACACCACGCGGTCCTTCGCCGTCAGAAGGCCAGCCCTTATATCGGCAAGCAAGCCGGAGAACCCTTTTCCCGAATACACCGGGTCGACAAGGATACCCTCGGTTCGGGCGAGCAAGGCAGACGCCTCTTGAGCATCAGCCGAGGGAAGGCCGTAGCCATCGCCCACCCAATCGGTGGAGTTGCTGATTTCTTCCACCGGCACCGACAAATCGAACCCGAGGATACGCGCCGCCGCCTCACACTGACCGGCAATCGCGGAAGGGAATTCGTAGGCCTCGTTGCGGCTGTCCATCGGGTTGATGCCGCGGATTTGAGTCGGGTGCCCAAGCAGCATTGCCGCCGCCTGCAAGCCGGCCTGCGTGCTTCCCTGAGAGGTCGCATAGATGTGAGTGGGCAGCGCTTCGCCCAGCGCTTCGAACTGAGCAGATATCTCCAGATACGCGTTGACATAGGCGACCGCCGCCAAGCTCAGCGCGGATTCCGATCCCATGCCGAGGATAGTTGGGTTTCGGCCTTCGCGTTTCAGCCTGGCCGCCATATCCTGCTTGGCCCGCTTCACCGAAGCCGTCGCGTCCACGGGCACGATCTTTGCACCAAAAAGCCTGGATATAAGCTGATTGCCTTGAACTTGATCGTAGTGGGCGTCCTTACGAGGCATCAGGATACAGTCGAGACCAAGCCGCGCGGCAGCTGCGGCGAGTTGGCGCGATTGATTTGATTGGGATGCGGCACCCTGGATCACCACGTCGACACCGCGACTAACCGCGTCGCCGAGGATGAATTCATGTTGCCGAACCTTGTTGCCGCCAAAGGCAACACCGGTGCAGTCATCCCTCTTGATCCAGATCCTTGGCCCCTCAAGCCGCTTTGTAAGCTTGGGGCAGTAGTCGATGGGCGTCGGAAGATGCGCCAGCCGCGCACGCGGGAGCGCTTCGAGCGCAGAGCTGAGTTCGGCCTGTGAAACATTCGTCATTCGGATTGGATCCTTTGGATGATGCTCCCGGCGCGATCCGCGTACGCGAAGCGGTCAGATTTCGATCACTCGACCTGTTGCGGCCGCGGTCCGGGCGGCAAGTGCAAATCGAAGCGAAGCTAAACCGTCCTCACCGGCTACAAGCGGCCGGCCAACACCCCTGACGGCATCGGCAAAGGCCGCTATCACACGGGGGTAGGCGTTTTCATGCTCGACGGGGATATCTTGGCGCTTTCCTTGCACGCTTAGCTCCAGCCTTCCGCCGGGCCGCTGCAACAGCACGTCATCGGCAAAAACCGAGGCCTTGGTGCCGTGCAACTCAAGGGTTGTGCGCGCATGCTCGATCGCGAAGCTCTCCGTGATCTGCGCTGTGAGGCCAGATGCCGTTTGAGCTATCGTGGCTACGCCATCTTCAATCCCGTCGGCAGAGATGCCGTTGTTGGAAGTAAAAGCAGCAACGCGCACAAATTTCTCACCCAGTATAAAGTGCAGGGTATCGGCGTCATGAACGGTTAGGTCAAAGAAGACACCTGCTCCGGCCGAAGTGCTTTCGGTGCGCCATCCGCGATTGTCCTGGGGCAGCAGAACACCGAACATGGCTCGAACCGCGACGAGGTCGCCGAGCACGCCACTTTCGACAAGTTCACGTAGCTTGCGGTGGCTATTCATGCCGCGCAAATGATGGTTGATCGCCAAGACAAGATTTCTATCTTTAGCCAACGAAACCATTTCCCGCGCATCTTCCTCGGTCATGGCCATCGGTTTCTCACCCAAGACATGCTTGCCCGCACTGAGTGCCGCCATGGCGCAAGGGGCATGCTTTTCGTTGGTGTTGGAGATGTAGACCGCATCGACGCCGGCGGAGAGCAGATCCTCGAGCGACCCGCAGGAAAGCGGTATGTCATTGGCCCGGGCATATTCGCTCACACGCGCCGGGTTGCCGCCCTGGACGGCAACCACTTCGTTTCCTGGCGTCGCTCTGATCGCGGGGATGATCCACTCGGCGGCTATGCGGCTTGCGCCAACGAGTCCCCATCGAAGTTGCTTTGTCACTGCGCGGATTCCTGATGAACGAGGATGGATGCCAGCCGGTCGCCTAAGCGCATGGTTTGGGCTGCTATCGTGAATGCGAGGTCGACTGCCCTGGACGGCGGAAAGAAGGATCGATCAGCGGCATGCGGCCTTTGGACTTCGCGCGCTTTGCGCATGCTGAATTCGGGGACAAAACGCAGGGGCGGGCGAGCTCGCTCGGTTGCGCGTTGAAGCCAGGCGCCTGTAGTGCAGATCGCTTGGGCAGATGCCGATGGGCACCCGGTGCGGCGCATGATTTGCCACCATGGTGACAGGGCGACGGATGCGTCTCCGGGCCGGAAGCCTGCCACGCAGATGTTTGGATCCAGGCTCATTGAAGGCGCTCGCCGGACTCGCTGTCGAAGATGCTTATGCGAGACGTATCGACGCGCAGCCGCGCCCTGCCGCTTTGGCTCACATGCCCTGCCCGCAGCAGGGCCAGCTGTTCCACGCCGGAATGCTGAAACAAAATGACATCGTCTGATCCCGTCGGCTCAATCAGATTGACGTCGACGTCCATGTCTACGGTCTTCTCGCTGGTGGCGTTGCCCTCCGCCAGGCCATAGTGCTCCGGCCGGATTCCCACCGTGACCCTGCGGCCATCCTGGCGCAAAGCCGGAGCGAATTCCTGCGGGGCCGGCAGGATTGTCCCTGACCTCTCCAGCACCACCCTGCCCCCCTTGCTCACCGCCGGCAAAAGGTTGATGCGCGGGCTGCCAATGAATGTTGCGACAAAGAGATTGGCAGGTCGATTGTAGACCTCGCCTGGTGTTCCAAGTTGCTGAACGACACCCTTGTCCAGGATGGCGATCCGGTTTGCCAGCGTCATCGCCTCGATCTGGTCATGTGTCACGTAGACGGTGGTTCGACCCATCCGATGGTGCAGCTTCTTCAGCTCGGTCCGCATTTCGACACGAAGAAGAGCGTCGAGGTTCGATAGTGGCTCGTCGAAAAGGAAAAGGCTTGGCTCTCGCACCAATGCGCGGCCAATTGCTACCCGCTGCCGCTGCCCGCCAGACAGTTGTCCCGGCTTTCGATCCAGCAAATGGCTGATCTGAAGCAAGTTGGCGACGTCCGAAACCGCCTTGTCACGTTCCGGCTTTGGCAGTTTTCGCATTTCCAGCGGAAAAGCGATATTTTGCCTGACGGTCATCGAGGGATAGAGCGCATAGGACTGGAACACCATCGCGATATCGCGGTGCTGACAGGGGACTTCGTTGAGGACGCGCTCGCCAAGCCGGATTTCGCCGGCGTTGATCCTATGAAGGCCGGCGATCGCGTGGAGCAACGTCGACTTGCCACAGCCCGATGGTCCGAGAAGAACGAGAAACTCGCCGGATGCGACGTCGATGTTGATGTTTTTCAACACGCACAGGTTGGGGCCGTAATATTTGTAAACGCTATCGATGGACAACGAAGACATAGGCTAAACCTCTAACAGGGCGCCGGATCGGGCGCCGACCGAAATCGCACTGGAAAAAGCAGGCTGGGTGCACAGATTTGCGATCGAGCAAGCGCCATGTCCGAGCGATCGCGGTCGGCAACGGCGCAGGCACGGCGGACGAAGGGACCGCTTCATTTCTGCCCCCTTCGGATCGACGGTCCGGTGCCAAGTGTCGGTTGCCAATCACTTGCGATCTCGAAGCCCAGAATCCTGCGTCGTGAGTTCATGAGATGCCGACCCATCGCCGACTGGGCTTGGTCGGCATCTCGGGCCTGAACGGCATCGACGATCATCTCGTGTTCTTCGAATATCGCCTCGGAGCGGGTTGCCGCTTGTTGTTGAGAGAATTCTCCGACCAGCCGCATCCCGAAGACGATCTGCATGCGCAGCATGCTGAGCGTGGTTTCATACATTGCGTTTCGACTTGCTCGGGACAGTGCGAGATGGAACCCGAAATCGGCATCGCCGAAGGTCTCCTCGTTCGACTGGTTCCTGACGACGGCGGAGGCGATGCGAATTTCCTCCAACTCCTCGTCGGTCCGCCTCAGCGCCGCGAAAGCAGCCACATCGCATTCCACGGAGAATCGAAATTCAAACGCCTGGATGAGGTCGGCTATGTTCTCGATCGGCCTGTAGCCACCCGAGTCCAGGCCATTTTTGCCGATCACAAAGTTCCCGGAGCCTTTGCGCGCTCCGATCATGCCCTCCATTCTGAGCCTGATCAAAGCCTCCCGCACGACGGGCCGCGAGACGCCATAGCTCTTCGCAAGCTCGGTCTCAGGAGGGATTCGTGTGCCCTCCGGCCACTCACCGCCTTCGACGAATTGCCGAAGAGCGCCATAGACCTGGTCTGCCAGTTTGAGCTTCATCGCTCTGCCGGGACTTGGGATTTGCACATATTTGTAATATGTCAGCTAATTTGTTTTACAGCAAGCTATTTTTATGGCAAATGTCCGACATCTTTGGAATAAGTCCAGCAACTTACCCCATTTGCGAATCTTCGCGGTGCTCATCGGACGCACCGCCCACCCCACAGGAGGAGCGACAACAATGACAGGTGCCTTTACCTACAACGGATACGAGATTCCGGCGTACCAACCACCCGCTTATGGTTACACTTCAGTTCTGGTGCATGACGGCCAGGCCTGGGTCAGCGGCAATGTGCCAAAGACCGGCGACAAGGATCTCTACCCGGGGAAGGTCGGATCGGACGTCACGCTCGAACAGGCAAAGGAAGCGGCTGAACTGGCAATGCGCAACGCGCTTGCCTCTCTCGCGCATGCCGTCGGCGGTCTGGACAATGTCGTCCAGATACTGAAGATCACTGTTTTTGTGGCGTCGGCGCCGGGATTCAATCTCCAGCCGCGCGTGGCCGACGCTGCAACCCTTTTGCTGCGTCAGGTGCTTGGCGGACGCGGCAATCACGCGCGCTCTGCCGTTGGCGTTGCCGAACTGCCGCGCAACTCCAGCGTCGAAATCGAACTTGTCGCTGCCGTCAGGTAGGCGCGTGATCCGGATACTTTTGCTGCATCTGTCGAGCGACCGTGTGCTGCTGCGGCAACTTGCGCCCTTTCACCGCATCGGCGCCACGCTCGCCGATCATGATTGACGGAGCATTGGTGTTGCCAGAGACCAGCGTGGGCATGATCGAGGCGTCGATGACGCGCAGTCCGTCGATGCCGCGTACCTTGAGGTCGGTGTCCACGACGGCCCTTTCGTCGGAACCCATCTTGCAGGTCCCGGCAGGATGAAAGTCGGTCTTGCTCCATTCTCGAACATAGGCACGCAGATCCTCCTCGCTCGTTCTTTGCGCGCCGGGCAAGTGTTCGGCCTTGTAGATCTTGGCGAAGGCGGGCTGTGACAGGATTTCACGAGCAATCTTGAACCCGTTGACGGCATGCGCCCAATCGCGCGCATGCGTCATGTATTTAGGATCAATGATCGGCTCGGCCGCCGGATCAGCAGAGGCCAGCATCACCTCTCCGCGGCTTTCGGGTCGAAGATAGGCGGTGTTGAGGGTCATTCCGTGGCCCTTGACCTGCACGCGACCATGATCGATGACGTAGGCGGGAAGGAAGTGCATCTGGATGTCTGGCCAATCGGTGTTCCCTTCAGTCGATACGAAGCCCCCGCCCTCGCAGACATTCGACGTGAGCGGGCCAGTGCCGAAGGCCAGGAATTGCAGCGTGTGCCAAGCGGCCATAGGACCCTTGTCGTGGCCGTTATAGGATACCGGTTCCTTGAGGCTGGCACAGCAATAGACGTCCAGATGATCCTGCAAATTCTTGCCGACGCCTGGCAGGTCATGAACCGCTCTCACGCCCGCGCGCTTGAGTTCGGCGGCTGGTCCGACCCCTGAAAGAAGCAGGATTTTCGGAGAATTGATTGCGCCCGCGCACAGTATGACTTCGGATCGGGCCTCGATCCGGCTTGTCTGTCCCTTTATTGCGACCTCGATGCCTGTCGCGCGGCCGTTCTCCACGAACACCCGAAGCACGCGAGCCTCGGTCTGCACGGTAAGGTTCTTGCGATTGGCATTGGGATAGATAAAGGCCTGCGCGGCGCTCGAGCGACGCGCCGCGCGCTGAGTGACCTGATAATAACCGACCCCGTGTTGTTGAGCGCCGTTGAAATCGGTGTTGTAGGGGTAGCCAGCCTGTTGCGCGGCGCGGATATAGACCCGCGTCAGGTCGATCGGCGAACGCTGGTCAGACACGCCAAGCGGCCCGCCCTGACCATGGTAATCGTCAAGATATCGCTCATTGTCCTCGGATTTGCGGAAATAGGGCAACAGATCATCATAGCCCCATCCCTCGTTGCCGAGGTCGCGCCACTGATCGTAGTCGCGACGGTTGCCGCGGATGTAGACCATAGAGTTGACCGAGGACCCCCCACCCAGAACCTTGCCCTGCGGGAAAAGCATGCGCCTGTTGTTGAGAGCCGGCTGCGGAACCGTTTGCCACTCGTAGCGAAACTTCGGGCCTTGGAGTTTGGCGTAGCCCGCTGGCCAGCGGACCAGCGGACCGTCGTTCTTCTTGCCGAACTCGACAAGAAGCACGCGTGAGCCGGCATCCTCGCTCAGGCGCGAGGCCACGACGCAGCCGGCCGATCCGCCGCCGACAACGATAAAGTCATATTCCTTGTCCATCCTCACCTCCCCCTCAGATGGCCTTGCCGATCCAACGCGGCTGATATCCGCCGCTGCGCAATTGGACAGTTTTGATGTCCATGAACTCTTCGCATCCGACGCGACCAACCTCGCGTCCGATCCCGCTCGCGCCGAGGCCGCCAAAGGGTAGTTCAGCGGGCCCGTCGAGATAGGTATTGACCCAAACGGTTCCCGCCTCCAGCTCCCGCGCAGCCTTCAGCGCCGCGGCTGTGTCGCGCGTCCATATGCCGGCCGACAAGCCGTAGTCGGTGCCGTTGGCGATGGCGAACGCCTCGTCTAGCGTCTCGAAGCTCTGGATAGTGCAGACTGGACCGAATATTTCCTCCTGGGCAATCCGCATGCTGGATGCGACCTCGGTGAAAACGGTCGGGTCGATGTAGCGCCCTCCGGCCTCTTCCCGACACGTGCCGCCAAGGGCGAGCGTCGCGCCTTCGGCCTTGCCGATCTCGATGTAGCCTAGAATCTTGCGATACTGCGCTTCGCTGATGATCGGTCCCATCAGCACATCGTCGCGCAGTGTGTCGCCGACGCGGATGGACCTTGCGGCCTCGATGAACTTTCTCGTGAAATCCTTGGCGATGCCGTTCTGAAGCAGGATGCGACCGCCTTGATTGCACGATTGCCCGGCGTTGAGAAAGGCTCCATGCAAGGCGGCGTCGAGCGCGGCTCCCAGATCGGCATCATTCATCACGATATGGGCGTTCTTGCCGCCTAGCTCGAGCGAAACCTTCTTCAACATCCGAGCGCCGATTTCCATGGCGTGTTTGCCCACCGCGGTCGATCCGGTAAAGGAGATCATTCGCGTAAGGGGGTGCTTGAGCAAAGCCTCCCCGGTTAGTCGACCGCTGCCCGTCACGATGTTGCACACCCCATCTGGCAGGCCCGCCTGCTTGAGGATAGGGCCCAAGAGCAGCGTCGTGGCGGAGGTCAGTTCCGATGGCTTCACGACAGCCGCACAGCCGGCTGCAAGGGCAAACGGCAGCTTCTGGCTGACGATCAAGAACGGAAAGTTCCAGGGCGTTACGATTGCGGCCACGCCGACCGGCGCGCGCAGTGTCAAGGCCAAATAGTCCTTACCCAAGCCACCAAAGCTGTCACCTGTGAGAGACCTGGCCTGCGTTGCGGCAAATTCCCACAGCATGGCCGAGCGCTCGATCTCGAGCCTCGCCTGCTTGTGCGGCTTGCCGCTTTCGGCCATTTCGAACCAGGCAAGTTCATCCACATTTTCGCGAATAAGACCGGCGGTTCGCATCAACACGTTGGAGCGTTGCTCCCCGCTCGACAGGCGCCATCCGGCCTCGAAGGCAGCGTGAGCGCGCACACAGGCCTGATCGACCAAGCCTTCCCCTGCCTCATGCAACAGCGAAACCCGCGTGCCGTTGGCCGGGTTGACCGACATAATCTGCGCGCCCTGTCTGAACGACCACGCGCCGTCGATCCAGCTTCCAAATTGTCTGACCGCTTTCGGCGGAATAAAACCAGAAGTCATCCCAAATCCCAGCGTTCCTGTCTGCGTCGCCTTGGCCTAAGTTGTCGAAGCGCGCCTAAACTCCGCCCAAGCGGCAACAAAATTACATATTTGTCAACCTCTTTTCGACGGTCACATATTCCAAAAATCAACTGAATGTAAACGGTCGGCCGCACGTTTCATGGGCTCGCAATTGCTAAAAAGGCAGCAAAACCCGCTGTGGGCCGGCCCCGTCGGGCCCGGGCAAGGGACAAGCGCGTCAGTCTGCATGCAAGATTGATTGACAATTAATCAGAAAACTTACAAATATGGAAACTGCCTGCCGATAATGGAGTGGTGATGGTTTCCCGCATCAACAGAGCGTCCGCCGACATCGGCGGCACTTTCACCGATATCGTCATCGAGATCGGCGGCGTCCGCGCCTCGACCAAGATCCTGACCACCCATCAGACGCCCGAACGCGCTGTTATCGAGGGCGTGCAGGGACTGCTGGAAAAGCAGGGGCTTGGATTGGGTGACCTTGACGTCTTCCTCCACGGCACCACGTTGGCGACAAACGCAATCATCGAACGCCGTGGTGCCAAGACAGCATTGATCACCACGCAAGGCTTCCGCGACACGATCGAGATTGGCTCGGAAAGTCGCCATGACCAGTACGACATTTTCATCAAGAAGCCGCAGCCGTTGGTGGGACGCGGCCTGCGCTTCACCATACCAGAGCGGGTCGCCTCCGATGGAAGCGTCCTGCTTGAGCTCGACGACACAGATGTCGTCGCGCTCGCGCATTCATTGATGGAGCAAGGCGTTCAATCCATCGCCGTCTCGTTGATCCATTCCTATGCGAATCCATCACATGAGCGGCGTGTGCGGGAAATCCTGTCCGCTATGATGCCTGACGTCTATTTTTGTATTTCGTCCGAGACGTGTCCTGAAGTTCGTGAGTACGAGCGCACCTCTACCACAGTCGCTAACGCCTATATCCGTCCAATCATGGCCGGTTATCTTGGCCGGCTCAAATCCGAGTTGGTGCAAAAAGGGCTCAACGCGCCGATCCTGCTTATGACCTCGGGCGGAGGTCTCACGACCGTCGACCAGGCCGCCGATTACCCGATCCGCTTGGTTGAGTCTGGCCCGGCCGGTGGGGCAATCCTTGCAGCCAAGATCGCAAAGGAATGCGATCTTGACGCCATCGTCTCCTTCGACATGGGAGGAACGACCGCCAAGATCTGTTTGATCGACCATGGCCAACCGTTGAAATCGCGCAGCTTCGAGGTGGATCGGACAGAGAGGTTCCTTAAGGGTTCGGGCCTGCCGGTTCGGATACCCGTGATTGAAATGGTCGAGATCGGAGCAGGAGGCGGATCAATCGCCCAGGTCGACACCATGGGACGCCTCACGGTCGGCCCCGAAAGTGCTTCATCGGAGCCGGGGCCGGCGTGTTACGGAATCGGCGGCCGTCGGCCGACGGTCACCGACGGTGATTTCGTGTTGGGGCGGATCGACACTCGTAAATTCGCGGACGGCCGCATGGTCTTGCGGCGCGACCTGGCAGAGCAAGCGCTATCCAGCGAGGTCGGGGACAAGTTGCGGTTGACGCCTGTTCAGGCCGCCGCCGCGGTCACCGCGATCGTCGAAGAGAACATGTCAAACGCCAGCCGGGTCCATGCCGCCGAGCACGGCAAGGATCTGCGGCGCCGGGCAATGATTGCCTTTGGCGGCGCCGCACCGATGCATGCAGCGCAACTGGCAAGGAAATTGTCCTTGGTCAATGTGATTGTGCCGAAGGGCGCCGGCGTCGGATCTGCCATCGGCTTCCTGGAGGCTCCTTTGGCCTACGAGGTCGTGCGGAGCCGCCATAGCCGGCTGGACCGGGTCAACAATTCCGCCACTGCCGACCTCATCGCACAGATGAAGCAGGAGGCAAGCGCCGTGGTTGCTCCGGCAGCTGGGGGCCAATCCGTCAAGGCACATGTCTCAGCATTCCTGCGTTATGTTGGGCAGGGCCACGAGCTCGAGGTCGATCTGCCATTCGCGGCAGATGGCGGGATCGACGGCGCGGCTTTGAAGGAGGCATTCGATCGGCGATACAAAGAGGTCTTCGGTCGCTTCCTGCCCAATCACGAAGTAGAAGTTCTCACGTGGGCGGTAACCGCATCTGCTGCGCAACCCGCCCTGCCGGCAGATGAGGCCTCAATTGGCCGCTGTCGGAAAATCGAACCGTCAGGCGAGACCCCCTTCACCGAAGTCGATGGCAGCACGATCCACGCTCCTGTCTATGAGCGCTCCGAGCTTGACCCGGGCATCGTCCTGACTGGGCCGCTCGTCATCACCGAGCGCGAAACCAACACGGTTGTTCCGAGAGATTTTTGTGTCGAATGCAATAGGTTCGGCCACCTTGTCCTGACCAATCTTGCCGCACAAGCGGCCAGACCCTCCGATCGCAAGGGAGCGACAAATGGCCGTCAGCCCTGATATCCAACAGATTGGCGAGATCGAGTTCCAGATTATGTGGAACCGTCTGATTGCCGTCGTCGAGGAACAGGCCCAGGCCTTGCGCCGCACGGCATTCAGCCCGATCGTCCGCGAATCGGGCGACCTTTCTGCCGGCTTCTTCCACCCCGACGGTCGCATGATCGCGCAGGCGGTTACAGGCACGCCCGGACATGTCAATACGATGGCCGCCTCGGTCCTGCACTTCCTGGATCGCTATCCCGCAGGCACGATGCGCGAGGGTGACGTCTATGTCACCAACGACCCTTGGATGGGAACAGGCCATCTGCATGACTTCGTCGCGGTGACGCCCGCCTTTTATAAAGGCCATCTGGTTGGGCTTTTTGCATCGACTTGTCATTTCATGGATGTCGGAGGCATTGGCTTTGGCCCGGACGGCCGCGATGTCTTCGAGGAGGGTTTTTATGTCCCCCCGCTTGCAATGATCGCCGCGGGCGAGATCGACAAGGTCCTGATAACGCTCGCGCGCTCGAATTCACGCTACCCGGCTGAACTCGAAGGCGATCTGATGTCACTTGCGGCCTGCAATCAGATCGGAGTGAGCCGGCTGGCCGACATGCTGGAGGAATTTCATCTTACCGATCTGACCGCGCTCTGCGATCAGATTGTCAGGCGCTCACGCGACGCAGCTCTGAAGGCGATCGCCGCAATTCCGAAAGGCACGGCCGAAGCTGAAATGGTGATCGACGGTTACGACCGGCCGGTGACCTTGAAGGCAACGACCCGGATTGCTGAAGACCACATCACGGTGGATTTTACTGGCACGTCGGGACTTTCGGCGCGCGGCATCAACGTGCCCATCAGCTATGCTCAGGCCTATTCGACCTACGCCGTCGCCTGCGCACTTTTCCCTGATGTGCCGAACAATTCGGGCTCCCTTTCCGTCGTGACCGTCACGGCTCCCGAAGCAACGATCGTCAACGCCCAACGTCCTGCACCGGTATCCTCGCGACACGTCATCGGCCAGATGCTGCCCGACGTGGTCTATGGCTGTCTTGCGCAACTGGTTCCCGAGAACGTTCTGGCCGAGGGTGCGTCAGCTCTGTGGAATCTCATCCTTGAAGACGCGCATGACGCGTGCCTCACCCAAGGCATCCCAAGCACGCGACGCTTCTCGGCGCTGTCGGTTCAGACCGGCGGCACCGGAGCTCGCTCGCGGCTTGATGGGCTCAATGCGACGGCCTTCCCGTCGGGAGTTTCTGGTGTTCCTGTCGAGATCCTCGAGACCCTGACCCCACTCATTTTCTGGCGCAAGGAATTGCGTGCCGGTTCCGGCGGAGCTGGGAAATTTCGTGGCGGTCTCGGTCAAAGCATCGAGATCGGTCATCGCGAAGGCCACCCGTTCTACATCTACGCAGCCCTCGACCGCATCGATAACCCCGCACGCGGCCGCTTCGGCGGCGATAACGGTGCCCCGGGGAAAGTAGCGCTGAAGTCAGGCGGATCCCTCAAGGGCAAAGGCAAGCAGTTGGTGCCGGCGGGCGACAGGCTTGTCGTCGAAACACCCGGTGGGGGCGGCTATGGCCCCGCCGACGAGCGCGATGCCGGCAGCGTCATGGCCGATCGCCGAAACGGTCTAATCAAGTGAACTCGAGGACAGCATGAGACAACATAACTTATCTGACGAAACGCGAGCGAAGCTGAAAAAGATATCCACCGCATCCATCGCCACGGCGCTCTACAAGCGAGGGCTCCGCAACCAGTTCATTCAGGGCGTCGTTCCGGTTGCGCCCAAACAGGACAACATGGTCGGCCCGGCATTCACACTGCGCTACATTCCCGCGCGCGAAGATCGCAATCCGATCACCGTCTTCCGGAATCCGGAACATCCACAGCGCGTGGCGATGGAGACGTGCCCACCCGGCCATGTTCTCGTGATGGATGCGCGCAAGGACGCCAGGGCTGCGACCGCGGGTTCTATTTTGATCACGAGGCTGGCGTTGCGCTGCGCGGCGGGCGTAGTCTCAGATGGCGGCTTCCGCGATGCGGAAGGCATAGGTGCGCTGGACATGCCCGCCTACTACGCCAGGCCATCTGCGCCGACCAACCTGACACATCATGAAGCGCTGGACATCAACGTACCTATTTCGTGCGGGGATGCGCCGATTTTCCCTGGCGATGTCCTGGTCGGGGACAAGGATGGCGTGATGGTGGTTCCAGCTCACCTTGCCGATGAGATTGCGGAGGAATGTACCGGAATGGAAAGCTTTGAGGATTTCGTCCTGGAGGAGGTCCGTGGCGGCGCGTCAATCATCGGGCTCTACCCCTGCACAAAACCGGAAAACCAGGAAAAATATGACGTCTGGCGCAAGAAGGCAGGACGGTAGTCGCAAAGCGGCCTCGTCCTCCCGAGGCTGTCCAGGCGGGCTGCGATCCTCCCTTCGCGGCCCGCCACCCTTTTTCTGTAGCGACGGCCTGCAGCCGAGGCCTCCAACGGGTGGCCGCTGGTCTTAGTCACCATTCATCTGATCGATCCGAAGCTTGTTGAACGGGTGACGAGCACCGGTACCGAAGTTCGACAGATATGTATCGTGATGGAATCCCTTGGCCTCCAGGACAATCATGGTCACCATCCACATGATCAGGGCGAGGCCGAGCCCGACAGCTAGGCTCGAGATCCAGTATTGCGACAGGCCGGTCACCACCGCGCCCAACGCCAAGGCCGCGGTAAAGTACCCGACGATCTTATGGTAGGCCTCGAACCATCGGCGTTGCGGGCTCATGTCATAGTGGTCGCCCCGGCTGACCGTAGCGTTTGGCGCGCTCTGGGCGGATGCATCGGGGCCGCCATGGGTCCCGCGAAGGCGCGCGCTCAAAAGCTGGAGCATGCCGAGGACCACGGTCGCAATGCCAAATATCGCGTGGATCGTGGCACTCAAGCCTCCGTTCGCCAGCAAGGCGATCGACCCTCCACAAAGGCTGCATAAGGCAAGTAACGAAAGTCCCAGGCGATGAATGGTGAACCAATAGAGCTTGCGACCAAGTTTTGGACTTCCCTTGGGTATGCCTTCGCGAGAGGGTGGCGGCTTGCCGTACCGGGTGAGAAGAACAATCCCCGGCACCAGAACGATCCAGATCGTGGACATGAGCCACGCGTGATATTCCCAATGCACTTCGAGTGCGAAGCCTAAGGGCAATTGCAAGGTCGTAGCAGTGTCCATGTGTTGCTCATCCGTCTGGCGCGCACATCCATCGTGCCACCTGGGCGCAGTTTCTGATGCGCCAGGGGCCAGGATCCCAAAACCTGCGGGGTCTCCCTACCCCTTCACGGAACCGGCCATTAGGCCGCGAAGGAAGTACTTCCCAGCGAGAACGTAGATGGCGATAGTTGGCAGCGCGGTCAGCACGACTGCTGCCATATCGACGTTGTAGCGCTTCACGCCGGTGGTCGTGTTGACAATATTGTTCAGAGCTACCGTCACCGGAACGTTGTCGCCGGATGTAAATGTCGTGCCGAAGAGGAAGTCATTCCAGATATTGGTAAACTGCCAGATCACCGCAACGACGATACAAGGGATCGAAATGGGCAGGATGACCCTGAAGAAGGTTTGATAAAAACCCGCGCCATCGACCTTTGCGGCCTTGACCAATTCTGCGGGCAGGGAGACGAAATAGTTCCTGAAAAAAAGCGTTGTGAACGGTATCCCATATACGACGTGAACCAATATGAGGCCGGGCATGGTGTTCGCCAGGCCAACTGCGCCGAGCGAACGAGCCATTGGGATGAGGATGATTTGAAATGGAATGAATACGCCAAACAGGAGCAACGCGAATACAACGTTGGACCCACGAAATTTCCAGTGCGTGAGCGCAAAGCCGTTTATGGCTCCGATCGCGGTTGACAACCCGACAGCGGGAACGATCAGGATCGTAGAATTCAGAAAGAAGCCCTTCAAACCTGAACATTGAAGGCCGATGCAAGCGTCGGACCAGGCTTGCTGCCAGGCTTCCAGGGTTGGCGCCTTCGGCAGCGAAAGCAACGAGCCGTTGCGTATCTCGTCGATATTCTTGAGAGACGTAAATACCACGACCAACAGCGGCAGCAGATAGACAGCCGCGATGAAGATCAGGCAGCAGTAGATGAATACGCGCCTGAGATGATAGCGCCCTCCCCTTTCGAGAACGATGCTGTCATGCGTCATCGCGTTGTTTCCTCACGTCGGAATAGAGATAAGGTGCCACGACTGCGGTAACTGTCATGAAAATCATCATGGCACTCGCGGCGCCCACTGCCATCTGGTCTCGACCAAATGTCTGCATGTACATAAAAGTCGCAGGAAGATGTGTGCTGTTTCCAGGGCCTCCGGCGGTTAGCGCCACCACCAAGTCGAAGCTCTTCACTGCCTGCTGCGTTAGGATGACGAATACAGTCAAGAAGGCTGGCCCGAGTTGCGGTATGATGATGCGCCGGTAGATTTGAAAGCTGCCGGCCCCATCAAGCCTCGCGGCCTTGGTGATATCCTCGTCAATTCCTCGGAGCGCCGCCAGGAACAGGGCCATAACGAATCCGGATGACTGCCAGACCCCTGCAATGACGAGCGTGTAGATGGCAAACCGAGGGTCCACCAACCAGTCGAACCGGAAGCTATCCCAGCCCCATAGCCGTACCATTCGCTCGATGCCGAGACCCGGATTGAGGATCCACTTCCAGGCGGTTCCCGTCACGATGAACGACAGCGCCATCGGGTAGAGATATATCGTTCGGAAGAGGCCCTCGGCGCGGATCTTCTGATCGACCAGGATCGCCAGCGCCATTCCGATAATCGATGCGATCGCGATAAACAGGATCGCGAAGATGAAGATATTATCGACCGCGATCCGCCATATCGGATTGCTCCAGAGGCGCCAGTATTGATCGAAGCCGACAAATTCATAGGATGGCAGCATCTTGGATGCTGTGAACGACACCACCCCCGTCCACACCATGAAGCCATAGACCGCCAGAAGGATAATAGCGACCGACGGAGCCAACGCCAGTTGGGATGCGTTGCGGGCAAGCCATAGCTTGGCGCCGGAACCCTCACGCCATTGCACGCGCTTCGCGGTTTGCTGGACCGGGAAAGTCGTTGACACCAGGAATCCTTTCGTCTCACGAAGGCCGACGATCGCAGCTTGGTTGGGGCGGCCGCGATCGTCGCCTGACCTCGATCTGGTCCGCTACTGCGCGGATTTAAGGCCGGTTACGAGTTGGTCGATCGCTTGCTGCGAGGTGACGCTGGGCGTTTCGAAGAAAGTTGAGACGACGTCGGTGAAGACGCCTGTTTTCGTTGCTCCGGCCGCGGCATTGTGTGCCAGTGACGGCAGCGATTTCTGGCTCTTTTGGGCTTCCGCCCGGTCCGCAAAGGCGGCCTTTCCGCAGAAATCGAACTTGTCCATGGAAACGTCGAGTCGCGACGGGATCGAGCCCTTCTTGATGTTGAACGCCTCCTGGAACCCTTTGTCCAGGATTGCCGACGCCATGGCGAGCTGGCCGGCCTGTTTGTCCTTGTCCTTGGTCTTGAAGAAGCCGAAATTGTCGGTCAGCCAGACGTAACTTCCCTTGGTGCCCGGGGCGGGTACGCAGCCGTAGTCGACGTTGGGCTGCAGGTTGGCGAGCGACAGCTCGCCCTTCGCCCAGTCTCCCATGATCTGCATTCCGGCCTCACCCTTGATCACCATCTGGGTAGCAAGGTTCCAGTCGCGGCCGGGATAATTGGAATCGACATATTTGTTGATTTTACGCAGCTGATCGAAAACCTTGACCATCGTGTCGCTGCGAAGCGCGGCTTCATCCTCATCGATGACAGCCTTGCGGTAGAAGTCGGCGCCCCCGATGCCAAGGACAGCATTCTCGAAGAGGTCCAACTCCTGCCAGGGCTGACCACCCAGGGCCAGCGGCGTCACGCCCTTGGCGAGGAGCTTTTCGGAAACTTCGTTGAATTCGTCCCACGTCGTCGGAGGCTGCAGGCCCGCGGAATCGAAGACTTTCTTGTTGTACCAGAGCCAGTTCGAACGGTGCACGTTCACCGGAACCGCGACATACGACCCGTCATGCGAAATGAGAGGAACAAGTTCCGGCGCAATCACCTTGGCCCAGTCATCCTTCGCGGCGAGATCCGTCAGGTCGGTTAGCACGCCCTCGGATGCCCAGGCCTGGACCTGCTGGGCGTGCATCTGTGCCGCGGCTGGCGCCGTATCGGATGCGATGCGGGCGCGCAGAACCTGCACCATGTTCATCCCGGTGCCGCCGGCCACCGGCGAGTCGCTCCAGGTGACGCCACGCTCCTCAAGGAGCTTCTTGAGCACATTCAGCCCGGCCGCCTCGCTGCCACTGGTCCAGTAGTGCATGACCTCCACGTTCGGGCTCCCCGCCAACGCCATCGTTGTCGAACCGGACAGCAACAAGGCCGTCGCGAGGACCAGATTCCGATTAAGCATTTCTCATTCCCCTTTGTAGCTACGGTTGCGAAACAAGGTTGTTCGTTACGGTCTTCCGGGCGTCTGTCGCCTTCTTCTTGGCATCATGCGGGCCGCCCTTACCGACGCCGACACCCTCCGCCTTGCCAACCGTTCAGACTCGCCACTACAGGCCGCCCGGCTTCAGATGTCCGACTTATCGTTAGCTTTTATGACATATATGTCAATCTACAATCAGGGGCACGACTCCGAGTTCGAACCGTGGCCGGCATCGCATGCAGGCGCGAACCGGAGCTAAGACCCCGTTAAAGCGCGATAAAATCGAAAATCAGACCGTCGCTCTCAGATGGTTTCGGCCTCGCAGCAGGTTGACAAATAATATTTTGGTCAGACAAATTATCAGCATGCGGCTGGTCCCGCACCCAGGGAGTGAAGGAGTCATCGCGATGAACGGGAAAGTAGTCTCTTGGGGCCTGATCGGCGCCAGCACCATCGCACGCGAGTGGATGGTCGACTCCATACGCAAGCATCCGCTGGGTAAGGTTAAAGCTGTCGTCAGTGGCGATCCGAGCCGCGCCCAAGCTTTTGCGGACCAGAAGGGTATACCTGACGCCTATGGCTCGCTTATGCCGATGTTGAGCGATCGAGAAATCGACGCGGTCTACATAAGCACCAAGAACGATCAGCACCTATCGCAGGCACTGGCCGCCATCGAAGCCGGCAAGCACGTGCTTTGTGAAAAGCCGCTGGCTCTGCAGCCGAAAGACGCGCAACTGATCGTTGAGGCCGCCGAACGCAAGGGCGTGGTACTCGGTACGAACCACCATCTGCGCAACATGGAGAGCCACCGAGCGATAAAGCGGCTCCTGCACGAGGGAGCGATAGGAAAAATCAACTCGATCCGCATCTTCCATGCGGGATCGCTCCCCGAGAGCCTAAAGACTTGGAGGCTCTTCGACAAAAGCGCGGGCGCGGGGGTTATTTACGACATCACCGTGCACGATGCAGATCTCCTTCGGTTCTATCTGGACAGCAATCCCACAAAGATCACCGCGCTGGCGACCGCGTCTGGCGAAGGGGCCAACGGCATCGAGGACAGCGTCATGTCGGTATGGGAATTTTCAGGCGACATCTTGGTGCAATGCCATGACAGCTTTGTCGTCGGTTATGGCCCGCGCGGCGTTGAAATCCATGGCTCGGCCGGCAGCATTCTTGGCATCGACGTCATGTCACAGGCCCCTGGCGGCAGGGTCGTTTTGCGAACATGTAACGGTGAGCAAGACATACCTCTTGAACTCAAGGTCACTTATGACCGCGGTGTTTCCGATTTCATGGCCGCTATTCAAGGTGAGGGTGAGCCCTCCTCGACGGGCGAGGACGGTGTTTGGAGCGTGAAGTTGGCAAAGGCGGTGGCGCAATCGGCCGCCACAGGTCAGACAGTCTTGATTGGGCAAGTGTGAGGCCCGATTGCGCGACAATTCGTAAACTGCCCATGCGCCATCCGGTTCTCGACGTGAACGAGAATTAAAACGAAATCTCCTCGGCGGTTCGGCGCTCAACGTTATATCGGATGGCGAGCATCAAATTAGCGGCAAGCACGCTCCATGCTCGGACGGATGCCGAGCAGGTTAGCCGAGATTTGGCGCTGCAAATTCACTAGCAATAAGGCGGTAGCGCTGGGCGCCACCAACCTTGGATGGCGCCGGTTTGTGCCCAAGATAAATCCTCGGACAAGACCGGCCAAGCGAGATCAGCGCTTCATGTTCGTTGGTCGCCATGATCGCAGCCAATTGGCGGTACGATATGCTCGGCCCAACAATTTCCGCCACGGATCCCGCGGCTATCGTGGTCTCGGAGAGTTCGGTGATGTCCACGGCGATCAGATCCATGGATACGCGGCCAACAATCGGCGCCGACCTGCCGTCGAACGCAACTTGCCCATGATTGGATGCGATCCGACTATAGCCGTTCGCGTAACCAACCGCGATCACGGCAATGCGCCGATCCGACGGCGCATGCCAGGTCGATGAGTAGCCGACCGGGTCGCCGGAGCGGAGTTGTCGAACCTGGATGACAGGAGCCAAGACGATCGCCGGTTCGGACTTTGGGTTGTCGCCATCGGCCAGGGGATGGATCCCGAACAGCGACTTTCCGGGCCTTGTGATATCCCCATGAAAAGAGGGATCCAGGAAGATCCCGCTTGAGTTGGCTATCGACAGCGGGGCGGCCGGCAGCTTTGCAACTGCGGCCCTCAGCGCCGCGACTTGCCGCTCGCAAAATGCGATATCCATGTCGTCGGCGGCTGCGAAGTGCGTCAGGTAGGCACGAATATCAAGCAAATTGACCAAGTCGACGATTTCCGAAATGCGACCATGCGCCAATCCCAGCCGATTCATGCCTGTATCGATATGGACGAAGACGCGAGGGGGACGCATCGTCTTGTGCGCCACTGACACAGCCGCCGACAGCTGTTCATGACTGTTTATCACCGGCACGATCCCGGAGGCGACCGCTTCAGCCATTGTCGAACTGTTGGCACCGTCCAGCACGGAAATGACGCACTCGGGCTCGAGGTGATCACGCAACGAAAACGCGTCATCCAGACGGGCGGTAAAAAACAGGCGCGCCCCCGCTTCTTGCAGCGCGAGAGCGCTTCTCAGCATGCCGTGGCCGTAGCCGTCGCCCTTCACAACGGCCGCAGTCTTCCTCGCGATCTGCATGCCAGAAGCCGATAATTCGTGCGGATGGCTTCCAGGTCGACAATCATCGCCGGACCGTCGCTTGGCTTCATCGGGAATTGACGGGGACGCCGAAGAGGAAGGAGTGGTCGTCATGTTCCTTGGGCGGTTCCCACGATGTGGCTCTTATCCGGAACAACTCATCGAGGCGCGGTGCGCTCACAGATCGCGTTTGTGGATATGGCCGTCCTTGATCGTGACGCGGATGCCACTGCCGTCCTCCTGGAACACATCAAGGTCTTCGAGCGGATTGCCGTCGACGATCAGGAGATCGGCGAAGGCGCCCGGGACGAGCTCTCCGAGCTTGCCCTCGTGCCGCACGATCTCGGCATTGACGATGGTGGCCGAATGCAAGGTCTGGGCTGGCGTTTCAACCACGGAGCGGATCTTGAACTCACGCAACTGGTAGTGATGCATGACGCCTTCCAGGTCGGTGCCAAACCCCAGTTTGACGCCGGCGTCGCGGCAGATCTTTACCGCTTCGACACCACGGCGCAGCATCATCTTGACCTGTTCCACGATGCGCGCTGGCGTGCCCAGTTGGTCGGCGTAGAAGATGCTGGCCTCGAAGGTCGCTAGCGTGGGCACGACATAGGCGTTTTTCTCCGCCACCAGACGCGCGGTATCCTCGTCTATCAGGTTTGCGTGCTCGATAGTGCGCACGCCCGCTTCCAGTGCTCGTCGGATAACATCGACGCCATAACAGTGCGCCATCACATAGGTGCCGAAATCGGCCGCCTCCTGCACGGCGACCCGTTGCTCTTCGAGTGAAAAATGCGGGGAATAGATAGAAGATTTCCCCGAGTTGCCCCCGCCGGCCATCAACTTGATCTGATGAGCACCGGCCGCGATCTCCTCGCGCACCGCGCGGCGGACTGCGTCCACGCCATCCACGACACGGCTGATGTTGCGCGTGCTGCGACAATGCGGACAGCCTTGCTCATGTTCGGTCCGTACCCGGAAATCGCCCAATCCGCCGGTGACCGCCAGCGCCAGCCCCGGCACGAACAGGCGTGGACCAGGAAAGAGGTTGAGGCGTGTGGCATCGGCGAGCGCCGCATCCGCGCCGCCGGAATCGCGTACGGTGGTAAAGCCGCGTCGCAGGTAGTCGGCAAGGATCTTCGAGGCGTGCGCCGCAACGAGGTAGGGTGCCGTGTTGGCCAGCGTCATCTGGTTGTTGACATAGGCCATCGCGTGGACATGAGCATCGATAAGACCGGGCATCACGACGCGGCCTGCGGCGTCGATCCTGGTCGCCCCTTGGGGCACGCCAACCGAGCCTCCAACCTCGACAATCTTTTGACCCTCGATCCGGATCTGCTGGGCTGAGCGCAACGTTGCGGCTCGTGGATCAAGCAAGCTGGCGTTGGTGATGACGATATCGCTCATGACTGCTCCTGCAGGTGTGGCCGGCCATACGCACCCATCAGCGGGTCGGGCCTTTTATCAACGACTCCCCGCCATCGACCACGACCGCCTGGCCGGTCATGAAGCGTGCATCGGCCGAGAGAATGAAGCGCACGATGGCGCCGAACTCCTCGACGGTCCCCATGCGATGCAAGGGGACGAGCTCCGGCACCTTTTGGAGGAAGGATTCCCGCCCGCCAAATATCTCCCAGACCGGCGCGTTGAAGGGCGTGTCCACCCAACCCGGGCAAAGGGCGTTCACCCGGATATTGTCGCTGGCATATTCCAGCGCGAGTTGCCGGGTCATCGTCAGCAGCGCCGACTTCGAAACGATGTAGGGCAGTGAACCCTTGGCCACCATGATGGATGCTGCCGATGCCGTGAAAAGCAAGCTGCCGCCTCCAACCTTACGGAGCAGCGGAAGCGCTGCACGTGCCAGCACAGCATTGGCGCGAACGTTTAGGGCGAAGCTGAGATCGAAGGCACCCAATTCCATGCTTTCGAGCGTGCCGACGTGGCAAACACCGGCATTGTTCCAAACAGCATCGAGACCGCCGAGGATTTCACCGGCCTCGGCCACTACAGAGGCGATACGCGCGTCGTCGCCAATGTCGATTGCGAGAACCCGCACAGCGCCCAGATTGTCCGGCGCGGCTTTCCTGTCGGCCATGACGACGCGGGCGCCGCAGGCGGCAAGCGCGCGAACGCCTGCCTCGCCCATGCCGCTCGAACCACCTATAACCAGAACACGCTGTCCGACTTGGCTCATCTGACGGCAATCTCCCTGGCAGTCCGGGTGAGACGGACCGGTCCGTTTTGCGTGACCAGAACCGTCTCGCTGAAGGGCATGCCTTCGGAATAATGGATGACGTGAAAAACCATGTTCGGTTCGAGCGCCCAGGTCTGGTTGGGCATGAAGATGCGGGTATGATCGGACGTGCGGGGCACGGCGTGATAACCGAGCGTGTAGGCCGAAACCTGGGGGTAGCTCTTCTTGAGGCCCTCGCGAAGCATGGTCTCGCGGGCGACGCGGTCGATCTCGCCCGAAACGGCGCCGGGAACCATGGCGGCGATGAATTCGTCCTGGATCTCGACCACACGCCGCGCAATCGCGCGTTGCCGATCAGAGACGTGGCCCACCGCCATCGGCCGGGCAATGCGTCCCGAGTAGCCGTAGACCTGGGGCACAGCCTCGATGAAATAGAGTTCGCCCGCCTGCATGATCCGCTCGCCCAGCCGACCATGCATATTGGCGACTGTGCTGCCGTAGCCGAAAACGGCGACACGACCATTGTCGGCCCCAAGACTGATTGCCTTGCGATATGTTGCAATGGCGGGTTCGCGTTCTGATCGGCCAACGGCGATCGCGTCGGTTCCGGCTTGGATCGCCGCGTCGGCTATGGCGCAGGCGCGGCGCAGCGCCTCGATCTCGGCTGGGGACTTGATCAAGCGGTGTTCCCAAATCACCTTGCCGAAATCGATGAATGTCAGTCCGGGATTTCTCGCCTGAACGCGCTCGTATCGCTCGATCGTGAGAAAATGGCTGTCCGTCTCGACGGCCAAGGCTTTCGCGCCGCTGTCACTGATCAGCCCCGCCAAGAGCGCGACTTCGTCCTCTTGATCGTCAAAGGTGACAAACGCGTCCGCTGTGGCCTGCCGCTGGGCCCCGAACTGATCGGCCGAGCGGATCAGCAGTGTCACGGCGCCCGAGGGTGAGATCAGCGCACCCTGGTAGCGGGCTCCCGAATGTGCGTAGCCTGTCAGGTAGGCCAGACTGTCGATCTGGTCGACGAGCAGCAGGTCGGCGCCGCGATCAGCCATTTCCGCAAGAACACGGCTCACCCGCCGCCCAAATTCCCCCCGGTCGAAGGGCAGCACAGCGGGCGGCGCGTCAGCCTTGGCGGCATTGCCCGTCATGCCGCATCCCGGTCGAAATGGAAGCCCAGATCGGCCCAGGTCTTGCGCTCGCTCTCGGGAAGCCGACGACCATATTTCGCCTTGGGGTGATAATCCCGCGACAGTTCGGTCTTGGCGACAGTCTTCATGATCATGCTTTCACGCGTGTGAAGCGTGGCGACGCGTGCGTCGCGCATCAGCCGCGGAATGGAACTCCAGCGGAACACCGCTCTCGTGCCGACTATCTCGAAGGCCTTGGTCGAAACCAACCCCACAGTCGTCTTGGCCATGTGGAGGCCCATGAGAGTGGCGTGCGAGGCCTCGCCCCACATCTTCTGGTCGTAGAGATGTTGCGCGTACCATAGCTGCGAACGGGTCGCTGCAATCGCAGAGGCCATCTCGCCCAGCGAGTACATGTTGGTGTCGTCCTGCTGCAGGAAAGCTCTTGCCGCGACTGCATCGCGCACTTCCTCGTAGATGCCTTGCGCCGAACCAAGCGAATGCGCAGCATAGGCAAGCTCGAAGGTGTAGGGATGGCTCTGGTTGAAATCACCAGGCTCGCCAAGAACGTTTTTCCAGGGAATGAAGACATTGGTGAACTTGGCACCGCCCGACAGCGATGCGCGGATGCCGATCGCTTCTTCCCAGCCCGAGACGAACTCGACGCCGGGATTGGGCAACTCGATGACGAAGACGCTCGCGCCGACATCGGGATCATCTGTTCCGGGAGCCAATGCCCAAAACAAGAGATATTTCGACGCCGCACCACCGCTGGTGAAACCCTTGAAGCCGTTCGCGAGGAAACCGCCCTCTGTAGGAGTCAAATCCGAGGCGAAGGAGATCTTGCCGTCCTTGTGCGGCACCACCTGGGAACGGCCCGGCTGGACCTCGCTGCCGACCGAGGCCACACCCACTCCGTTTTGGGCCACATCGCCCAGGATGCGCCGCTTCTGCTCTTCATTGCCGAGCGCGGCTACCAGTCCAAAGCAGTGATACTGGTTTTGGATGATCCAGCCGGTGCTGCCGCAGGCAGAGGCGAAGATCTCGACCACGGCGTGGCACAGGTTGCTGAAGCCGGCATCCTCGTTGGCATACCCGCCATATTCTTTCGGCACGCCCAGCTTCAGGAAGCCGCCGTCGATGATGTCTTGCCAGTTCTCCTGCGGCCAGCCGCCAGCCTCGTCGACCTGTCTGGCGCGCTGGGCAAAGACCTCCTTGAGGGCTCTAGCCTTTTCGATCCATTGAGCGTCTTCGGGGTTCGACTTGAATGGATACATTGCATCCCTTCCTTCTTGCTGGCTGCAATCTTTAGTGCATGCAGTATGCAATGCAGCTCAGCCTCCGTCAATGGCCTTTCGATAGGTTTCGATGGCACGAATGACCAGCCGGTGGTCGTCGATGGAGGCGAGGCCCGCGCAGCCGATCGCACCAACCATGGCGGTCCCCACGCAGATCGGCACGGCGCCCCCACACAGAACGTAGCGGCTGGGATCGAGCGCGCGCTCAGTGGCGAAGTCGGGCTCCAGCCTGGCTTGCAGCTCGAGCTGCATCGAAGCCTTGGCAAAGCGTCTCACCGCGGCAAATTTCCTTTCAATCCAATGCTGGTAGTCGGCGCTCGTACCAGGCAGCGCCGCACGGAAGATCACCTGTTCGCCGAGGTCGACGCCTACCGCCACACGCAATCCTTCGTCTTCCGCCAGACCGAGCAACGTCTTGCCAACGCGCAGCGCATCAGCCTGGCTGAACGCCGAGAAAGCATGGCCCTCCGTCTCCCGCTGAATTTCCGCGATCTGGTCTCGAATATCGTGCATGGGGTCCAATCCCTGACAGTTCCATTGTATGCAGATGGTCTATCCGCAGGCACAGCAAGAGCGTATGGCGCGACGCCGTTCACGCCAGCATTTCCTAAATATTCCAGTGCCTTGAAGCCTGTTCTGGCTTGCCATATCTCGTCCGCGACAGGTCACCGGTGCGGACGGAGCGCATGCAGTTAATATTCCCCTAGAATGAGTGCCGCGGCCTTCTCACCGATCATCATTGCCGGCGCGTTGGTGTTTCCCGAGGTCACCACAGGCATCACCGAAGCATCGGCAACTCTGAGGCCTGCCATGCCGCGCACCTTGAGCTCGGGGTCGACCACCGCCATGTCGTCGGTCCCCATCCTGCAGGTGCCGGATGGATGATATTCGTTCAAAAGGTTGCGGCGATTATAGGCCTGGATTTCGCGGTCGGACTGGACGTGAAGGCCCGGGTCTAGCTCTTGCCCGGTGAAGTCGCGCAACGCTTCCTGGGCATTGATTTCACGCGCCAGCCGCAGGCCTTCGGTCAACGTTTGGATGTCGGCCGGATCGGTAAGCAGGTTGTGCTGGATCTTTGGGGCGACGAAAGGGTCGCTCGATTGCAGGAAGAGCCGGCCCCGCGACTTTGGCCGCATCAGGCCAAACTGCAGCGTGTAGGCGTTGAACGTTGCGATCTCGCCCTTGGGTGATTTCAGGTCGCGGCTCACGGGATAGAATTGAACCTGCAGGTTCGGACGTTCCTCGGCAGGGTTGGTGCGCAGGAACGCCTGAGCCGACATCGGGAAAACGGCTATCGGTCCGGAGCGCCTGAAAGCATATTCGGCCGCCGCCTTGAGTCCACGCACAGGATGCTTCAACGAATAGTAGGTCAGAGGCTTGGTGCAGGCGAATTGCACAAGACTGCCGCAGTGATCCTGAAGGTTCTCGCCCACGCCTGGAAGATCGAGGATCGGGTGGACGCCGGCTGCGCGCAATCCTTCGGCGGGGCCGATTCCCGACAGCATCAGGAGATGGGGAGACATATAGGCGCCGGCCGACAGTATCGTCTCCGCGGCCACGGCCGAGTGCTGGCCCCCCTTGATGGTGAAGCGCACCCCAGTACAGCGCGCGCCTTGCAGGATGAGACCGGTGACATTGGCGTTCGTGAGGACGGTCAGGTTCTTGCGGTGGCGGATCGGCCGCAGATAGCCGTGCGCAGCCGAACAGCGGACGCCGCGCTTCTTGTCAATGTTGTACTGGACCCAGTCGAAGCCCTCATGGTCTCCGGTGTTGTAATCCTCGACAACCGGCATGCCCATCTGCCGCCCGGCTTCGAGGAAGGCTTCGAACAGAGGCGTGCGGTAGTTGCCGTAGCTGACGGTTATCGGTCCGAATGAGCCGCGATCCTGGGAGGCTGGCCCCTGCCAGGTCTCCATGCGTTTGAAGTAGGGCAAGACACCATTCCAGTCCCAGCCCGTGGCGCCTGCCCTTTGCCAGTCGTTGAAGTCCTCGGCATGGCCGCGGACAAAGATCATGCCGTTTATCGCCGACGAACCACCGAGCACCTTGCCGCGCGAAAGGTTGATGCGCCTGTTGTCGACGCCAGGCTCCGGCTCGCTCGTCAGCCGCCAATCAAGATGGCTGCCCACGGTGTAATTCACGCCAATCGGTATGCGGATCAGGGGATTCCAATCCCTCGGCCCGGCTTCCAGAAGCAGCACCTTGACCGCCGGATCGGCGCTCAATCGGTTTGCCAAAACACAACCGGCCGATCCTGCACCAACGATGATGAAATCAAATATTCCAGTCACGACATTTCTCACGGCAAGCAAATCTGACACCCGGCGGGGTCAAGTTCATGGCAGTCGTTCTCGTATGGTCTGGCCCGATCAACCCTTGACGGATCCCGCGACAAGCCCGCGCAGAAAATAACGGCCGGCAAAGACGTAGACCAAAAGGGTTGGCAGAGCGGTCAAGAACACCGCGGCCATATTCACGTTGTATTCCTTCGTTCCGGTGGTCGATGCGACCATGTTGTAAAGCCCGACGGTTACCGGCGAGGTCAGGCCGGAGGTGTAGGTGGTTGCCAACAGGTAGTCGTTCCAGATGTGGGTGAATTGCCAGATGACCGACACCACCATTGTTGGAATGGCGACCGGAAGCACGATACGACGGAAAATCTGGAGGAACCTGGCGCCATCCATGCGGGCTGCATCAACGATCTCGTGCGGCACAGTGATGAAGAAGTTGCGAAAGAACAAAGTCGTGAAGGCAATGCCATAGATCACATGGACCAGGATGAGACCCATGACACTGTTGGCTATGCCGAGCGAACCCATCACATATGCCAACGGGATGAGCACGATCTGCAGCGGGATGAAGACGCCAAACAAGAGAAACGCGAAGACCCAATTGTGGCCCGGGAACTTGAAATGCGTCAGGGCGAAACCGTTGACCGCCCCAATCGGGGTCGACAGCAACACTGCCGGTACGACCATCATTACCGAGTTCACGAAGTATGGTGCCAATCCGTTGCAACTCGTTCCTATGCAGGCAGCGAACATGGCCTGATACCAGGGCTGCATGGTCGGAGCGGCGGGAAAGTCGATGATTGTGCCGGAGCGCAATTCCTCCAAGGGTTTCAGCGAGGTCAGCACGACGACCAGAAGCGGAAAGACATAGATGGCGGCCATGAACAAAAGTGCGCCATAGATGACAATACGGGTGATCCTATGCGCCAGGCCGTTTCCCAGCACCACCTCATGCGTGCTCATCGGAGGCCTTTCTGGTTGAGGTGTAGAGATAGGGCACCACGATCGCCACTAGTGTCATGAAGATCATCACTGCGCTCGCCGCCCCGACGCCAAGCTGCGAGCGTTCGAAAGTCTGCTTGTACATGAAGGTCGCCGGCAACTGCGTGCTGTTGGCAGGCCCGCCGTTGGTCAGGGCGACGACAAGGTCGAAGGTCCGCAGCGCCTGCTGAACCAGCACCACCGCAACGGTCACGAAGGTCGGGCCAAGAAGCGGTATGATTATGCGGCGATAGATCGAGGGGCCGCCTGCCCCATCCAGTCGGGCGGCCTTTATCAGATCTTCGTCTACCCCGCGCAACCCGGCAAGGAACAAGGCCATGACGAAGCCGGATGCCTGCCAGACACCCGCCAGCACGACGGTGTAGAGGGCAAAGCGCGGGTTCACCAGCCAATCGAACCGGAAATCCTCCCAGCCCCAGTTTCGCATGACATGTTCTATGCCAAGGCCGGGATTGAGGATCCACTTCCACGCCGTTCCGGTGACGATGAATGAAAGGGCCATCGGATAGAGGTAGATGAGCCGCAAGGCCCCTTCCGCTCTTATTCTCTGGTCAAGAAGGATGGCCAGAAACAGACCAACCAAGGTCGTCAGCATGATGTAAAAGAACGTGAAAACCACGATATTCTTGGCCGATTGAACCCAGATCGGGTTGGACCATAGACTGTAGTATTGCCGCAGACCGACCCAGTGATAGTCTGGCAACATCCCTGACGCGCTGAACGATATGTAGGCCGTCCACAGCATGAAGCCATAGACGAATATCGAGGCTATCGCGACCGAAGGCGCGAGGGCGATTTGCGATGCATATCTGCCGATGAACGTCCGCGCACGCCCGGTCTCGAGAGACGGGCGCGCCGTAAAAACTTCCGACTTCAGCGATAGCATTCCCATTCGCCTTGCCGCCACTCCAGATGAGAAGTTTGTACCTGGCCGATACCCATGCCGCGGCCGGACCCGTGGGGCCAACAGCCGCGGCACGACCGCTTGGGAGCGCGTCGATTATTCAGAGATCGTCTTCAGGTCGTTGACGAGCTGATCGACTGCGGCCTTCGAGGTCATTGAGGGCTGCTCGAAGAAGGTCGAGACGACGTCCATGAAAACGCCGCTCTTGGCCGGGCTCCATGCCTCGAAATGCGAAATGGCGGGGAATGACTGGCCGCGAGAGGCCGCGTCCACCTGGGCCTTGTAGGAAGCCTGCGCGCAAAAATCGAGCGCGGCGGCGTCGACGTCGCTGCGTGCGGGCGTGGCCCCCTTCTTCAAGTTGAACCCGAGCTGAACCTTGGGATCGAACGTGGTCTCGGCCAAAGCATCCTGCGCGGCCTCGACGGAGGCGTCCTTGCTTTTGAAGAAGACGAACGCGGTGGACACGGTCAGATAGGTCTGCGCGTTGCCGGGAGGCGGTGCGCAGCCATAGTCGACGTTCGGCTTCAGATTCGCCAGCACCATCTCGCCTTTTACGTAGTCGCCAAGCACCTGCATGCCGGCCTCACCGGTCATCACCATCTTGGCGGCGATGTTCCAGTCGCGGCCGGGGTAGTTCGGGTCGACATACTTGTTCATATTGCGGAATTCATCGAAGACCTTGATCATGGTGTCGCTTTTCAGCGCATCTTCGTTCTGCTCCACGATCGCCTTGCGATAGAAGTCGGGGCCACCAACAGCTACCAGCACCGTCTCGAAAAGGGTGGCCTCCTGCCAGTTGACGCCGCCGATCGCCAGCGGGATCACACCGGCGGCCTTGAGCTTGTCGGCCGCGGCGTGGAACTCGTCGAGGGTGGTCGGCGGCTCAAGACCAAGCTTGTCGAACACCTTCTTGTTGTACCAAAGCCAGTTCGTGCGCTCCACCGTGGTCGGGACGCCGTAGAATGCGCCGTTGAGCTTCAGATGGGGAATGAGGCCCTTTGACATCACCTTATCCCAGTCTCCCTTGGTGGCGATTGGCGACAGGTCAACGAGCGCGCCCTGGTCGACCCACTGCTTGACCTCGTTTGAATGCATCAGCACCGCGTTCGGCGGCGAACCTGCCGTGACGCGGGAACGCAGCACCTGATTGAGCGTGTCTGTTCCCGTCGCAGGCAGGTCCACCCAGCCATATCCCTTGGCCGTGAAGGCATCCTTGATGACGCCGATGGCGGCGGCCTCCGACCCTGCCGTGAAGAAGTGCAGCACCTCAAGCTTCTTTTCCTCCGCGAGGCTCGTCGTAACCGCGGAGAACAACACCGTTGCGGCCAGAAGCGCGCGCGCCATGTAGCCCTGCTTGTTTTTGGTCATAGCATTCCCCTTTTTTGCTTTGCTCAAGTGATGCTGCACGGCTGTTTCGCAACCAAAGTGGCGACAGCGTTCAGGCGACACTTTGTCGAGTTGGCTGCGAGCTTGTCAAGTCCCTCTCTTATTCATCTCGCACGAGAACGGCTCGGTTTCCTTGCAGAATGGCTGTTTTTTTGAAAATTTCGCTGATCTCTAGCCATGCCGCCCCAAATCCAGCCCCCAAATCCAGAATGGCCATTGGCAAGCCGGCGGCTTCGCGATATTGTGTTCAGTATGCAATCTGAGGAGCGACCCGTGAGCCTCGAGCTCCAAGCCGATGCGGCTATCCCGACCGAGCCTTCGCCGCAGCCATGCCTCGATCCAGCCATGTTCCGGGACATGTTCTCAGGGCCTCCAAGCGGCGTAACAGTGGTGACCACACTGGATGAAACAGATGTCCCGGTGGGCCTCACAGTGAGCGCCGTGATGTCGGCTTCGCTCGCGCCACCCCCGCTGGCCGTTTGCCCACCGAACGCAAATCATACATTGGAGGCAATTCCGTCTCGCGGCGCCTTCCCAGTTAACTTTCTGGCGAGCAGCCAGTCTGACGTTTCCGACAGCTTCGCATTCGGCAACCAGGACAAGTTTTCTGCCGTTGCTTGGGGCAAGAGCCCGCATGTGGAGGCGCCTGTGCTTGAAGACGTTCGCGCCCACGCCGAATGCAGCGTCTTTCGCGTCATCGAGACCGGAGACCATCCGATCATTGTGGGTCGCATCTTGTCGGGCGCGGTGACAGAGGATCGTCCTTTGACCTACTGCAGTCGCCAGCACGTCGACCTCGTTTACAAACTCGCCAGCTGAGTTGGTCGCCACGAGGGATGGCCAGCATGGCTCGGGTCGGCATCGGCGGAATTTTTCATGAAACCAATACATTTGCTGTTCCCACGGGGCTTACCGGTTTTCAGGTGCTGCGCGGCGTTGAGATATCTTCGTTCAGCCACGGCGCCCGCACCTATCTTGCTGGTCTGATTGATGAGACCGGCGCGCTCGGTTTCGATGCCGTCCCGTTGCTCTACGCTGAAGCCACACCATCGGGCACGATCCGGCGCGAGGTTTATGTCGCGTTGCGTGAGGAATTGGTCGAGCAGGCGGCGGCTTCGGATCTGGACGCGCTTCTTTTGTCACTTCATGGCGCGGGCATCGTGGAGGGCATCGACAGTCTCGAGGAGGACTTGTGTGCCGCGCTACGCCAGCGTCTCGGCGAAAGAATTCCGATCGTGGCCACGTTGGATCTCCACGGCAACGTCCGCCAGCGCCTAGGCGATTTTTGCTCGGCGCTGTTTCCGGTGCGGCTCAATCCCCACGTCGACCAGTATGAGCGTGGAGTGGAAGCGGCGCGATGCCTTTGCGACATCGTGCTCTCGAGAGCTGACTTCGAAACGGCCATCGAACAGGTGCCGATGCTGTTCCCGCCCGTTCCAACCAGCTTGCCGGCGTTTGTCGAACTCGACCGCCTCTGCACCGAAATCGAAAAGCTGGAGGGCGTCGCGTGCGCCCGCATCATGCACGGCTTCCCCTATGTAGACGTGCCTCACATTGGAGCATCGGTGGTCGTGGTGACTCGCCGCAATGGAGCCAATGATGCCCACCGACTGGCGCAGCGGATCGCCGGCGCCCTTTGGGAGCGAAGGCACCAGATCAAGGTGGACAGCCTACCGCCTGAAGGTGCGATCCAAGAAGCAATGCGAGATGGGCGCACTGTCGTCCTCAATGAGTTTTCAGATAACACCGGAGCCGGCAGCCCAGGGGATGGGACTCACCTTCTGTCGGCTCTCATCGCCGCGGGCGCGCGGTCCTGCTTTTCACACATTTTCGACCCTGGCACGGTAGCGCGGGCCGCCGCCGCCGGGGTCGGCGCGCACATCAATGTCGAGCTAGGTGGACACACCAATACGCTTCTCGGCCTCCCAATAAGAGCCGTGGCAGAGGTTCTTGGCCTCAACAACGGGCTCTTCCGGGTAAAGAGCCCGATGGGAACCGGGGAGACGATAGATCTTGGTTTGCTGGCGACATTGCGCATTGGCAGTGTCGACGTCGTCGTGTCCAGTGGGCGCCGCCAGACACTTGATGACGGCCCCTTTATCAAAGCCGGAGTCGATCTCGCGCAATTTCCAATCGTGGCGCTGAAATCGAGCCAGCATTTCAAGGCCTGGTTCGAGCCGCGATTCGACCGCATCATCACCGCAGACCCACCGGGGCTCTCGCCCGTCGACGTGAGAAAGTTGCATCGCCGTCGTTTGCAACGGCCAATGTGGCCCATCATTGCGGACGTGGACTATCAAGCTGAGCATCGATCTAGACAGGAGCCCGCATGAACAAGCAGGCGGCCGGGCCGGCCTACGCGACGCGCGGACCCCTGGATTTTGACCAGGCTGAGTACCACGCCCGCATGCGTGCGATACAGTCTGAGATGGAGTTGCGCGGCGCAGAGCTGCTCCTTGTCGACCAGATAGATCATCTGGCCTATCTGTTTGGCTATCTCGCGACCGCGGCCCGCTACCAAGCTGCCCTGATCCCGGTGAAAGGGGAGCCCTGGCTGATAATTCGCGAACTCGATCTTGGCACCTTCCTCGACCAGTCCTGGTCAAGGTCCTACGAAACATTCGCCGACGACGAGGATTCGCACGCTCGGGTGACCAGCGCCATCGCCCGGCTGGCCCCGAAAAGCCTGGCGGTGGAGAAAGACAGCAACATCCTGACGATCGCTCGGCTGCACCAGATCCGTGCCGGCAATCCGGGCATGGAGATAGTCGATTTCTCCGGCGTGATCTGGCAACAGCGATTGATCAAGTCGCCCGCCGAATTGGCCTATATCCGCCGCGCTGCCGACATCGCCGATCACATTGTGACCGCCGGCGCCGGCTCGATCAAAGCCGGAGTGAGCGACCGCGACAGCCTCGCCGCCATGTGCGAGGCCTCCATTCATCACGGGGCCGACAATACCCGGGCCGCCATCCTGGGGCGCATGACCGGCGTGGACGCCTTGATAGGCGGGGTGACGGGAGCACCGTGGGCCGAGGGCGAGCGGGTGTTTGTAGAGGCCACGCCGCAATTTCGCGGCTATAGCGCACGCCTTGTCCGGCCAGCATTGGTCGGCAAGACGACCGCCGCGGACCTGGAACTGGCCAGGCAAATGGTCGAGATCCAGGACCGCCAGATTGCCGCAATGGTTCCAGGCGCAAAGGGGGGCGATGTGGACGCCATTTGCCGCCGTGAGGTGCTGCGACAAGGGCTCAAGGCCGTCTTTACCCAGATCACCGGCTATACGCTTGGCTATCAGGCTGTGCCCCGAGTCAGCGACCACACCAGGATCATGGCGCCGGGCCAGACTTGGGCGTTCGAGCCCAACATGGTTTTCCATGTCGTCCTGCACACGCCGCAGTTGGCTCTCAGCGAAACAATCGTCGTGACTGAAGCCGGCCCTGAGCGCCTCTCGTGGCTGCCCCGGGCCATCCTGTCGGAGTGATGCGCCCCATGCTCGCCTATGAAGCGACACCAACCGGGTTGAGATTGTCGCATCGAAGCCGTCCGGGTCCGGTCGAAGTCGTCATCGATGTTGGCGCAATCGCCCTCAATCGCGGTGAATCGCGCCGCGCGGTTCATGGGGGATTTGTAGAAGGCTTTGTCCCCGGTTGGGATACGGCAGGCGTGATCAGCCAGGTTGGGGTTGGGGTAGAAGGCCTGCCGATTGGGGCGCGAGTCGTTGCCCGCGCTCTCTGCGGCGGCTGGGCGCAATGTCGCATCGCTGATTGCAGGGATGTCGCCATTATTCCTACCGACGTCGATCTTGGTCATGCCGCAACGCTGGCCACTGCTGCGACGACTGCCTTAGCCGTTCTATCGCGCGGCGGTTCCCTCTTGGGGCGAACGGTGGCGATCACCGGCGCATCGGGCAGCGTCGGACAATTTGCTACTCAACTGGCCCGCCTGGCGGGCGCCATGGTCAACGCCGTAACGCGCTCTGAAGCCGATCGCGCGCTTCTTGTCTCGCTGGGCGCCCATGATGTTTTCACCGACCTTGGCAACATCAAAGGCGCAGATCTGATCATCGAAACCTTGGGCGGCCCGTCGCTGGTGGAGGCAGCGAGCCTGCTTAATGCGGGCGGGAGTTTGCAATCCGTGGGTTGGAGCGCAGGTCAGGCTGCGGTTTTTGCCAATTTCGACGATCTGATGAGAACCGGCGGCACCATTCAGGGTTTCGCCATTGGCGAACGCCGCGTCGGGATGCTGCTCACACAATTGCTCGCGCTGCTAGAGCGCGGCGAACTCAAGACTTCCATCCAGATGCGTCAACCATGGGAGAGCCTGCCTGCTGCGGCCGCGGCCGTTTTGCGGCCCGGCTTCCACGGCAAGGCCGTGCTCGACGTCACAGGATTCGCCGATGCGGCCCACTGGCCGCTTCCATAACCATCTTCTTCAACACCAGCGATCTAAAAAGAGGAATGCAATGAGGCCAATCGAGATCAAGGCTGCCCTGGGTTCAGGTCTGCTGTCCTTTCCAGTCACCCACTTCGACGCTCAGGGCCGCTTCGCTCCCGAAAGCTACAAATCGCATGTATCTTGGCTCTCGAGCTTCAACGCACCGGTGCTTTTCGCCGCAGGCGGCACCGGCGAGTTCTTCTCGCTGACGCCTGACGAGATCCCCCAAGTCGTTCGAGCAGCCAAAGAAGCGGCGGGCGACACCGCCATTGTTTCAGGATGCGGCTATGGCACCGAGATCGCCCTCACCATCGCCAAGGCCGCACAGAAGGCGGGCGCGGATGGCATCCTGCTCTTGCCGCACTACCTGATCGATGCGCCACAGCAAGGACTGTATGACCACGTTCGCAGGGTCTGTCAGTCGGTCGATATTGGTGTGATGGTCTATAACCGTGACAACTCCGTCATTCAGGCCGACACGCTGGCGCGGCTCTGCGATGCCTGTCCCAACCTCATCGGCTTCAAGGATGGCACCGGCGATATCGGCGCAATCCGGCAGATCACCGCAAGGCTGGGGGACCGGCTCACTTACCTTGGCGGCATGCCCACGGCAGAACTTTTTGCGGAAGCCTATCTTGGCGCGGGCTTCACGACATACTCTTCCGCGGTATTCAACTTCGTTCCGGCCCTCGCGCAAGATTTCTACCGCTCCCTGCGCGCCGGCGAACGCGCCCGATGCGAAGCCCTGCTCAACGACTTCTTCTATCCGTTCATGGCAATCCGCAATCGCGTCAAAGGCTATGCGGTAGCGGCGATCAAGGCCGGGGTCCGGTTGAAAGGTTTCGATGCAGGGGCGGTTCGCCCGCCACTGACCGATTTATCCGGCGAAGAGCAAGACATGCTTGCGTCGCTGATCGCCAGACAGACCTTGCAGTGACGAACCTGAAAGGATGTGCCGTCAGCAACAATCCAGCGCCGGCGCCACGTTCTCACGGTTGCCGACGCGTTTCAGCCTATCGAGGCAACGGCGCCCGCTTGAGCGGGTCGCGCCTGGGTTGAGGCTGAAGCCCGGCCTCTCGTACGATCATCGTCATGGCCCAATTTGAGGAACGGCCGATGTCTTCGCTCACTCTCGACAAGGTAAACAAGCACTATGGCACTCAGTTGCATGTCCTGCGGGACATCAACATCGAGGTAGCCTCGGGCGAGTTTCTGGTCCTGCTTGGACCGTCAGGCTGTGGCAAGTCGACTTTGCTGCATGCCATCGCCGGACTCCACAGGATCAACTCCGGCGAGATCAGGCTTGGCTCTCGCGTACTCAACGACGTGCCGTGTCAGAGCCGTGACATCGCCATGGTGTTTCAGTCCTACGCGCTCTATCCGTCGATGACGGTGCGCCAGAACATCGCCTTTCCCTTGGAGATGCGCAGGCTGCCGCGCCGTGGGCGCGAGGATGCGGTAGAGCAAGTCGCACGCCTGCTACAGATTGGCCATTTGCTCGATCGCAAACCGGGCCAACTGTCGGGCGGTCAGCGCCAACGCGTTGCAATCGGCCGCGCGCTGGTGCGCGACCCGGCGCTCTTCCTGTTCGACGAGCCGTTGTCCAACCTCGATGCGCTGCTGCGGGTGGAGATGCGAACTGAGCTGAAGAAGCTGCACCAACGCATGGGTCGAACCACTGTCTATGTAACTCACGATCAGATAGAGGCGATGACCCTGGCCACGCGGATTGCCATTCTGGAAAAGGGAACTGTTCAGCAGCTCGGCACGCCCAGCGAGGTCTACAACAAACCCGCAAACCTTTTTGTTGCGACCTTTATCGGCAGCCCAAAAATCAACCTGGCGCCCGCTGTCATAGGCGGTGGACGACTTCTGCTTGAAGGCGCCAATTCCCAGCTTCCGGTTCCCGAAGAGTTCCGCGCTGCGGCCAGGGCGCAGCAACGCCAGGTGACCGTCGGATTTCGGCCCGAGCACATTGCGCTCGCGATCGGCGACGTCGGGGACGCGGAAATTGACATAGAAGTCGATGTCACTCTGATCGAGCCCACTGGCGCCCATGACGTTGTGATCTTCCACCATGGTGGCGTCGAACAGTCAGCACTTCTTGGCGCGGGCTCGATCCCGCAGCCTGGTCCGGCGCGACTGCGCATCGACGCATCGCGCTTGAGTCTTTTTGACCCCGCGACCGGCGTCCGGCTTTCGTGACCTGCTGATCACCACCGATTTTCCGTTTCTCGATTGGGGTTTCAACCGATGCCGACTGTCTCAAGAGACGATATCGCCAAAGCGCTGGCGCAACTGCCGCGCGCCCGCCTTGCGCATCTCCCCACGCCGCTGGATCCTTGCCCGAGACTGGCGGCCGAACTGGGCGGCCCAAAAATCTGGCTCAAGCGCGACGACTGTACGGGCCTGGCCTTTGGCGGCAACAAGGTCCGACAGCACGAATACATCCTGGGCGACGCGGAGAGCCGCGGCGTGGACGTGGTTATCCAGGGGGCAGCCTCACAGTCGAACCAGTCGCGCCAGTTGGCTGCCGCTGCGGCTCGCCTTGGAATTGAATGCATATTGATGCCGCGCAAAGACACGCAATTCGAGCATGTGCAGGGCAATCAATTGATCGCGCGTCAGTTCGGAGCAACGATTATCCCGATCGAAGCCAGCGCATCGACCAAGCAGGCCAAGCAGGACATGGCCGAGCGGCTCAAGGCCAGCGGCCGCAGGCCGATGATCCTCGGCATGGGTGCCGAGCGCGCACTGACCCTTGCGGCGGTCGCCTATATCGGAGCTTATCTTGAGCTCGTAGAACAGTTCGAAACTCTGGGCGAACCTCTGCCCACCCATATATACGTCACTTCTCAAGTCAGCACCCAAGCCGGCCTTCAAGCAGGCGCCGAATTGTTGGGCCATGGCGTGAAGATCTGCGGCATCAATCCGATGGATGCACGTAACGAGGCCTATGAAACCCCCGATGAAATCGCCAGCAGATGCCGCGCGGCTGCCGAATTCCTCGGCTTCAAGCTGGACCTCGGTCCGGAGCGCATCAGCAACTCTACAGAATTCGTCGGAGAGGACTACGGCAAACCCGCGGCGGCCGCGCAGTATGCCGCCGCGTTGCTTGCCAGAACAGAGGGTATTCTCGTCGATCCTATCTATTCAGGAAAGGGCTTTTCCGGCCTTGTGAGCGACATTCAAAGCGGGCGCCTCGACAAATCCGACCGGGTCATTTTCCTGCACACGGGCGGATTGCCAGCAATATTCTCATATGCTTCAAGTTACCATGATATTGGGCAAAGTGATTAAAGCGTAATTCACTTAGTTGTGGCGCTGCGAACAGCCGACCGCGCTCAAGAGCAAGGCAAGTGTTTATGACGTCGAGCCCGGCGCGGGAAAAGCTCGCCTGAAGGGATGAGCCAGCAGCAACGGCATGTTAGACGATGTGAGCCACGCCAGCAATCGCCCGACACCTCCGTTAAAGGCTCCAATTCTTGAACAGCCACCGCACGAACTGATCATGCTGGTTGTTCAAGGCTGCCACGAGACGAGCGGAGTCTCGGGATCTCAACGCTTCGAGTTGATCCTTGAGCATCCAATATTCAATCTTCAACCATTCGCCATCATTCGTCGAATGGATGACCTTGCGGATGCGGGTCAGATGATCATTCAACTTACCCTGCATGCTTCGGAGCAGATCATTGTCGCAGTATTCACGCAACATACTCTGCAGAAAGAAAAAAGCGTCCCTCACTGGCGAAGGATCGGTTTCTAACGATTGCTGCGCCTTGTCGAGCAAAACGCCGAATTCATCGATTCGCGCGGCCGGTATGTTGCCTATAGCCTGAATCGCACATTGGGAATCCAAAGCTTTACGGACTTGATAGGCGTTGCTGACATATTTCGCGTCAAGCGGAGCGACGTAAGGTACTTTCCATGCCTCTCCTACAACTAGCCCGTCTTCCTGCAGACGCGTCAGTGCAGCCTTGACCGGGGAGCGACTCACGCCGAGTTGCTTTGCCAAAACACTCTCAGGCACCACCTGGTTGGGGGGTAGTTCGCCATCGGTGATCATCTTCTTTATGATGTCGTAGACCCGCTCGCCCAAGGGTATATTGCGCTCAACCTCCTGCATGATTTTCCTTTTCGGTCGAAGCCTCGAATCGTTCGAAGAATAATGGTGAGGCTAGAGAATACTGGCAAGGTCCTGGTTGATGCACTTGTTGATCACGTGGCGAGGCAATGCGCAATTCGCGATCAGCCGAGCAGCGCCGTTCAAAAGTCGTCCACTAAGCCTTTCCACAGCGATATCGAAAAATCGCGAAAATCGCGGACAAAGACGCCTTCCAACGCGCCGGAACTTCATCCCAGAGCCTTTCATGGCCGTAATTATCGAAATCGTATGATCCCGGGACGAAGGCCATTGTTACCAGCAGCCTCGACATTTCTGCCTCCAAAACCTGGTCGGAGCGACATTACCACCACGATCAGATTGCATCCAGACGGCAGCATTCAGAATTTGGCTTCGCCGCGCGCTCACTGCGGTCTAGCCAATGCGCAGGTCGGTTTGGGAGCCACCTCACAGATGGAGGAACGAGATGACCTTTACTCCGCAGCGCAGTCACCTGATTGTGGGGGAATGGCTGGTCGCGGAAGGGAGATTCCATACGGAGCCACACAGCGCTAGCCTTGCACCAGTTGCTTCATCTGCCTGTGCACCTTTCGTCCGATCTCGTAGGCATTTTCCTGATGCCATTTCCGGCTGAAGGACTCGCAGCCCCACCAGTCGTCATATCCTGTCGCCTTAACAGCATCCGTCCACAATTTCAGATCGATGACACCAGATCCCAATTCAATGTCGCGCAGATCGTCCTCGATCGGGATGCCACCGGCGAATGGACGCGAGTCGCTTATGTGAACGCCGTAGAGCAGATCCTTGCTCAGGTTGGCGACTACGTCAGGCGTGTCCCCGGCTGTAAAGCAATGCCAATAATCGACAATCAATCGAATATTGTCGCGGCCGGATCGGTCGATGAGCTCCACATTGTCGGCTATTCTGTTCAACGGCGTCCATGACATCGGCTCGAGATAGAGAAGCAGATCGAACTGCGCGGCCAAGTCGGCGATGCGAGAAAGGTTCTTCACGGTGACCGCGATCTGCTCTTGGCGAGGGAAGCCAAGCATCCCTTTGTAGAGATCGGTGTGCTCACCCTTGGCGTGCGCGATCGTTGCCCGGACATCCACCGGGCCCGTCATCACCTGGATGCCCCTTGCTCCGACGAGATGTGCCAGGCTGAAGGTAGACTCTGCCTCCGTCATTAAATCGGCTTCTGACGCGCCTCGCCTCTCAATATCGAAGACGGCGCCGAACCCCGGTATGTCGATTCCGTTGAGCCTGGCGACCAGCTCCTCTTCGGTGAACCCGGCATCCAGGAAGCCCTGCAGCTTCCTGGTCGACGGATCTATGCCGTCGAAACCGATCGTTCGCGCGACATCGATATCCATTATCAGGGGCACGTCCCAGGCCACTGACGAATGCAAGATTAGCCTGTTCTTCTTCTTGGTCATGTCGCTCCCATAAACTCCAGAATTCGGCGGGAGCGCCCTCATTCGGGTCGCACCACGTAGCTCGCATATCTGATCAGCGATCTTATGTGGTATTCAGTATGCAATTTGTTGATTCCCACTGTCAACACTCGCATACGCGATTGAAATGCCCGTAAATCCCCTATTTAGCGTACCGAAAGAGAGTGTCCGATTAAACTGCGGCTTGACAGAAGCGCCGGATGCGATTGAATACTGAATTCACATGCTGCGGCTCCGTTGCATCTTCTGACGCCACAAGCCGATAGTGAGTTCTCACGCTAAAGCACTTCGAGTGCCGCAGGGTTGGAAAGGGCCATTGCGGGCTTGATAGATGTTGATAGCCGCGGTCCTGACTAGTCAAGGCGATCCGTCACCGGCGCAAGCGCCGGTGACCATTCTCAAGAAATCGCGATAGCAAATCCAACTGGAGAGGTCCCGATGGCGAATACGAATGCAGCAGGCCGAAGGCTGCGGCTTGGCATGGTGGGCGGTGGCGGCACCAATTCGATCGGTCCCAGCCATGCCTCGGCAGCGCGCCTGGACGGTCGTTGGGAGCTGGTCGCCGGCGTGTTCTCGCGCGATCCTGAGCGGAGCAGACAGGTCGCGAGAGACCACTTCATCGATCCTCAAAGGGCCTATTCAGACCATGCGGAAATGGCTGCGCGCGAGGCCGAGCGCCCGGACGGCATCGACGCTGTCACGATCTGCACGTTCAACGAAACCCATTATGAAATTGCCGATGCGTTCCTAGCCAAGGGCATCCACGTAATCTGCGACAAGCCTTTGGTGGTCAGCCGACAGCATGCCAGTGCGCTGAGCGCAAGAGTGGCCGAGACCGGCCGAGTTCTTGCCGTAACATACACCTACTCGGGCTATCCCATGGTGCGGATGGCAAGAGACATGATAGCCGAGGGGAGACTGGGCCAGGTCTTATCCGTCCAGGTGGAATACGCCCATCAGTACCAGACGCAGGCCTTCGGCAAGAAGGAATGGCAGCACGACCAGACCAAGGCAGGGGCGCTCGGTGTTGTCGCGTCACTTGGGACGCACGCCTTCCATTTGGCCGAATATGTCAGCGGGCTTCGCGTCGAAGCGCTCGCTGCGGATCTGGCCAGCTTGCGCAATCCGCTCGACGACCACGTCAATATGTTGCTGCGCTTCGAAGGTGGCGCGCGCGGTGCGCTTTGGACCACCTCGATAGCTCACGGCTGCCCAAACGGGCTTGCGCTGCGTGTGTTTGGCTCCGATGCCGCGATCACCTGGCACCAAGAGCAGCCCGAACAACTCACCTTTACGGCATCGGGACGGCAGCCGGTTGTCTTTGCCCGCGGCGGCACAGGCGTCAGTGCCGGAGCGAAAGCAGCTACCAGAACTCCCGCCGGCCATCCCGAAGGTTATCTCGAGGCATTCGCCAACATCTATTCAGCGGTGGCGCGGGCGATTTCGGCAGGTCGAAACACACCCGACAATGGAGACTTCCCCACCGTTCACGAAGGGGCACGGGGGGTTGGCTTCATGTTCACTACGCTGCGATCCGCAGAGGCGGGAAGCGTGTTCGTCCCGTTCGAGCTGTGAGGGCTCACCAAGAGCCGGCGGGACCCGGGTGTCCACCAGGGCCTGATTTTTCCGTGCGGAACCGTCAGCTTTTTCCGGCTTGATGGGGCGAGATCCAGCTTTGCAGTATCCAGCGCCGGAACATGTCCATATGTGCGGAAAGCGTTGTGGTCAGTCTGCTAACATCGCGGGCACGAAGCGCATCGAGCTCATCCTTCATGACCCAATATTCTATGTGCAGCCATTGTCGGTCGTCGGTGGCGCGACTGGCCAGCCTGACGCGGGTCAGATGATCTTGAAGCCGTCCCAGTATCAAGCAGATAAGATCGTTTTCGCAGTATGTCAGGAACATCTGCTGCAGATGCTCATAGGCCTCGCGAACCCGATATGGCATGCCGGCTTCTACCTCGGGTCGGATGTTTTCGAGCACCATCGCGAATTCCTCGATCGCGTCTGGCGGTATGTGATCTACCGACTGTAAAGCGATTTGTATCTCAAGCGCTTTGCTTATCTGATAGACATCGTCGATGTATTTTCTGTCGAGGGCCGCCACCTGGAGAACTTTCGCATCCACCTGGTTGATGAGACCATCTTCAATCAACCGGTCTAACGCCGCCCTGATTAGCGCTCCGCCGATATCCAGACGCTTTGCAAGGTCGCTTTCGGAGATCAGTTCACCCGGTCGCAAATTGCTCTCGATGATCAGCTTCTTGACCGTCGTGTAAGCCTGGACGCCAGGCGCTGCATTCTCTTTGAGATCCTGCACGGTCAACTGTGCTCCCTACCTAGACCAAAACGGCGCCATATTCGCCCGGAAAGCCGACGGTCCCTCAAATTCATAGTTGGCACAGCCTGTGCCTAGCTTCGATGCAACGCGGCGATTGCGCGCCTACTTGTTGTTAGGCCCGTCTGAAGGTGCCCTGCGAGAGCTTCCAGGATGAGCCGAAAGCAAAGCGTAATTGCGAGCGTGATAAACCAAAGGAGAAGCATCGGCTGTGCCGCCGGCGACCAGGCGTCCAACGACAATCGTATGGTCGCCAGATTCAATCAGCGAATCTACCTGACATTCCGCATATGCTCGAACGTCCTTGATCACGGGAGCACCCGTGATTTCGCCAAAACCCCAGTCTATGCCGCCGAACTTGTCGCCTTGCCCGAACGCGAACTGATCCGAGATCCACGATTGATCACTGGCCAGGAAATTGACCGCGAAACGCTTCTGAGCCCGGATGACCTGGAGCGTGTATTTTGACGATTGCAGGCATATGACCAGCTGCGGCGGGGTGAGCGACAGCGACATTACTGCGCTGACGGTCAATCCGACCGGGGCTCCACCGGTGTCGGTCGCCGAAACGATTGTCACGCCACTGGGAAAGCCACCGAATATGCCGCGAAAGGTGTCGGCGTCAACACCTGCCCGGTCTCCTGGTTCCTGGGAGTCTTTTGAGGAGACAGTCTGAGGTGTCATGCCCATGTGCTGGCCTCGATTGCGCACTGCATTCTGCATACACTATCGCGCATGACTGTGATTTGCAACCCAATCCTCAGCCAACAGGCGTAGTGTTGGGGAGACTTGCTTGCGTTGTGAGGAACTCCGCCAACCGTTTGGCAAATCCGCGGCAGGAGAACGGGAGGCTTCAGGTCCCAAGGGCTTCGCCCGCCCCCGCCGGGCGGGAGCTTTCACAGCAATCGCTGACAACTCGCGACAAGCCGAGACACAGGAACTGGATCGGTCACATGCCCAGGTAACTTTAGCCCATCTGCGAACCAGCTTGATTGGCGCGCGGCAGCCAGAGGAATGCAGACTCGATCAAGCCATGGCTGCCGGCTTGTCATCCCGCAATCCAAAATGAGGCCGTCGTTCGAACGATAAACGTAGGCCCAGCTCGGACAAAAAAAGTCGAGCGCGGTCGGTGTCGCGCCTGCCGATCCGCGATACCCATTCCGAAAACAGGCGCACCGCCCGCCGGTTCATGTGCCTCGAAGGGCAGACAAGCCAATATCCGGGAAACTCTATGACGTCGAATTCGGTAGACACGGGCACCAATGCGCCTGACACCAGGTCTTCGAATGCGATCGACGTGCTTTCCAGAACCACGCCCGCTCCATCCTTCGCCAGCTGAACCGACATCGAGGAGCGGTCGAATCGATGGGGGTAGGTCATGCGCGCGCCCTGGACACCATTACGGGGCAGCCAGTAATCCCAGCGGAAATAGGCCTTGACGCTGTCGATCAGTCTGGCCTGGCGAAGCTGCTCGCGCGGATGGGATGAAAGCCTGCGCAGTTCGGCGAGATACGCAGGCGAGCACATCGGCAGGATCAGGTCGTTTACGACGCAATGCGAATAAAGACCGGCCCAGCCGCCGTCGCCGTAACGCAAATCGAGATCGATGACCTCGGTTTCGAAATCCGAGAAATTGGGTGTCGCGTCGACGCGCAGATTCCAGGTCGGGTAGTCCTTGCTGAATTCGGCCAAACGTGGAGCCAGCCATTTCTCGCCAAAGGAGGGGCTGACCCGGAGGCTGAGCTGAAAGCTTTCACGCTGCCGCACGATGGCATTTCGAACCTCGCGAATGGATTCGAAGGCTTGCGTCGTCGTCTGGTAGAGGCGCTCGCCGTCGATCGTCAGGGACAGGTGGCGCTTTTCGCGCTGGAAAAGCCGCACGCCGAGCTGGTGCTCCAGCAGGCGCAACTGTTGGCTGACGGCCGAAGGCGTAACCTGCAATTCCTGGGCAGCCTTGGCTACGCCGCCCAAACGCGCGACCGCTTCGAAATGCGCCATCGACTTGAACTTGAGGTCTGACATCGCTCGCGACAGTTAAGTTCAGCTACACAGAATGTTAAGAAACGAGAATTGAGCCGGATGTCAATCGGCCGCATCATTCCCGCGATCTCGGGAGGAGATGCAGGATGGAAACGGCCCAGAAAGTGGGCGGCGCCGGCACTGTGCCGGCGGCCGGGGAGATATCGCTCGGGAGGCCTCTGATCGACGCTGTCAAAGTCGAGAAGAGTTACGGCGCAACCCGCGTCCTGCGCGGTGTGAGCTTTCAGGTCCGGGCGGGCGAAATCCACGCGCTGATGGGCGGCAACGGCGCCGGCAAAAGCACGCTGATCCGCATCATCACAGGCCTCACCCCCCGCGACGCCGGCGACATCGGCTTCGCATCGGCGAAGGCCGGCGGGAGCGGCCCGATCATAGCGGTGGTGCATCAGGAACTGGCGCTGCTGCCCGAACTCTCGGTCGCGGAAAACATCGGCATCGTGCATGCGAAGTCTGGCCTGTCGCAAAGCAGCCGCCGCCGCATGCGCGACATCGCGCTCAATGCCCTGCGCCTGATCGATGCGGCGATCGCCGAGGAGATCGTGGACCTGCCGGCGCGCAAATTGTCCCTGCATGAAGGGCAGATCGTGGAGATCGCCCGCGCGCTTTCAACGGGCGCCGAAGTGCTGCTTCTCGATGAGCCCACCGCCAACCTCACCGCCGGCGAGACGGCCAAGCTTTTCTCCGTTCTGAAGCGACTGGCGCGCGACGAGGGAATCGGCATCGTCTTCGTCTCGCACAGGATGCGGGAAATCCGCGAACTCTGCGATGTCTGCACCGTCCTGCGGGATGGTGTCACCGTCGCGAATGCCACGCCGCTTGCCTCACTGAGCGATGGCGAGATCGTTCAGCAGATGGGCCAATCGACCCACCGTTCCGGACCACAGCTCAAGCGGCGGCAACGCAGCCCAGAGGGCACGCCGGT
>NZ_NSGC01000021.1:0-62370 GCF_002294795.1 Mesorhizobium sp. WSM3866 | reverse complement strand
AATGCAAAAGCACGCGACGCGCGAACCGAGTTCGCAAATGCAACTTGACACCTCAGATAGTCGCTCATCCGTCGCCTTCGGCGACACCTTCTCCCGCAAGGGGAGAAGGAGAGGGTGCTCAATCGCTCTCGCGCGCGACGAGCTCCAGCGGCCAGACTTCGCGGATCGTGCGTGGCCCCTCCGGACCGGCATGGGCCGGGAGTGACGCCAGCAGCATCTCGGCCAGCCGCCGGCCCATCGGCTCCAGCGCCGGACGGAAGGCGGTCAGCGTCGGCGAGAAGTAGCGGCAGAGCGGCGTGTCGACGATGACGATCACCGCGATGTCGTGGCCGGGCCTGATGCCCATCTCGGCCAGTGCCTTGCAGCCGCCGAGCGCCATCGCGTCATTGTTGAAGATGATGGCTGTCGGCCGGTCCTTGGAGAGCATGACACGCGGCGTCACCTGGTAGCCGCCGGTCTCGTTGATGAAGCCGTCGGCGATCAGGCCGGGGTCGACTTCGATGCCGTGCCGCTTCAGAGCCTTGCGGTAGCCGTCGAGGAACAGGTAGCCGAAGTTGAGATCAAGCGAAGGGCGGATGGCAGCTATGCGGCGGTGGCCGCGCGCAACCAGCCGGTCGACGGCTTCATTACCCGCCCTCTCGAAATCGATATCGAGCGAAGGATAGGTGTCGCCGCCGGATTGACTTCGGCCAAGCGTGGCGAAGGGAAAGCCGGCCTTGCTCAGATAGTCGATCCGATCGTCTTCCCGCCGTGTATTGGCCAACACGACCGCGTCGGCCCGGCGCGTCTCAACCACGCGGCGCAGCCGCTCCTGCTGATACTGGCCGGGCTCGCCCATGACGACCATCAGATCCAGCTCATGCTCGGCGAGCCGCGCCTGCAGGCCGGTCAGGAACGGAATGAAGAACGGCTCGCCATATTGCTGGTCGCCGGGATGCGGTTGCAGCATGAAGGCGATCGAGCGGGTGGCGCCCTGGCGCAGGCTGCGGCCCGACTGGTTGGGCGAATAGTTCAGCTTCCTGGCCGCCTCGAGCACGCGCTGGCGCGTCTCCGCATTGACGTCGGCGCGGCCGTTCAGCGCGCGCGACACGGTGCCGATCGAAATGTTCAGGTGACGCGCGAGATCGTGGATGCTGGACGCCAAGGTAGGTTCTCCCCCTGACTTCGCTAGCACCGGCCGTCCTTCAGGCCAAGCAGTGCATGTCGATTTTCGCGAGCAGGTGATTGACATTCTACGCCATCGGGTGTGTTCTCGTAAACGTTTACGGAAAAACGTTTACGGTGAAGCCGGAAATGCCGTGACACTCGGCCTGGAGGGGCCGAGCGGAGGAGGAGCGCTGGATGATGAAGGTCGTCCTGGTCGGGTGCGGAGCCATGAGCAGGCAGTGGCTCGATGCCGCGAGGCAGATCGACGGGCTTGCCATTGCCGGCCTTGTCGATCTCGATGCCGAGCGGGCGCAGGCGAGGGCGCGCGAGTACGAGCTCCCCAATGCCGTCATCGGCACCAGCCTCGATGCCGTTCTCGATCAGACCCGGCCCGATGCCGTGTTCGATGTCGTGGTTCCTGCTGCGCGGCGCCAGGTCGCGCTTTCGGCCTTTGCCCATAACTGCCATCTGCTCACCGAAAAGCCGCTTGCCGACAGCCCAGAAAATGCGCGCGCCATCATCGAAGCGGCGCGCCGCGCGGGGCGGGTCCATGCCGTGGTTCAGAACCGGCGCTATGTCGCCAATGTCAGGCGGATCCGGCGGTTCCTCGATTCCGGCGCCATCGGCAAGCCGACCAGCATCCATGCCGACTTCTTCGTCGCGCCGCACTTCGGCGGCTTTCGCGACGAGATGCGCCACGTGCTTTTGCTCGACATGGCGATCCACACGTTCGACGCCGCCCGCTACATGGTCGCCGGCGAACCGGCCGGCGTCTATTGCCAGGAGTGGGAGCCTGCCAATTCCTGGTACCGTCAGGGCTCGTCGGCCAGCGCGGTGTTCGATTTCGGCGGCGGCAAGGTCTTCACCTATGCCGGCTCCTGGTGCGCGGACGGTTTCCGCACGAGTTGGGAAGGCAGCTGGCGCATCGTCGCCGAGCGCGGCAGCCTGTTGTGGGACGGGCATGACGGGTTGAAGGCCGAGGTGGTTGCATCCGGCCGCGACGGTATCATCGACAAGACCCAGTCGATCGAGGTGCCGGCGCTCGACGCGTCCGACAGAGTCGACGGCCATCTCGGCATCATCCAGGATTTCATGCGCGCGATCGAGACCGGCACCGAACCGGAGACGCGCGGCACCGACAACATCAAAAGCCTAGCCATGGTCTTTGGCGCCATCGAAAGCGCAGAGACCGGACGCCGCGTCGCAATCGCAAAGGAAACGCCATGATGCCGAACCCGCTTCTCGACATCAGGATCGGCACCATGGTGCGAGCCAATCTCGACGACCCGGCCGCCTATGTGAAACAGATCCTGCCGCTCGGCTTCGAGAGCATCCAGCCCTTTTTCTGGCAGACGCTGGGCGGCAAGGACCTAAAGCGCCTGGCGGGCGAAATCCGCGAAGCGATCGGCGATGCGGACGTCGCCGTCTCATCGATCGGCGTGTTCGGCAATCCGCTGGAGAACGGCGAGGTCGACCGCGGCGTGCTCGCGGCGTGGGAGACCGTCATCGACAACGCACATCTGTTCGGCACCACGATGGTCTGCGGCTTCACCGGCCGGCTGCGCGGCAAACCGCTGACCGACAGCCTGCCCCGTTTCCGCGAGGTCTGGGGGCCGCTGGCCAGGCGCGCCGCCGACAAGGGCGTGCGCATCGCCTTCGAGAACTGTGCGATGGACGGCAACTGGGCGAGCGGCGACTGGAACATCGCCCACAACCCGGACGCCTGGGAGCTGATGTTCAACGAATTGCCCGACGACAATCTCGGGCTCGAATGGGAGCCCTGCCACCAGCTCGTCTATCTGATCGACCCGATTCCGCAGATTCGCAAATGGGCGCCGCGTATCTTCCACGTCCACGGCAAGGACGCCACCGTGCGCCGGGACGTGATCCGCGAGCACGGCGTGTTCGGACGCGTGCCGTTCGTGCAGATGCGCAGCCCCGGCTTCGGCGACAGCGACTGGACGCGGGTGATCAGCGAATTGCGGCTGGCCGGCTACAAGGGCGCCATCGACATCGAAGGCTGGCACGACCCGGTCTATCGCGGCGACCTCGAGATGACCGGTCAGGTGCGGGCGCTGGACTATCTGAAGCAGTGCAGGGGAGGAGCCAGCTACCTGCCCAATCCGGTGTGAGGACCGGCCGGCGGGAGGAGCCGGCCACCAAGACTACGGCCGAAGCAATCGTCGAAACCCTCTGTTGCGAGGGACCAAAAGGGAGGAACGTGCATGAGCATCACGACCAGAAGGACTGTTCTGCGCTCGACCGTCGTGGCGGCTGCCGCGGCGCTCTGCGCCTCGATCTCCACCTTGCCGGCAAAGGCGCTTGACGCCCAATGGTGCAAGGACGTCCATATCCGCTTCTTCGTCGGCGGCGCCGAGGGCGACGCCTTCGGCACCATCGTCTACAATGGCGCCAAGCAGGCGGCGGCCGATCTTGGTCCGAAGGTCGACTACATCTTCTCCCAGTGGGATGTCGAGAAGATGGTGCAGCAATTGCGCGAGGCGGTCGCGGTCAAGCCGCAAGGCATCGCCATGATGGGCCATCCGGGCGATGCCGCGATCATGCCGCTAGCCGAACAGGCGCACAAGGACGGCATCAAGATGATGTACCAGAACGTGCCGGTGCCGAAGGTGGTGGAAGCGTTCGGCGGAGGCTATGTCGGCGCGCAGCAGGAGCGGCAGGGCCGCGCGCTCGGCGCCGAGGCCTTCAAGCTCGGCAAGCTCAAGGCCGGCGACAAGGCGATCATGATCGGCCCGTTCGAGAACGAAAATCGCGGCGCGCGCGAGCGCGGCACGGTCGCGGCGCTGAAGGAGGCGGGCGTCGAGGTGATCCAGCTGTCCTCGCCGCCGAGCGGCGAATGGGCGTCCGACCCGAACCTTGCCATTCCGGTGATCACGGCGGCTCTGCTCAACCACCCCGACGTCAAGGCGGTCGGCTATCCCGGCGGACAGATGCTAGGCAACGTCGCCACCTATATGCAGGCGGCGGGACGCAAGCCCGGCGACATCTTCAACTTCGGCTTCGATACCAGCCCGCAGATCGTCGAAGGCTTCAAGGGCGGCTGGGTGCAGCTGACGGCCGACCAGCAGCCTTTCCTGCAGGGCTATCTGCCGATCTTGAGCCTTTGCCAGCAGGTGGTGCTGGGTCTGGCGCCGATGAATGTCGATACCGGCGCCGGCTTCGTCACGCCGCAGAATTACGAGATCGTCGCCGAGCTGGCCAAGCAGGCGCTGCGTTGACCTCCCAGGCGGTCGGTCGGGGTTGGGCCCGGCCGACCGGATCGCCGGCAAGCGGCCGATAACACAATTGGAAGCGAGGATCGCATGGGCGAACGCATCATCGAACTGCGCGATATCAAGAAATCCTACGGCCAGGTCTATGCGCTGGGCGGCGTCAACCTCAGCGTCGATCGCGGCGAGGTGGTCGGCTTGATCGGCGACAACGGCGCCGGCAAATCGACGCTGATCAAGATCCTATCCGGCGTGGTCAAGCCGACAAGCGGCGACATCCTCGTACGCGGCAAGCCGGTGACCGGATGGAGTGCCGCCCGCTCGCGCGATGCCGGCATCGAGACGGTCTTCCAGGACCGCGCTTTGGCCGTGCAGCAAACGATCGTGCGCAACATCTTCATGGGCCGCGAGCTGACCGGCTTCATGGGCTGGCTGAAAGTCAACAAGGAGATCGAGGAGGCAAGCCGGCTGATGCGCGAGATCGGCTTCACCTCGAAAGTGTTCACGCCGCATTCCATCGTCGGCCAGCTTTCGGGCGGCGAGCGTCAGGGTGTGGCGATCGCGCGCGCCATCTACAAGCAGGCGGAGCTGATCATCCTCGACGAGCCGACGACGGCGCTGTCGCTGACGGAGACCGCCAAGGTCTTCCATTTCGTGCGCCAGGTGCAGGCGAGTGGCCGCTCGATCCTGTTCATCGGCCACAACATTCATCATGTCTTCGACATTGCCGACCGCTTCGTGGTGCTCGACCGCGGCAAGGTGGCGTTGACGGCTGACCGCAGCGAGGTCAAGTCAGCCGACGACCTCATCAACTTTATGGAAGAGATCGCGCATCCGGGTGGCCTGCCAGGGCTACACGAGGCGGGCGGAGCGGAGCAGAGAGCGTGATGAGCAAGGCCATGGAACCCGATCTGCAAACACCTCTGGGAAGGGCAAGCGGCCCGACAGAATCAGGCAAGCAGTGGAGTCATCCTTCCGATCACTGGCTGCGCGGCTTCGTCCTCGACAATCGCGCGGCGCTAGGCACGCTCGCCGTGTTCATCGTCATGATGGCGATCTTCATGATCGCCAACCCGACCGTCTTCACCACCTGGTATCTTTACAGCTCGGTGCTGACGACGCTTCCCGTCGCGCTGTTCGTTGTCGTGCCGCTGGTCTTCGTAGTCACCTGCGGCGAGATCGACCTATCGTTCCCGGCGACGATGGGTTTCGCCTCATGGGCCTTCGCGATCGTCGTGCAGGCCGGCTACGATCCGTTCCTCGGCATCGCCGCGGCGCTTCTCACCGGCACGCTGCTCGGCTTCCTGGTCGGATCGCTGGTGGTCTATGGCGGCCTGTCGTCGCTGATTGCCACGCTCGGCATGAACTTCCTGCTGCGCGGGCTGATCCAGATCATCAACGAGGGCAAGTCGACGGCGCTGACCAATCTGGCCGACAGCTGGGCCTACAAGATTTTTTCCAGCCAGCTCTGGGGCATCCCGGTGCAGATCTTCTGGGCCATCGCCTTCGTCGTGCTGTCGGCGCTGCTCTACAACCGCCACCGTTTCGGCGCGCAGGTCAAGGTGGTCGGCGACAATCCGGACAGCGCCAAGCAAATGGGCATCGACGTCCAGCGCGTCCGGGTCAAGGTGTTCGTCTTCACCGGCATCGGGGCGGCGATCGCCGGCACGTTCTCGGTGATGATCAACTTCACCTGGTGGCCGACGGCGGGCGACGGCTATCTGCTGCCGGTGCTGGCATCGGTGTTCGTCGGCGGCACGCCGACCTGGGGCGGTATCGGTACAGTGGTCGGCGGCGCGATCGGCGCGGTCACCGTGTCGTTCATCCAGACCGGCGTCGTCGCCGCGGGCCTCAGCGGCTTCTACGTGCAGTTCTTCAACGGGCTGATCATCATCCTGTCGCTGCTCGGCCACAAATGGAACCAGGCGCGGTATCGCTGAGAGGCTGCGGTTTTCGGACGGTAATCCGTTGGCGGCCGCCGCTCAAACGCTAGTGACAAACCCGTCCAGCACACGTTTCTGGCCGGCCTTGTCAAAGTCGATGGTCAGCTTGTTGCCGTCGATGGCGGCGATATTGCCGTTGCCGAATTTCTGGTGGAAGACGCGGTCGCCGAGCTTGAATGGCGAAGGTGTGTCGGCGACCGATTTGGCGACCAGCTCGCCTTCGATGGTGCGGCCTTTCACCGAGGTGCGGCCGGCGCCATAGCCGCTGTCAGTCTCGCCATAGCCGATGCGTTCGACCTGGTGGCCGGAGCGTGTGCCCCAGTTGCGGTCGGTCGCTTCGGTGCGGTTCGCCTGCGCGCGCTGCCAGCCGGGCGTCGCATAGGTGTTGGAGAAGCTGCCGGATTTTTCCGCGCCGATATTGTCGAAGCGCGAGGCGCCGTAGGGATTCTGCCGGCCGCCGCCGCGGCCTGAGGCGAAGGAGCCGCCGCCATAGGGATTGCCATAGCCGCCATAGGAATTGCCGCCATCGGCGACATCGACATGGGCTTCCGGCAATTCATTGACGAAACGCGACGGAATGGTCGATTGCCACAGGCCGTGGATCTGGCGGTTTGAGACGAACCAGACGTGCAGGTTCTTTTTCGCGCGCGTCAGGCCGACATAGGCGAGGCGGCGTTCTTCCTCGAGGCCGGAGCGGCCGCCTTCGTCCAGCGCGCGCTGATGCGGGAACAGACCTTCCTCCCAGCCGGGCAAGAATACGGTCTCGAATTCAAGCCCTTTCGCCGAATGCAGCGTCATGATCGAGACCGCATCGAGCGATTCGCCCTGCTCTGCCTCCATGACCAGCGCGACATGCTCGAGGAACGAACGCAGGGATTCATACTCCTCCATGGAGCGGATCAGTTCCTTAAGGTTCTCCAGCCGCCCGGGCGCTTCCGCCGAACGGTCGTTCTTCCACATGTCGGTGTAGCCGCTCTCCTCGAGGATGGTCTCGGCGAGCTCGGTGTGCGGCGTGGTCTCCAGCGCCTTCTGCCAGCGCTCGAAATTGGCCGCGACCTCGCGCAGCGCGGCGCGCGGCTTCGGCTTCAACTCGTCGCTTTCGGCGAGTGTCGCCGCGGCCTCAAGCATCGGGATTTGCATGGCGCGCGCGGTGTCGTGGATCTGGCGGATGGTGGCTTCGCCGAGCCCGCGCTTCGGCACGTTGACAATGCGCTCGAAGGCAAGGTCGTCGCCGCTGTTGGCGACGACGCGGAAGAAGGCCAGCGCGTCGCGGATTTCCAAGCGTTCGTAAAAGCGCGGGCCGCCGATGACTCGGTAGCTCAAGCCGAGCGTGATGAAGCGGTCTTCGAAGGCGCGCATCTGGAAGGACGCGCGCACCAGGATCGCCATATCGTTTAGGTTGTGCTTTTGCCGCTGGTAGGCCTCGATCGCCTCGCCGATGGCGCGCGCCTCTTCCTCCGAATCCCAGGCGGCATGGACATGCACCTTATCGTCCTCGGGGTCGTTGCGGTCGGTGAACAGCGTCTTGCCGAAGCGGCCCTCATTGTGGGCGATAAGATGCGAAGCCGCACCCAGTATATGCGCGGTGGAGCGGTAGTTGCGCTCCAGCCTGATGATGGTGGCGCCCGGAAAATCCTTGTCGAAGCGCAGGATATTGTCGACCTCGGCGCCGCGCCAGCCATAGATCGACTGGTCGTCGTCGCCGACGCAGCAAATGTTGACAGTGGATTGACGCCGGTTTCCCTCCCCCTTGAGGGGCGGGTGGCTGGGTGAAGCCCGGTCGGGAGGGGTCCTCGCGGCAGTGCTCGACGCTCCGGCGCCTGATGACTGGGCGGCGCCTTCCGCGGCGACCCCCTCCGTCCGCTTCGCGGACACCTCCCCCTCAAGGGGGGAGGATTGCGGCCTCTGCGCCAACAAGCGCAGCCACATGTATTGCGCGGTATTGGTGTCCTGGTACTCGTCGACCAGGATGTATTTGAACTTGCGGTGATAGTCCTTCAGCACGTCCGGATAGGCGCGGAAGATGCGGATCGGGTGATAGAGGAGATCGCCGAAGTCGCAGGAATTCAGCGTCTGCAGCCGTTCCTGATAGGCCTTGTAGAGCTGGCGCCCCTTGCCGTTGCCGAAGCTGCGCGCGTCGCCTTCCGGAATCTCGTCGGGGCCAAGGCCTTTGTTCTTCCAGTTGTCGATCATCTGCGCGAAGGTCTTGGCCGGCCAGCGCTTGTCGTCCAGATTTTCGGCCTGGATCAGCTGCTTGATCAGCCGCACCACGTCATCGGTATCGAGGATGGTGAAATCGGATTTCAATCCGGCAAGCTCGGCATGCCGGCGCAGCAGCTTTACGCCGATCGAGTGGAAGGTGCCGAGCCAGGGCATGCCCTCGACATTCTGCTCGCCGATCAGCAAGCCGATGCGCTGCTTCATCTCGCGCGCGGCCTTGTTGGTGAAGGTGACGGCGAGAATCTGCGAGGGGAAGGCCCTGCCGGTGGCAAGGATGTGGGCGATTCGCGTGGTGAGCACCCGCGTCTTGCCGGTGCCGGCGCCGGCCAGCACCAGAACCGGGCCTTCGGTCGTTTCAACAGCGAGCCGCTGTTCGGGATTGAGGCCGTTCAGATAATCGGGCGCACGGTTCTGCGCGTTGCGTGCGGCCATGGCGCGCGCGGCAAGGCCGGATGGGGCGGCGGGCCGCGCATTCGGTTCGTCAAAAAAGGGCATGTCTTCCGAAAAGCCGGACATCGCCCCCGAATGTAGTGATTCGGCAGCGAAAGGCCAGAAGTGTCTCCGTTTTGTTCTAGTTGTTCCTGTTCGGGGCCGCCTTGACAGGCGCAACTTGCGAGAGAAAGCTGCCAACAGGGCAGGGACGGCAAGCCGTTGCCTCAGAGGCGCCGCAAGCGCGCAACAGTCGAAGGAGTATCGTCTTGGCTGTCACCATCACCTCCCTCGTCCTTTTGCTTATCGGCCTGGTCCTCGGCGGCGGCGGCATCTGGCTGGTGACGTTGGGTGGCAGCTGGTACTACCTGATTGCCGGACTGGCCTTCCTGATCACCGCCTGGCTCATTTTCCGCCGCAGATCGACAGGGCTCTGGCTCTATGCCGCGATCGTGCTCGCCTCGCTGTGCTGGGCGGTGTGGGAAACCGGCTTTGATTGGTGGCAGCTCGGCCCGCGCGGCGGCATCATCGTTCTCATCGCGCTCTGGCTGCTGACGCCATGGGCCAGGCGGGGATTCACCGGTCCGGACGGACGCGCTCCGCTCATCCTGGCGGTGCTCGCATCGCTTGCGGTGGCCGGCTATTCGATGACCGCCGATCCGAAGGACATCGGCGGCACGCTCAACACCGATAAGGTGACGCCGACGGCCAATCTCGGCGGCGACATGCCGGCGGGCGAATGGCATTTCTACGGCCGCACGCCGTTCGGCCAGCGTTACTCGCCGCTCGCTCAGATCACGCCGGATAATGTCGCCAAGCTGCAGCCGGCCTGGACCTACCGCACCGGCGACATGAAGGGTCCGGACGACATCGGCGAGACGACCTATCAGGTAACGCCACTCAAGGTCGGTGATGCGCTCTACATCTGCACGCCCCACAATTTCGCCATCGCCATCGATGCCGCGACCGGCAAGGAGAAATGGCGCTACGACCCGAAGATCAAGCTCGATCCCAACCGCCAGCACCAGACCTGCCGCGGAGTTTCCTATTACGCCGATGCGAAGATCGCGGCGGGCCAGCCCTGCGCGGCACGCATCTACCTGCCGACTTCGGACGCCCGGCTGATCGCTCTCGATGCCGCGAACGGGCAAGTTTGTCCGTCCTTCGCCGAAGGCGGCACGCTGAACCTGATGGCCAACATGCCCTTTCCGAAGTCGGGCTATTACTATTCGACCTCGGCGCCGCTCATCCTCGCCGGCAAGATCATCGTTGGGGGCGCGGTCAACGACAATTATTCGACCGAGGAGCCGTCGGGCGTCATCCGCGCCTATGACGCGGGCACCGGCGCGCTGTTGTGGAATTGGGATTCCGGCAAACCGGATCAGACGACGCCGCTGCCGGCGGGGCAGCAATACACCAATAACTCGCCCAACATGTGGTCAACGGCGAGCGCCGACGAGAAGCTTGGCCTGCTCTACCTGCCGCTCGGCAACCAGACGCCCGACCAGCTCGGCATGGGCCGCAGCGCCGATGTCGAAAAATTCTCCTCCTCGATCACCGCGCTCGACCTCAACACCGGACAGTTGCGCTGGGTGCGCCAGACCGTGCATCACGATCTGTGGGACATGGACGTGCCGGCGCAGCCGACGCTGGTCGACATCACGACGGGGAGCGGCGTGGTGCCGGCACTGGTAGGGCCGACCAAGCAGGGCGATCTCTATGTGCTCGATCGGCGCACTGGCGAACCGATCATTCCGGTGAAGGAAGTGCCGGCACCGGGCGGAGCGATCGAAGGCGACCATACCTCGCCGACGCAGCCGTCCTCCGGCCTGTCGTTCAACCCGAAGCCGCTGACCGGCGCCGACATGTGGGGCATCACCATGTTCGATCAGCTGGCGTGTCGGATCGAACTGAAGAGACTGCGTTACGAGGGACGCTACACGCCGCCCTCGCTGCAGGGCACGCTGGTCTATCCCGGCAATTTCGGCGTGTTCAACTGGGGCGGCGTCGCGGTCGACCCGCTGCGGCAGGTGATGTTCGGCATGCCGACCTATCTCGCTTTCACGTCGAAGCTCATTCCGCGCGCGGACGTGCCGCCGCCCGGCGACACCAAGGGCAGCGAGCAGGGGCTCAACCGCAATGAGGGCGCGCCTTACGCGGTGGTGATGGGGCCATTCCTGTCGCCGCTCGGCATTCCCTGTCAGGCGCCGCCCTGGGGCTATGTCGCCGGCGTCGACCTGAGGACCGGCCAGATCGCCTACAAGCATCGCAACGGCACCGTCTACGACATGACGCCGCTGCCCCTGCCGCTCAAGGTCGGCGTTCCAGGCATCGGCGGGCCGATGATCACGGCCGGTGGCGTCGCCTTCCTCGGGGCCGCCGTCGACGACTATCTGCGCGCATATGACCTTACGACGGGCAAGCAGCTCTGGCGCGCGAGGCTGCCGGCCGGCGGCCAGTCGACACCGATGACCTACACCGTCGCCGACGGCCGCCAGTTCGTGGTCATCGTCGCCGGCGGCCACGGCTCGGTCGGTACCAAGCCGGGCGATTATGTGATGGCTTACACGCTGCCCAAGTAGACGAGGACATCCAATCGCGCCGGCCTTTTTCGCCGAGCACGTGGCCAAGCGCCTGCAGCGGCGACAGCAAGCGCCGCCTCAGCCAGCCGCAGCGCCGGCGGCCATCACGTTCCCGGCATTCCCCTTTTTGCCGTTCGGACCGGGCGGGCCGCTCCGCAGTTTCCCGTCCCACCGAGACAGCATCATCAACGTTTTCGGAAATGACCAAAATGTGATGGATGCAGAAGCCATCGGCAATCGTCATTGGTCGAAATTGGGTCCGAGGGCCGCTGTCGCCGGCGGATGACTGGACCGTGCGCGTTCTAACCCTATCTTGCGCGTCAAACAGTCGTCGAGGAGAGCCATGACCGAACCTGTCGCCAAGCCTGTCGTCACACAGCCCATCATCACTCAGGCGATGATCGATGCCTATGACGAATATACGCATCTGACGCTCGACCGGCGGCGCTTCATGGAGCAATTGACTCGGCTCGCTGGATCGGGCGCCGCGGCCGCCGCGATCGCGCCGATGCTGGCTGCGAATTTGGCCAAGGCGGCGATCGTCGCCGAGAACGATCCGAGGGTGAAGGGCGAGGACATCACCTATCCCGGCAGCCGCGGCGAGATGAAGGGCTATCTGGTCAAGCCGGCGAATCACTCCGGCAAACTCGGCACGGTGATCATCGTCCATGAGAACCGGGGGCTCAATGGGCATATCCGCGACGTCGCCCGGCGCGTGGCGCTGGAAGGCTTCGTCGCGCTGGCGCCGGACTTCCTGTCGCCGCTCGGCGGCACGCCAGCCGACGAGGACAAGGCGCGCGACATGTTCAGCAAGCTCGATGCTGCCCAAGTCGCGGCCGACGGCGTAGCCACGGTCGCCTATCTCAAGGCTTACCAAGACAGCAACGGCAAGGTCGGGGCGGTCGGCTTCTGCTGGGGCGGCGGCACGGTGAACACGCTCGCCGTCAATGCGCCGGACCTCAGCGCCGGCGTCGCCTATTACGGCATGCAGCCGAAGGCCGAGGATGTGCCGAAGATCAAGGCGGCGCTGCTGCTGCATTATGCTGGGCTGGACGAGCGCATCAATGCCGGCATCGACGCCTACAAGAAGGCGCTCGACGCCGCGCATATCGAATACACCGTCTATGTCTATGACGGCGCCAACCACGCCTTCAACAACGACACCTCGGCCGCGCGCTACGATAAGAAGGCGGCCGATCTCGCCTGGGGGAGGACGGTCGCCTTCCTTAAGGAGAAACTGGCCTGAGGTGTGTTGATATTCAGGTGAGCCCGGCCTGCGAACGGCGGCTCCCTGCGCTTCCGGTGCTCACGTACTTCAAAGTACGCTCCGCTCCGGTTCTCGGAATCCACCATTCTCGGCTCGGCCTGACCTGAAGCTCAACACACCTCGACGGCGGCGGATCACTCCGGCGCCGGCTTGTGCATGGCGACGCCCGCCACAACCAGCGCGATGCCGAGGCAATCGGTGAGGCTCGGAACCTGCCTGAGCACGACCACGCCGATCAGGGTCGCGGTGAGCGGCAAGAGCGATAGCATGAGCGCGAAGCTCGCGCGCGCCAGCCGCGCCATGGCGAGCTGATCGCAAATGTAGGGGATGACGGAGGAGCAGAGGCCGACGCCGATACCGGCGATCAGCAGTTGCGGCGCCGAGAAGGCTGGCAGCGCCTCGCTGAAGCCGACCGGCAGCACGACGAGCAAGGCGATCGCCATGGCGGTGCCGAGGCCGGCGATGCCGAGGCCAGTTCGGGCGATGCGGTGGCCCAAAACGATATAGCCGATGAACAGCGCGCCGTTGAGAAAAGCCCAGAACAGGCCGACGGGATCGCTCGACCACTTGACATCGATGAGCAGCAACGTGCCGGCGACAGTGATGGCGAGCGCCGCGAAATTGCGCGGGGTTCTGAGGCCGACCATCGCGACGCCTATGGTGCCGACAAATTCGATCGCGGCGACTAGCGAGATCGGCAGGCGGTCTAGAGCCAGATAGAAGGCGCAGTTCATCACCGCCAGGCAGGCGCCGAAGGCCAACAGCAGCAGGCGGGCCGAGCGGTCGGCGCGCGTGAAAACCGCCCATGGCCTGGTAAGCGGCGCGAAGACGAGCGCGGCCGTGGCGATGCGCAGCCAGGCCATGCCGAGCACGCCGACCTGAGCGAACAGCAGCACGGCGAAGGCCGGCCCAAGATAGTGGAAGATCGCGCTGACGCAGAACCAGACATGCGGCGGCACCGCATCGGCCAGTCCGGCGAGGGCAGGGCGTGCAGCGTCGGTGTCGCTGCCGGCCCGGTTTGTCGGATGAACTTGCGCTTCAGAATTCATAGGGTCATATCGCAGGCGAACTTCGCGACTTATATGGATGATGCACGGCTCCGATCACCGTTCACCTTCTGAAGAAAAGAGAATTATTTGAAACGCCTTCGAAATGAAAATGGCGAGCTGGATGCGGCGGACCTGAAAATCCTGCGACTCCTGGAAAAGGATGCGCGCACCAGCACGGCTGAACTGGCGCGCGCCGTCGGGCTCTCGGCGCCGAGCGTGGCCGAACGCATTCGCAAGCTGCAGGAGAATGGCGTGATCGAAGCCTATACGGTGAAGATCAATCCGACGGCGCTCGGCATGAAGCTGTCGGCATGGCTGCGAATCAGGCCGGTCCCGGGGCAGCTTGCCGTGGTGGCCGGGATCATTCGCGACCTGCCGGAAATCGCCCAATGCGACCGAGTGACCGGCGAGGATTGCTTCATCGCGCTCGCGCATGTCGGCTCGGTGGCCGAGTTGGAGCGGGTGATCGACAAAATTATTCCCTATGCGATGACCAACACCGCCATCATACAGTCGTCGCCGGTCGAGGCGCGCTCGCCGCTTGGCAGTTTAAGGGAGCGCTGAAGGCTCAGTGTGACCGCGTCTGATGCGCGCCTGCTTGAGAATCGCGCGCCAGCGGATCATGTCGAAGGGGATGGGCTCGTTGTTGTTGGCGATGTGGAAGATCTCGTTGTTGACGTTCTTCAACGATCGCCAGAAATCATAGTCGGTGATGCGCGGATCGGCCGCCAACCGCTCCACTTCGACCTTGATGTCGGTTTTCATGCACTGTCCTCGCACCGCATTCCGCCTGCCGCCCGCGCGTAAACCCGGTGCGGCGGTTTTCGAACGCGCCACTGAGTCGTTCAACAGACTCAATCGGCTTGTTCACGTTAAAACCTTGGTAAGGTTAACGCGGGTGTGCGGGTTTTCAAGCGCTCTTGCGTTTGATGCCGATCGAACGGCCGGCACGCTCCGGCATCGGCAACGCGGCGTGGGCGGCGCGCATGGCTTCAACCTGTGCCATCACATCGGCCGGGAAGGGAGCGACCCTCGGCCCGGCCATGTCGACATGCAGCGCAAGCTGCTCGGACGTCGCGGCCAGCCAGCCATCGACGTGGCGAATCTCCTGATAGGCCCTCAGCCGCTTCTCGTCGTGGTCGATGAGCTGGAACGAGACCTTCACCTTGTGGTCGAGGTGAAGCTCCTGCACGTAGCAGACATGGACTTCCGCGGTGTAGATGGTGAGGCGGCGGTCCTTGGCATAGTTCGGTCCCATGCCCATCAGCTCGAACGCTTCGTCCGAGCAGCGGTCGAACAGCACGTTATAATAGGCCATGTTGAGATGGCCGTTATAGTCAATCCAGTCCTTCTCGATCGCCATCGGGCTGGAAATGATCGGCGCGGGCATCGTCATTTGGTTTTCCTTGATCGTCGCTGGACAGGGCCTGGCTGGTGAGGTTCTCTTCGCTCTGGCGCAATTCCGGAGCTTCACTCTTTTCCTGGAATTGCTTTAGGCATCATCCATAGCTGCATTACAAGAGTGGCCGCTGGTCCATTCGCGGAGGAATTCATGGCTTTGAGCGACCTCAACCCCGTCGAGCGCAACGAGGAAGGCATCGCCGCCGCGCTCGGCATCCTCAAGCAGCGGTTCGGCGAGCGTTTTCAGACCGGCGAGGCGATCCGCGACCAGCATGCGCACACCACCACCTACATCCCGACCCAGGCGCCGGATGGCGTCGTCTTCGCCGAAAGCACGCCGGAGGTGCAGGAGATCGTGCGCACCTGCGCCGCGCATCGTGTGCCGGTCATTGCCTTCGGCGTCGGCTCCTCGCTCGAGGGCCACACCAATGCGCCGGGCGGAGGCATATCCATCGACACCTCTCGCATGAACCGCATCCTCTCGGTCAATCCGCAGGATCTCGACTGCACGGTCGAGCCCGGAGTGACACGCGAGGATCTCAACCGCCATTTGCGCGACACCGGCCTGTTCTTCCCGATCGACCCCGGCGCCAATGCCTCGCTGGGCGGCATGGCGGCAACACGGGCGTCCGGCACCAATGCCGTGCGCTACGGCACGATGCGCGAAAACGTGCTGTCGCTGACGGCGGTGATGGCCGACGGCGAGGCAGTGACGACCGGCAAGCGGGCAAAGAAAAGCTCGGCCGGCTACGACTTGACGCGGCTCTTGGTCGGCTCGGAAGGCACGCTCGGCATCATCACAGCACTGACGCTCAGGCTGCAGGGCATTCCGCAGGCGATCTCCGGCGGCGTCTGCCCGTTCCCGACCTTGGAGGCCGCATGCAACGCAGTGATAGCGACCATTCAGATGGGCATCCCGGTGGCGCGCATCGAACTGGTCAACGCGCTGCAGATGCGGGCGATGAAGAATTATTCGAAGCTCGACTACCCCGAGAGCCCGTGCCTTTTCGTCGAATTTCACGGCAGCGACGCCGGTGTCGCCGAACAGGCCGAGACTTTCGGCATGATCGCCGAGGAGAATGGCGGCGGACCATTCCTGTGGACCAGCGTCGCCGAGGAGCGGACGAAGCTCTGGAAGGCGCGGCACGACGCCTACTGGTCGTCGCTGACGCTGCGCCCCGGCGCCAAGGGGCTTTCGACCGATGTCTGCGTGCCGATCTCACGGCTTGCCGAATGCGTCACCGAGACCGAAGCCGACATTGCCGAAATGGGCCTGATCGCGCCGATCGTCGGCCACGCCGGCGACGGCAATTTCCATGTGCTGGTGCTGATGGATGTCGACAGCCCGCAGGAGATCGCACTCGCTGAAAAATTCGTCGCGCGGCTCAACATGCGGGCGATCGCCATGGAAGGCACCTGCACCGGCGAGCACGGCATCGGCCAGGGCAAGGTCGGCTTCCTGCGCCATGAACTCGGCCATGGCGTTGACGTCATGCGCACCATCAAGCAGGCGCTCGACCCGCTGAACATCATGAACCCCGGCAAGATCTTGCCGAGAGCCTAGACGCCGAGGGTTGCAGCCGAATTGCCTCTTTATCGCCGCGCGGATGCGGGTAGAGTGCGGCTGACTTTAACCCTAGGCTTTGGAGCCGATGCTCGCTCGCCTGTTCGTGATCTTCGGTGGCCTGTTCGTGCTGGTGCTTTGCGCGGCGCTGGTGGTGCCGTATTTCGTCGACTGGACCGGCTACCGCGCCGATTTCGAGCGCGAGGCGAGCACCATCCTCGGTCGCAAGGTGACCGTGAAAGGCGACGCGACCGCGCGGCTCTTGCCATTCCCTTCGGTGACCTTCTCCAATGTCGAGGTCGCAGGCGGCCCTGGCGGACAGCCGGCGATGACGATGGAGACCTTCTCCATGGACGCGGAGCTGGCGCCGTTCCTGCGCGGCGAACTGCTGATCTTCGACATGCGGCTGGTGCATCCGAAGGCGACCATCGATGTTGCCGGCGACGGCACGGTCGACTGGGCGATCCGGCCGTCGACGCCCTTCGATCCCGGACAGATCGCGATCGAGAAGCTGACGGTGACCGAAGGGCAGATCGAATTGCGCCATGCCGCCGGCGGGCGCAGCCATTTCATCTCCGAGATCAACTCGACCGTTTCGGCAAAGTCGCTCGCCGGCCCGTGGCGGATGGACGGCTCGCTGCGCTTCGACGGACTGCGCACGGAAGTCTCGGCCTCAACCGGCAGAACGGAAGCCGACGGCCAGATGCGGGTCAGACTCAAAGCCGACCCGGATGCCTATCCGCTCATCATCGAGACAGACGGCAATGCCGGCATCGTCAAAGGCGCGGCGGTCTATTCCGGTCAGTTCAAGGTTTCGGCCTCTGACAAGAATGGGGCCGACAGGAGCTCGGCCGAATTGCGCGGCACTGACGGCGAGCCCGTGAAGGTCAGCGCCGGCAAGCCCGATCCCGGCTTCCGGCTGAACGGCAAATTCGCGCTCGACCATCAGAAGCTCGGTGTCGATGAATTCCGCTTCGAGACCGGACCGCTCGACAACCCCTATACCGCCGACGGCAAGGCCTCGGTCGATCTCGGCCTGAAACCGCGTTTTTCGATCGAAGCGAGCGGCGCGCAGGTGCAGTTCGACGAGGCGGTGGGCGCATCCGCAGGTGCCGGATTGACGCTCGACCAGCGCATCGCGGCTTTCGAGCAGACGCTTCAGCACATGCCGAAGCCGACCATACCGGGCACGGTCGAGGTCAGGCTGCCGGCGGTGGTGGCGGGAGATACCACGGTTCGCGACGTGCGGCTCTCGGCGGAGCCGGCCGAAGGCGGCTGGTCGGTGAAGTCGCTTGCCGCGACACTGCCGGGCCGGGCGACGCTCGAAGCCGACGGCATGTTGAACGTCGAGAACCATTTCGGGTTCACCGGATCCCTGCTGCTTGCCGTCGGACAGCCGTCCGGTTTCGCCGCCTGGCTGTCGAAGGATGTCGACGACGCGATCCGCCGTCTGCCGGCGGCGGGCTTCAAGGCCAAGGTCGATCTCAGCGAGAACCGGCAGTCGTTCAGCGATCTCGAGCTGATCCTCGGCAAGGCGAAATTTTCCGGCCGCATCGATTCCAGCCAGCCCGATGGCGCCAGGCCCTCGGTGCTGATGCAGCTGGAGGGCGGCGAGCTCGACGTCGATGGGCTGGCGGCCTTCGCCTCGATCTTCGTCAGCGACAAGGGCGCCAACCGCTTCTCCGACCGCGACCTCGATTTCCAGATCAAGGCGGGCCCGGTCAGCGCCGCCGGGCTGACTGCCGACAGAGTGGATACGGCGTTGAGGCTGCGCAAGGGCCTGCTCGAGATCGACCGGCTCTCGGTCGGAGGGCTCGCCGGCGCTTCGATCAGCGCCACCGGGCGCATCAAGGATTTTCCGGAAAGCCCGACCGGCAAGCTCGACGCATCCGTGGTGGCCGTCGATCTCAAGCCGCTCATAGATGTCGCAGCCCAGCATTATCCGGACAATGAGGTTCTGAAAGGCCTTGCTGCCCGTGTTGCTGCCTATCCGGAGCTGTTCCAGGACGCCCGGATCGACCTGGTGACAAGTGCCGCCGACAATGGCGACGGCACCACCGGACTCGCGCTCTCCGCGCAAGGCAAGGCCGGCGGTTCCGCTTTCTCGGCTTCGCTTTCGGGCAGGGGGACGCGGGATCGGCTTCCCGATGCGCCGGTATCGATCACCTTCAATGCCAGGAACGAGAACGCCGCCACGCTGCTTGCACTCTACGGCCTGCCGGCGCTGCCGCTCGGCATGCTTGGACAGGCCACCACCGATATCACGGCCAAAGGCTCGCTGGGCGGCGGTCTGGCAACCAGCTTCAACCTGACGGCCGACGATTTCAGGGCGAGCTTTGACGGGACGATCGCCGAGACAGAGCAAGGCGCCACCGCCAAGGGCAAGGTCAATCTCGACGCCGTCGATATCGAGCCATGGCTGATGACGACCGGCGTCGGGCTGCCCGGCATGGGCACCGGGACGTCGGCTTCGCTCGCCAGCGATGCCGACTTCGGCAATGGGCTTCTGGTGCTGAGCGGGCTCAGCGGCGCCATCAACAAGGCGACTGTGTCCGGCGACGTCAACGCCGACATGAAAGACGGACTGCCGCATCTTGCCGGCGCGCTGGCGCTTGATGAGCTCGACCTCGATCCGTTGGCGGTGTCGCTGTTCGGCGACCAGTCCTTCCTCGCCGGGAAGGACGGTGGCTGGCCGACGACGCCGTTCAGCCGGAAATCGACCCTGCCGTTCAGCGCCGATCTCGACCTCAACACGGCGGCCCTTGCCGCCGGACCGTTCGCGACTGCGCATGACGCGACGCTGTCGCTGAAGCTCGACCGGGAAGGCATCCGCGTCTCGGACCTCAAAGCCAAGCTCTATGAGGGCACGCTGACCGGCCTGTTCGAGCTCAAGAACACGGAGGGCACCGGCCTGTTATCGGGTCAGTTGAAGCTGGCGGGCAGTGATCTTGCCGCAGTGCTGCCTGGCGCCGGAATCAGCGGCAGCGGCGACATTTCGGCCGCGCTGTCGACCAGCGGCAAGTCTGTCGATGCGATGATCGCCGCCCTGTCAGGGTCCGGCACGGCCGCGCTGAAGGGACTGACCATCGCCGGCATCAATCCCGATGCTTTTGCCCCCGTCATCGCCAAGGCCGATGCAATCGGACGCGACATCGATGCCGCCAAGACCGCCGGCTTCGCGCCTGAGATCGCCGGACAGGGAAGTTTCGCGGCCGGCAACACCGATATCCCCTTCACCGTTGCCAATGGCACGCTGCGGGCGCCGCCGATCAGCCTCGACAATCCGGCGGCGACGCTGTCGGCGGAAGTTACCGCCGACCTCGATGCGAGCACGCTGGCCGCCAAGGGAGCGATCACCTATCGACCGGGCGACGAGGCGCTTGTCGGCTCCGAACCGGCTGTGAACTTCAGCCTTGCAGGCCAGATCGGGGCGACGTCGCTCCAGTTCGACAGCGCGCCGCTGGCGCAGTTCCTGACCCAGCGCGCGCTGGAGAAGGAGCAGCAGCGCGTCGAGGCGATGCAGGCGGCGCTGCTCGAGAAGCAGAGGCTGCGGCGCGAGGTGCGCTACTACGCTGCGCTGCAGACGGAGCGCGACCGGGCGGCCGAGGAACTGCGCCGGCAAGAGGAAGAGGCGCGGCAGAAAGCCGAGGCTGAAGCCAGGGCGAATGCCGAAGCGGAAGCGCAAGCGAAGGCAGAAGCCGAGGCGCAAGCCAAAGCGGAAGAAGAGGCAAGGGCAAAAGCGGAAGCCGATGCCAAGGCTCAGGCCGAGGCCGAGGCCGAGGCGCGTGCCAAGGCGGAGGCTGATGCGCAAGCAGCGGCGAATGCCGACGCCAAGGCAAAGGCCGAACAACAGGCCGCAGCCGCGAAAGCCCAGGCCGAGGCGGATCGCAAGCGTGCCGAGCAGGCGAGGCTGGAAGCTGAACGCAGGGCGGCTGAGCAGGCGCCAAAAGTCGACCGGTCGCTTCCCGGCGTCAACGACGGTTCCGTTCCAGAGCCGCCGAAGCCCAAGTCCAATCCGTTCACGATCGACAACCTCTTGAAGTCGCTGGACGGCGGTTGAAACTCGTTATTCCAGGAAAACTGCATAGCGGTTCCGCCCGGAATCGCGGGCGAACAAAACACCCAAGACGTCGCGAAGGACAGCGCTGGATGTAGCGCTCAAACCGGCTCCTGCCGCGAAAGCAGGCGCTTGAGCATAGGTTCGATGCGGGCAAGCTCGTCGAGGTGGGCGGCCGACAATTCGGCGAGACGGTCGTCGGCGAGCGGGGTGAGTTGCAGCAGGACGCGGCGGTGGTCGGCCTTGTCTTGATCCCGCGCGACCAAGCCGGCCTCGCTCAGCCGATTCACCAGTTCGACGGCGCTGTGGTGGCGGATGCGCAACCGCTCCGCCAGATCGCCCACTGCCACCGGCCCGCCGCCGGGATAGCCCTTGATCGCCAGCAGCGCCTGGTGCTGGCGCGGGGTCAAGCCCGCCTCATTCGCCTGCAACTGGCTGAATTCGAGGAAGCGGCGGATCAGGTAGCGGAACTCCGAAAGCCGCTGATAGTCGGCCTGGCTGATGGCGGGACGTGGTTTCTTCGGATGCGTCATGCCACGACTTATCGCCCTTTCCGGCCAAAGCTCAACTCTAATGAAAGCCTGGCGCATCCATGACCAAAATGACGCGGAGCAACCACCAAAAACGGCCTTGAAGAATTATATCGTGTTACGATATGTAGCCGCCCGACAACCGGACGGTACCGCGCCGCCAGAAAGCTCAGGCTCCCAAATGAAATCCGCTCATGCCGGAAACGGCCATCTCCGCGACTTCACCACCGATCCGCGGGTGCTCATCATCGCCGCCATCGCAGTCGTTGTGGCGACCGCCGGGCTGTTTGCCGGCATCGCGCTGTTGAAGCTGATAAGGCTCGCCACCAACATCGCCTATTTCGGCCAGTTCACACTGGCCGAGCTCAGGCTCGAGGACACGCCGCTCGGCTATGCCGCCGTGCTGGTTCCAGTAATCGGCGCGCTGGTCATCGGGCTGATGGCGCGCTTCGGCAGCGAAAAGATCCGCGGCCACGGCATTCCGGAAGCCATCGAAGCAATCCTGCTCGGCCGCTCGCGGCTCGACGCCAAAGTGGCGGTATTGAAGCCATTGTCGTCGGCGATCTCGATCGGCTCAGGCGGACCGTTCGGCGCCGAAGGGCCGATCATCATGACCGGCGGGGCGATCGGCTCGCTGATCGCGCAGATGCTGCCGGTCAGCGACAATGAACGCAAGACGCTGCTGGTTGCGGGCGCGGCGGCCGGCATGACGACCGTGTTCGGCACGCCGATCGCGGCAATCATGCTTGCCGTCGAGCTGCTGCTGTTCGAATGGACGCCGCGCAGCTTCATCCCGGTCGCCGTCGCCGCCATCATCGCCGAGGTCGAACGCACCTTGCTGCACCTGCCCGGACCGATCTTCCCGTTCTCGGGCAGCATGGAAGCGTCGATCGCCGGATTGGGTGGCTGGGTGCTGGTCGGGATTGCCGCCGGCCTGCTCTCCGGCTTGCTGACGCAAATGGTCTATGTCTGCGAGGACGCCTTCCAGAAGCTGCCGATACACTGGATGTGGTGGCCGATGATCGGCGGCCTGGTGGTCGGTATCGGTGGACTGATCGAGCCGCAGGCGCTCGGTGTCGGCTACGACAACATCGCCAACATGTTGGATGGCCATGTGCTGGCGGCGGCAGCGCTGACGCTTTTGGTCGTCAAGGCCATTATCTGGTCGGTGGCGCTGGGTTCGGGAACGTCGGGCGGCGTGCTGGCGCCGCTCTTGATCATGGGCGGCGCGATGGGCGCGGTGCTTGCCGGCATCCTGCCCGAGGCGACGCCCGGCTTCTGGCCGCTGCTGGCGATGGCCGCGACCATGGGCGGCACCATGCGCGCGCCGCTGACCGCGACCTTCTTCGCGGTCGAACTCACCGGCAACACCCACATGCTGGTGCCGCTGATCGCAGCCTGCGCCACCGCCCATGCCGTCACCGTGCTGTTGATGAAGCGATCGATCCTGACCGAAAAGGTGGCGCGGCGCGGACACCACCTCGTTCGCGAATACCGCGTCGATCCCTTCGCGCTGACCAGGGTGCGCGAGGTGATGACGACCAAGGTCGAGAGCGTGCCGGCGACGATGACGCTGCACGGCGCGGCGGCATTCCTGACCGCCCCGGACACGCGCCATCCGAGCTTTCCTGTGATCGACGAGAAAGGCCATGTGCTCGGCCTCATCGATCCGCCGGCGATCCTGCGTTGGCGCCGCGCCGGCAAGCACCGCAAGACGACGCTCGGCGAACTTTTGGCCGGCAGCAAGGTCACGCTCGCCTATCCCGACGAATATCTAGAAGGACTGTCAGACAAGCTGCTCCTGGCCAACGTCTCGCATCTGCCGGTCGTCTCGCGCGAGGATGCACGGCTGGTCGGCTATATCGGCTGGAAGGACCTGATGCGGGTGCGGTCGAAAAAGCAGGCCGAGGAACGCGACCGTTCGGCCCTGCTCAGCTTCGGCGCCAAGCGCAAGGCGCAGGAAAGCCTCGGCGATCCGGTCTGAGGCCGGTCAAGATGCCTTGCCGCCGCGCTTTGCCCAGGCGAGCACGTAGAGTCTGAGCGCGGAGGAGAGGTTGGCGTCACGGGTCCGCGTTTCGTCGATCTCGGCAACGAGGGCCGCGAGCGACAGCGAGCGCTGCGTCGCGATCGCCACCAAATCGTCGTAGAAGGGTTGCTCCAGGGAAAAACTGGTGCGGTGGCCGCGGATCGTCACCGAGCGTTTTTCGACAGCGGCCATCCGGGCGCTCAGCGCCGGTCCGGATCGCCGGGCTTTTCGCGGCGATGGCCGTCCATGAATTTTTCCGTCATGTCGGACGTCAGCCGGTCACGCTCGCGCTCGGCTTTGGAACGGCCGTGCAATGCCCGGTTTTCCCTGGCCAGGCGTTCCTTCTCGATGCGCGCTTTCTGCTTGCGGGCCTGGCGGAGATTGACGACCTCGCCCATTTCCCCGGCTCACTTCTTGCGAAAGGCGTCGAGCGAAACCACTTCGGCACCCTTGCCGCCGGTATCGGCGGCAGCCGGCTTCTTCTCGGCCTCGGTGGCCTTTTTCTTCGATTCCGGTTTCTTTTCGGTCACGACCGCGATCGGCAGCTCCGGGGCCGGCGCGGCGTCGTCGTCTTCCGCGGCGTTGTCCGCCTTGACGTCGAATTCGAGTTCGAAATTCACTGATGGGTCATAGAAACCGCGCACGGCGGAAAAGGGGATTTCGAGCTTTTCGGGCACGTCGGAAAAGGAGAGTCCCACCTCGAAACCGGTGTCGGTCACCTTCAGGTCCCAGTACTGGAACTGGATGACGATGGTCATCTGCTCCGGATAACGCTCGCGTAGCCGCGAGGAGATGCGCACGCCCGGCGCGCCGGTCAGGAAGGTGATGAAGAAATGATGGTTGCCCGGAAGGCCCGTGCGCGCGACTTCGGCCAGGACCTTGCGCATGACACCGCGCAATGCCTCCTGGGCCAGAATGTCGTAGCGGATGTGGTCGTCGGCCATGTGACGGTCGGGTTCCGTTGAATCGTCCGCATAGCTGTAATCAAGCTTGGGCGCGGCGTAAACCGCATATAGGCGCCGAAAGCTAAGGCCAAGAGGGCTGGCGGCGATTTGATCGCTCAGGCGTGGGCGAGGGCGGCCTGCCGGGCGGCTGCCGCTTTCTTCCTGCCGAAGGCGGCCAGGAAGGTGCGCACGCCATTGGTCGCTGAGCGCAACACCTCTTCCTCCGTCGGTATGCCGCCGAGCATGAAGGTTGTCTGCAACTCGGCGTTGACTAGTGCGAGGAACTGCCGCGCCGCCACGTCCGGATCGTCGATCGAGAGGTGCCCGGCATAGGCCAGCCGCGCGAAGCGGGCGGCAAGCGCCGACCAGGTGCGGCCCGGTCCCTGTTCGCGCCACTCGGCAAAAAGCTCGGGATAGCGCTCGCCCTCGGCCTGGATCAGCTTGCGCAGGAAGCGGCCGTCGCGGTTGCAGATACAGTTGCGGTTCATGCGCACCGCGAAGGCGACAAGATCGGCTTCGAGATCGGCGGGCTGGTCGGGAAAGGTGGCAATGGTGGCGAAGATGCCGGCATTGCAGCGCTCCGTCAGGTCGCGCACAATGGCCATGAACAGCTTTTCCTTATCGCCATGGTGATTGTAGACGGTCTGGCGCGAAACGCCGGCCTCGGCCGCGATCAGGTCGATATTGGCGCCGGCATAGCCTTCGCGGCAGAAGACCGAAGCGGCAGCATCAACCACCGATATGCGCTTGGCCTCGTGGCTGCGTGGCGGGAAAGTGTCAGGAGAAACGCCGACCTTCATAAAAAACCATATAGCGATGATTGACGAATTGGACAAGGCTGTCTAAATTTGTAGACACAATAAAGCGAAGCCCGCTCCCGGGAACGACAGAATCGCGCTTTGAAGCGACGATGATTTCACATCCCGGATGTCGGGGTTCCACGGGATGGAACGTCCTCGGGTAGACGCCGGACCACGGCGACAACCAGATCCGAAAGAAGCCCTTATCATGAGTCCCAAATTCCTCCGCATCGCGGTCGTGCTCGGCTTGTTGTCCGCAATCGGCCCCTTCGCCATCGATATGTACCTTCCAGCGCTGCCTTCGATCGGTGAGGATTTGAAAGCTGGCACCGCCGCCGTGCAGATGAGCCTCTTGATCTTCTTCCTGTCGATGGGCTTCGGCCAGATCGTCGTCGGACCGATCTCAGACATGGTCGGGCGCAAGCTGCCGCTTTATGTCGGACTCGCGCTGTTCATGGTTGGCGGCGTCGGCTCGGCTATGGCGCCCAATATCGAGTGGCTGATCGCCTTCCGCTTCCTGCAAGGGCTCGGCGCCAGCGCGGGCATGGCAGTGCCGCGCGCCATCGTGCGCGACCTGCACACCGGCAACGAGGCCGCCAAGCTGATGTCGCTGCTGATGCTGGTGTTCTCGGTGTCGCCTATCCTCGCGCCGCTCACGGGCAGCCAGATCATCGAGAGCTTCGGCTGGCGTGCCGTGTTCTGGACTGTGACGGGCGCCGCCGCTTTAGCCACCATCCTGCTCGCGACCTCGCTGAAAGAGACGCGTTCGGCGGAGGAGCGCGCCAACTCGTCCTTCGGCACGGCACTTGCCGGTTACCGCTACCTGATGAGCGACCGCAACTTCCTTGGCCTGACGGCGATCGCCGGCTTCGGCATTGCGAGCTTCTTCGTCTATCTGTCGAGTTCGTCCTTCATCCTGATCGACCACTACGGCCTGTCGCCGTCGGTCTACAGCGTGTTCTTCTCGATCAACGCGGTCGCCTTCATCGGCATGTCGCAGCTGACCGGGATGCTGGCGGATCGCTTCGGCTTGAAGCGGGTCGTGTGGGTCGCGGTGACCGGCTATGCCACGGTGATGGTGGCGCTGTTCGCGATCATGGCATCCGGTGTCGACCGGCTCGACGTGATGGCGGCGCTGCTCTTTGTCGGCTACGGCTTCCTTGGCCTGGTCATTCCGACCACCTCCGTGCTGGCGATGGAAGAGCATGGCGAGATCGCCGGCACGGCATCGGCGCTGATGGGCACGCTGCACTTCGCCATCGGCGCGCTGGCCATGGGCGTGGCGGGCCTCTTCTTCGACGGCACGCCGCTGCCGATGGTGGCCGGCATCACGCTCTGCGCGGTGATTTCCTTCATGCTGGCCAAGCTGACGCTCGGCCGTGCGCGCGAAGCGGTCGAAGCGCCTGCCGAGTAAGACGCGGATAGAAAATCGGAAGAGGCCGGGATTGCCCGGCCTTTTTCAGCCCAGGCAGGACCGCAAGCATGCGCGCCAAGCATGCTTGGCCGTTCAATTGACTTGGAAAGAAGGCGAGGGGGAAGGTGGAGGTTTCTGTTGCCAGGTACCTCCGAACCCCGCCTAGAAGTGCGAACCTCTAGGGCTTGATTTGAAGCGTTCGCACTGCATTAAGCAGCGAGACGAGCTTCCGCATAGTTGTCGTTGGCAACTATAAGTTTAGCCCGATGACGGTGGTACAATGCCGGGCAAAAGTACGATCTTTACACCTTCGTCGATCCTATTTCGCCCCCAGCAAAAGCCGCTCCCTTTGGAAGAGCGGTTTTTGGTGGAGGCGCCGGGTACCGCCCCCGGGTCCGAACGGCTTATTTCATCGCCTGTTTATCGCCATAGTCGGTCAAGCCGACGAAGCGAATATAGGGAGCGGTTACGGAAAATGAAAGGGCCAAGTCGAGGCTTGTCCCCTGCGCCAAACTCGACAGCCGAGGGTTGACTTGCGCGTCTACTCAATCGAAGCTCCGCCGGCGATGAGGAATATCCTGACCTAGCGCACAAGTTGCGCGGCGCGCCACAAGCCTCATCGATCGGATCCGTGGCGCCGACGAGGGGAAGTTTCATGGCCGACTATCTTGCGGATGTGAAGAAATACGATGCCGGCGCCAGCGCCGATGCGGTCGAGAAGATCGTCAAGCACTTGGGCATCGCGCTCAGGAACCGCGATTCCTCCCTGGTCTCCTGTGCGGACCCGAAGGAGCTCGAGCGCGTCCGGGACAACTGGGTGACCAAGAAGCTTGGGATTGCCGACGCCAAGAAGGCCGACGCCTCGATCGAGAAGGCGTGCAAGGCGATGGCCGCCGACAACACCAAGAGCCGCGTGACCTTCTACTATCTGGTGGCGAAGGACCTGGGCAAACTGGGTTCTCTGTGAGGCAAGGCGATCGGCAGCCGGCATGGCAACGTGCCGGCGCCGTGGATTTTTCGCGCCGGATCGACATCTGTAGGCTTTGGGTATTCGACCCACCGCCAGTCGGCTATGATCGCTTGTCATCCGAATCGAGGCCGAGCCGATGCGCCAATATCTCGACCTGTTGAAGCATGTGCTGGAGAACGGCGCCGATCGCGGCGACCGCACCGGTACCGGCACGCGGTCGGTGTTCGGCTACCAAATGCGCTTCGACCTTTCGCGCGGCTTCCCGGTTACCACCACCAAGAAGCTGCATCTGAAGTCGATCATCCACGAGTTGCTGTGGTTCCTGGCCGGCGACACCAACATCAAATATCTCAACGACAACGGCGTCACCATCTGGGACGAATGGGCCGACGAGAACGGCGATCTCGGCCCTGTCTACGGCAAGCAGTGGCGCTCATGGCCGGATGGGCACGGCGGCGAGATCGACCAGATCGCCGCCCTTCTCAAGGAGGTACGCAAGAATCCCAATTCGCGCCGGCTGATCGTCTCAGCCTGGAATCCGGCCCAAGTGGAGGCGATGGCGCTGCCGCCCTGCCATTGCCTGTTCCAGTTCTACGTTTCGGAAGGCCGGCTCTCCTGCCACCTCTACCAGCGCTCGGCCGACATTTTCCTGGGCGTGCCATTCAACATCGCATCCTACGCCCTGCTGACCCTGATGGTGGCGCAGGTCACCGGCCTGAAGCCTGGCGATTTCGTCCACACGCTCGGCGATGCGCATCTTTACTCGAACCATTTCGAGCAGGCGCGCGAGCAGATGCGGCGCACGCCGAAGTCGCTGCCGACGATGTGGATCAACCCGGATGTGAAGGATCTTTTTGCCTTCCGCTTCGAGGATTTCCGCCTCGAGAACTATTTTGCGGACGCCAATATCAAGGCGCCGATCGCGGTATAAGGCCCGCTTTGAGCGCTGCCAGCGCTCAAGCCGTCAGCCAGTCCCGACGATGACGTCGGAGGCCTTGATCACTTCATAGGCCCTACTTGCCCAGTCGCAGATCGGCAACCGCTTCGTTGGGGATCGAAGCCGTGTCGAGGACGCCGCCGCCGATAGCTATCCTGGCATGCGAGGTGGTCGATCCCTCGACGATTTCCGTGACCTTGGCCTTTAGGACATTGCCGGCGCTGATCTACATCTGCCTATGCCTCGCTGTATCGAACGGACTTCACCGTGTGCTGGTGGGATCCTGACGTACAACGGCGCGGAGCCTAAAAGTCCTTTTCTTGTTATGTTCATCCGGATATATCGAATCAGGGCTCGAACCGAACGGATTTTCAGAAGAGGGCGAGGTTTCATGACGGGCAAGGGTTTTGGATTGAAGGCGATGGCCATTGGCGGACTGACGGCAGCGTTGATGGCGGCTGTGCCGGCAGCCCACGCCGACGACAAGGTGATCGTGTTCGCCGCGGCCAGCCTCAAGGACGCGCTCGATGTGGTCAACAAGGCCTGCGAGCCCGAGGTCGGCGAAGCGGCCACGATTTCCTATGCGGCAAGCTCGGCGCTGGCCAAGCAGATCGAGGGCGGCGCGCCAGCCGATGTCTTCGTCTCGGCAGACCTCGACTGGATGAAGTATCTGTCTGACAAGAAGCTGACCAGGCCCGACACCGAGGTGAAGCTGCTCGGCAACCAGATCGTGCTCGTGGCGCCGCAAGATTCCAAGGTCGAGGCGAAGGTCGAGAAGGGCTTCGATCTCGCCGGGCTCATCCGCGACGGTCGGCTCGCCATGGGGGATTTCAAGGCGGTGCCCGCCGGCAAATACGGCAAGGCGGCGCTGGAATGGCTGGGCGTCTGGTCCTCCGTCGAAGGCAAGGTCGCGCAGGCCGAGAATGTCCGCGCCGCGCTCAAGCTGGTGTCGACGGGCGAGGCCGCGCTCGGCATCGTCTACGCCACCGACGCCCATGCCGAAAAGGGCGTCAAGGTCGTCGGCACCTTCCCCGAGGATTCGCACCCGCCGATCATCTACCCGATTGCCCAGACCGCGGATTCGAAGGACAAGGATACGGCTGCCTTCCTGAAATGCGTCGAGTCAGCCAAGGCCGCCGCGCTCTTCAAGGAACAGGGTTTTACGGTGCTCGCGCCGAGCAACTGAGAAAGACCTAACACCGCAAATGAACTGGCTGCTGGACCTCACTCCCGACGAATGGAATGCGGTCCGGCTGTCGATCAAGGTGGCGACTGTGGCGATGATCGCCAGCCTGCCGCCCGGCATCCTGATCGCGCTGGTCCTGGCCCGGGGGCGGTTCTGGGGCAAGACCTTGCTCAACGGGCTGGTGCATTTGCCGTTGATCCTGCCGCCGGTGGTGACCGGTTATCTGCTGCTGCTCACCTTCGGCCGGCGCGGGCCCGCCGGCGCCTTCCTCGCCGAGCATTTCGGCATCGTTTTTTCCTTCCGCTGGACGGGGGCAGCACTTGCCTGCGGGGTGATGGGGTTTCCGCTGATGGTGCGGGCGATCCGGCTGTCGATCGAGGCGGTCGACCGCAAGATGGAGGCGGCCGCCGGCACGCTCGGCGCCAACCCGATCTGGGTGTTTGCCACAATCACGCTGCCGCTGATCCTGCCCGGCCTGATCGCCGGCGCGATCCTGTCCTTCGCCAAGGCGATGGGCGAGTTCGGCGCGACCATTACTTTCGTCTCCAACATTCCCAACGAGACGCAGACGCTGCCCTCGGCGATCTACACCTTCACGCAGGTGCCGGGCGGCGATCCCGGAGCGCTGCGCCTGACGCTGATTTCGATCGTCATCTCGATGGTGGCGCTGGTGGCCTCCGAGGTTCTGGCGCGCCGGATCGGCCAGCGGATGGACATCGAATGACGCTCTCGGTGGACGTCAGTCATCGTCTCGGCGATTTCGCCATCGAGGCGAGTTTCGAAAGCGCCGGCCGGCTGACGGCGCTGTTCGGGCCTTCGGGCTCAGGCAAGTCGACGCTGATCAATGTGATCGCCGGGCTGATCCGGCCGCGGAAAGGGCGGATCGCGGTGGACGGGCGCGTGCTGGTCGACACCGCCGCCGGCATCTTCGTGCCGATGCACAAGCGACGGATCGGCATGGTGTTCCAGGATGCGCGGCTCTTCCCGCATTTGAGCGTCGCCGGCAATCTGCGCTATGGCCGCTGGTTCACGCCGGTTGCCGAGCGCTACGCCAGTATGGATGCGGTGGTCGAACTTCTTGGCATCGGTCCCCTGCTCGACCGGCGGCCGGCGAAATTGTCGGGTGGTGAAAAGCAGCGCGTGGCGATCGGCCGCGCGCTCCTTGCCAGCCCGAAACTGCTTTTGATGGACGAGCCTCTCGCCTCGCTCGACGAGGCGCGAAAGGCCGAAATCCTGCCCTATATCGAGCGGCTGCGCGATGAGACGAAGATCCCGATCGCCTATGTCAGCCATTCCGTCGCCGAGGTGGCGCGGCTGGCGACCGACGTGGCGGTGCTGTCCCAAGGCAAGATCGCGGCTTTCGGCCCGACCGAGGCGATCATGCAGCGGCTCGACCTCTTGCCGGCGGAGGAGCGCGGCGAGGGCGGCGCGGTGCTCGACACCAGGGTTTTGCGTCACGACGAGGCTTTCGGCATGACTGTGCTCGGCTCGCCGGCCGGCGAGATCCGCGTGCCGCGCGTTTCACGCCCGGCGGGAGCTCTGGTGCGGCTCCGCATCCGCGCCCGCGATGTCATGATCGCGACCGAACAGCCGTCGGGTCTTAGCGCGCTCAACATACTGCCGGGCAAAATCGCCGCAGTCAGGCCGGGCGTCGGGCCTACGGTGGAGATCGCCATCGACTGCAACGGAGCAACGGTGCTGGCGCGCGTCACCAAACAGTCGAAGCAGAGCCTTCGGCTCGCGCTCGGCCGCGAGGTCTTCGCGGTGATCAAGACGGTGAGCTTTGACAGCGCGACGACAGGTGCTGGGCTGCCGGTGGAGGCCGATGGTTGACGAAGGGCAATATCGCTATGTTGGTTTGGAATAGCGATGTGGCGGCGGAGAGGGTAATCTCGACATGATCGCAGAGGACAAAGGATGCCATCGCTGAGCCTGCGGATAAATCTCGACCCTGACGGACGAATTGGTCCGGGCAAGATCGAATTGTTGGAGCAGATCGCCGCTTTCGGCTCGATTTCGGCCGCGGCGCGCGGCATGGAGATGTCCTACAAGCATGCCTGGGACCTGGTCGAGGACATGAACCGGGTGTTCGGCAAGCCGCTGGTGGCGGCGCAGACCGGCGGCCGAAAAGGCGGCGGCGCGCAATTGACCGCCGTGGGTCTCGCCGTCGTCAGCCGTTTCAGAGCGATCGAGCGCGCGGCGGCTTCAGCGGCGGCCGTCCATATGCAGGCGTTGCAGGCCGAGATCGACGCCGGTTGATTGGGCCTGTAAGGGGCCTATTCCTCCGGCTCCCCGGGCTTGCGGAGCAAATAGGTGTCCATGATCCAGCCCTTTTTGCGCCGAGCTTCCTCTCGGACCTTCTCGATTTCGGCGCCGACATCGCCGAGGCGGCCGGAAAGGATGATCTCGTCCGCCGTGCCGAGATAAGCGCCCCACTGAATGAAAACATCTTGGTCGACCAGTGTGTTGAAGGCGCACTTGCCGTCCAGCATGACAACGGTGCTTCCGGCATTCGCGGGCAGGCCTTCCTCAGTCAGCCGGCGGCCGGTGGTGACCAGGATCGGATCGCCGATGCGGTTGAGCGCAGTGGCATGGGAGGCGGCCAGCGCCTGGATCGCGGTGATGCCCGGAATGACCTCCAGCTCGAAACCGACATTGCCCCTCAGGCGCACGCGCTCCAGTATGCGCAGCGCGCTGTCGTAGAGCGAGGGGTCGCCCCAGATCAGGAATGCGCCGCAGCCGTCCTCGGCAAGCTCGTTGCCGATCAGCCCTTCATAGATTTCGGCGATCGCCTCGTGCCAGTCGTCGACGGTCACGCGATAGGACGATGTCGGCTCGGCCCGAACCGGGACGTCGAATTCGACGCGGCGCGACTTCGGGTTTGTGACGAAGCGGTCGCAGATCTGCCGACGGAGTTCCGCGAGGTCGTTCTTCCTCGCGCCTTTGTCGGGAACGAACAGCACGTCGGCCCGGTTCAGGCCGTTGATGGCCTGTACGGTCAGGTGGTCGGGATTGCCGGTGCCGATGCCGATGACGAGAAGCTTGCGCATAGGCGTCCTCCTGCCCGATCGGGCGGCCGGTGTCCAGACGGGGACAGGCAGGCATGCGGGAACGCAAAACTCGATCTGTTGGCAGAAACGCTGAACACCTCTAGCTACTTCTCCTGGAATTGCTCTAGAAGCGCATCCGCATGATCTCGGTCATGCCGTCGAGAGGGGAGCCATGTTACGCACTATCCTGACCGCAGCGCTGGCATTCTCGGTTGCACCTGCCTTCGCCAACGATTCCGTTGCCGAGCTTGGCACCGGCGGGCTGATCCTGTCGCGCAGCGATGCGGTTGCCATGGAAAGCGAGGATCTCTTCATCTCGCCGGAAAAGGTGACCGTCGACTACGCTTTCCGCAACAATACCGACAAGGACGTCAGCGCGATCGTCGCCTTCCCAATGCCGGACATCGAAGGCGACCCGAATGAGGTTCCGGCGATCCCGGAAGCGCAGAGCGACAATTTCCTCGGCTTCGAGGTGACGGTCGACGGCGTCGACGCCAACCCGCAGCTCGAACAAAAGGCGTTCGCGATGGGCATCGACATCACCGACGAACTCAAGGCGCACGACGTGCCGCTCTATCCGTTCGGCGACGCCGCCAAGGCGGCGCTGGCAAAGCTGCCCAAGGACGTCGCGGAGGATTGGGAAGATCGCGGCATCGTCATCGAAGACACCGCCGATAACGGTTCGGGCATGCAAACCGCCTACGCGCCGTTCTGGCAATTGCGCTCGACCTATTGGTGGCGCTCCACCTTCCCGGCCAACAAGCAAGTCCATGTCTCGCACCGCTACAAGCCGAGCGTCGGCGGCACGTCATCGGTCAGCTTCTATTACGACGGCAAGTTCCAGGGGCAGTACGACACTTACAAGACCCGCTACTGCATGGACGGCGCGTTCGAGAACGCTGTGCGCAAGGCAGCGAACGAAAATCCCGACGGCTATCCCAAATATTTCGAGAGCCGCATCGCCTATGTCCTGACCACCGGCGGCAACTGGGCGTCCGGCAGTATCGGCAACTTCAAGCTTACCATCGACAAGGGCAGCCCAAAGAATCTGGTCTCCTTCTGCGGCGACAATGTCCGCAAGGTCGGTCCGACGACGTTCGAGATGACGGCCAAGGATTTTTATCCGGAGCACGATATTGGCATCTTGCTGCTTGAGCCGTCGGACAATAGTGGGAACGGCGGCTGATGGACATCGCGATCTACGTCGCCATTGCCGAGAACGGCGTGATCGGACGCGAAGGCGGGCTGCCGTGGCGGCTTTCCAGCGACCTGAAACGCTTCAAGGCCGACACGATGGGCAAGCCGATCATCATGGGCCGCAAGACCTATGAGGGTATCGGCCGGCCGCTGCCCGGCAGGCTCAACATCGTGGTGACGCGAGCCAGAGACTGGCGATCCGAGGGCACCGAAGTCGCCCATTCGCTCGACGAGGCGATCACGCTGGCCAACGTGCGCGGCCGCTGCACGGCAGGTGCCGAGGAGATCTGCGTCGTCGGCGGCGGCGAGATCTATGCCCAGGCCCTGCCGCTGGCCGATCGTCTCCACGTCACCCATGTGCTGGCCGCGGTCGATGGCGACGCTCATTTTCCGCCGATCGACCCCGCGATCTGGCGGATCGTCCGATCCGAGGATTTTCCGGCGGGCGAAAAGGACAGCCACGCGACACGCTATACCGTTTACGAGCGCCGCGGCGACGGTCACTGACGAGGACAAAGGGTCGCTGACGGCTCAAATCGCAGGCGCGCGCAGCGGATCGCGTTGAAAGCGCGTCACGGCGTCCCTATAGAAGAACGAGGGTACAGCGCCACGCTTCCAACCGGACGCGCAAGAAGGTCGCCGTAAAACTTTGATTTGGCGCATGATTCCTTTCGGAAAACCGATATCGGTTTTCGAGGTCATGCGCTAGGATCGCGCCGCAAGGCCTGAGGGAACCGAAGCGAAAGGACATTCATGCCCTGGAACGACAAGAGCGGTGGCGGCGGCCCATGGGGCGGCGGCGGCAATCAGGGGCCCTGGGGGCAGGGACCGAAAGGCCCAAGCGGCCCGCCCGGTTCGCCTCCCGATCTCGAGGACATTATTCGCCGTGGCCAGGACAGGCTGCGGCGCGCTCTTCCGGGAGGCGGCGGCGCCAGCCCGGCCGTCCTCGGGCTGATCGCGCTCGCGCTTGTCGTGCTTTGGGCTTTCAAGGCCATCTATACCGTGCAACCTGACGAGGTCGCGGTCGAATTGCGCTTCGGCAAGCCGAAGGCCGAGCTCTCGCAGCCAGGCCTGCATTTCCACTGGTGGCCGATCGAAACGGTCGAAACGGCAAAGATTTCCGAGCAGCTCGTCAGCATCGGCGGCGGGGCGAGCAGCGGCTCCGGGCTGATGCTCTCCGGCGACCAGAACATCGTCAATGTGCAGTTCTCGGTCGCCTACCAGGTTTCCGATCCAAGGGCCTATCTTTTCGACGTCTCAGATCCCGACGGCATGCTGACGCAGGTGGCAGAAAGCGCCATGCGCGAGGTCGTCGGCCGGCGCCCCGCGCAGGATATTTTCCGCGACGATCGCCAGGGTATTGCCACATCGGTGCGTGAGATCATCCAAAACACGCTCGACGGTTACAAGACGGGTCTGCAAGTCAACGCAATCTCCATCGAGGACGCCGCCCCGCCGCGCGAGGTCGCCGATGCTTTCGACGAGGTGCAGCGCGCCGAGCAGGACGAGGACAAGTTCGTCGAGCAGGCCAATCAATATTCCAACCAGAAGCTCGGCCAGGCGCGCGGCGAGGCGGCCCAGATCCGCGAAGATGCCGCCGCCTACAAGAACCGGGTCGTGCAGGAAGCCGAAGGTGAGGCGCAGCGCTTCATCTCCGTTTACAACGAATACGCCAAGGCGCCCGACGTGACGCGCAAGCGCCTTTACCTGGAAACAATGGAGAGGATCCTGAAGGACTCGAACAAGGTCGTCGTCGAGCAGGGCAACGGGCAGGGTGTGCTTCCTTATCTGCCGCTGCCGGCACTGCAGCCCAAGGCGCCGCCCGCGCCTGCGCTGGGAGGTAACCAGTGATGGCCAACCGTCTTCCCATCATCGCGGTCATCGCGGCCGTCCTTCTGTTTCTGCTCTATTCGTCGGTGTTCGTCGTCAAGGCGGGCGAGCAGGCAATCGTGCTGAGGTTCGGCGAGATCATCGACGTCAAGACCGAGCCGGGCATCTATTTCAAGGCGCCATTCGCCTTCTTCGATGCCGACAGCGTTCAGACGATCGAGAAAAAAGTCATGCGCTTCGACCTCGACAATATCCGCGTTCAGGTCTCCGGCGGCAAGTTCTACGAGGTCGATGCCTTCATCGCCTACCGCATTTCGGATCCGCGCACGTTCCGCGCGGCGGTATCGGGGCAGGTGGAACTCGCCGAAGCCCGGCTGAAGACGCGTCTCGATGCGGCGCTGCGCCGCGTCTATGGTCTGCGCGATTTCGAGGCGGCACTTTCCGAAGAACGCGGCGTCATGATGCGCGAGGTGCGTGACCAACTGCGTCCGGACGCGACGTCGCTCGGCCTCGACATCGAAGATGTGCGCATCCGCCGGACGGATCTGACCGCCGAAGTATCGCAGCAGACCTACGATCGCATGAAAGCCGAACGCCTGGCGGAAGCCGAGCGGCTGAGAGCCCGCGGCAACGAGGCGGCGCAGCGTATCAAAGCCAGGGCCGACCGCGAGGTCGTCGAGATCATCGCCGAGGCGCAGAAAGAATCGGAGATCCTGCGCGGCGAGGGCGAGGCGCAGCGCAGCGCCACCTTTGCTGAAGCCTATAAGCGGGACCCGGGCTTCTTCGATTTCTATCGCTCGATGAATGCTTACGGCACAGCCTTGGACAGCACCGGAACCACCATGGTGCTGTCGCCCGACTCCGAGTTCTTCCGTTTCTTCCGCGATCCGGAAAGCAAGCCCGAGCCCGGACAGCCGGCGGCATCGCAGCCCGCGCCCGCGACGCCGGCAGCCCCGGCCACGCAACCCGGCAGCGCCCAGTAGCGGACGGTGCAGGATTTCCTCGCGGCCATCGGCCTGGTCCTCGTCATCGAGGGCCTGGTCTATGGCGGGTTTCCGGCTCTGGCCAGGAGACTGGCGGCGGAGGTGCTGTCGTTGCCGGAGAATGTGCTGCGGATCGCCGGATTGGCTGCAATCGCCCTCGGCGTCGCCATCGTCTGGCTGGTTCGCGGCTGATGAAATTCCTTGGTGCCGAGGCGATTGACGATTTATCTTCCGCCGATAGCTATAGCCGCAAACGTGCCTTATTTCTTGCCAACATGAATTGACGGGCGCCTTTGCGGAAGCGCCTTTCTTTTTCAAAACGCCGGGAGGCCACGATGATATCCGACACCCTGTTGCGCGCGGCGCGGCGCAGGTTTTTCGCCGGCGCCACCGCATTCGTCGTCGGCATAGTTGCCGTCCCGTCCTTCGTCACGCCCACGATCGCTTCCGACGCGCCGCCTTCCGTCGCCGACCTTGCCGAACGCCTGCTCGGCGCGGTGGTCAACATCTCGACCTCGCAAACCGTCAAAGGCACGGAAGGCCCCGGTGCGGTGCCGATGCCGCAGCTTCCGGAAGGCTCGCCCTTCCAGGATTTTTTCGATGACTTCTTCAAGAACCGCGGCGGCGACAAGGGCGGTGGGCAGAAGGTGCAGTCGCTTGGCTCCGGCTTCGTCATCGATGCCGAGCAGGGCATCGTGGTGACCAACAATCACGTCATCGCCGATGCCGACGACATCGAGGTCAATTTCTCCGACGGCGTGACGCTGAAGGCGACGCTTGTCGGCACCGATACAAAGACCGACGTCGCGTTGCTGAAGGTCGATCCGAAGGGCCACAAATTGACGGCGGTGAAGTTCGGCGATTCCACCAAGATGCGCGTCGGCGACTGGGTGATGGCGATCGGCAATCCGTTCGGTCTTGGAGGCACGGTCACGGTCGGCATCGTCTCGGCGCGCAACCGCGACATCAATTCCGGCCCCTATGACGACTTCATCCAGACCGACGCCGCCATCAATCGCGGCAATTCCGGCGGTCCGCTGTTCAACAGCAGTGGCGAGGTCATCGGTATCAACACGGCGATCATCTCGCCGTCCGGCGGCTCGATCGGCATCGGCTTTTCCATTCCCTCGCAACTCGCCGCGGGTGTCGTCGACCAGCTTCGCCAGTTCGGCGAAACGCGGCGCGGCTGGCTTGGCGTGCGCATCCAGCCAGTGACGGACGACATCGCCGAAAGCCTCGGCATGGCGACGGCCAAGGGCGCGCTGGTGGCCGGTGTCATCAAGGGCGGACCGGTCGACAACGGCACGGTTCAAGCCGGCGACGTCATCATCAAATTCGACGGCAAGGACATCCACGAAATGCGCGACCTGCCGCGCGTCGTCGCCGAAAGCCCGGTCGGCAAGGCCGTCGACGTCGTCATCGTGCGCAAGGGCGTCGAGCAGACAGTGAAGGTGACGCTCGGCCGGCTCGAGGACGGCGAGAAGCTGGCCAGCGGCGAGAACGGCAGTACCGGCGAGGACAAGGGCGACAAGGCGGCTCCTGTGTCGACGGCTTCGGTGCTCGGCATGACCGTTGGCGAGCTCAACGAGCAGACCAGACAGAAATTCGGCATCGCGGCCGATGTGTCGGGCGTGGTCATCACCGACGTCGCCAAGGATTCGGCCGCCGCCGAACGCGGCATCCAGCCCGGCGAGGTGATCACCGAGATCGCGCAGGAATCGGTCGGCACGCCAAAGGATGTCATGGACCGGATCGGCGCGCTGAAAGAGCAGGGCCGCAAGAACGCGCTGCTGATGCTCGCCTCGAAATCCGGCGAGTTGCGCTTCGTCACGATCCGGATGGACTGATTCCGGAGAGCCCGAACGGGTTGATTCGCAAGAATGGGCGGCTAGCGGGCCGCCCTTTTTCGCGCCTGCCAGTCGTCGCGCGACAGCCGGTACAGCGCATGCCGCTTAAGATGAGGGTGGCTGTCCGGCACGGCGGGATGGTCGAAATCGGCGCCCGGGTCGGCGCGCATGCCGAGCCGCTTCATGACGGCGATCGAACGATGGTTTTCCACGACGGCAAAGGAGACGATTTCGTCCAGCTCCAGCGTTTCGAAACCGAAGGAGAGCCAGGCTTCGGATGCCTCGGTGACATAGCCCTTGCGCCAGTATTCCGGTGCCAGCCGCCAGCCGATCTCGATCGTGCCGGCCGGCAGGGAAGGCACATGATCGGTTTGGAGGAGGCCGACGAAGCCGATGCACTCGCCGGTGGCGGCAATCTCGGCGGCGGCGAAACCGTAGCCATCCTCATCAATCCAGGCGCGGAGCTCGTCCATCTTTGCGTCCGCCGCGGCCCGGTCGCGGCGGAACGGAAAAAATTCCATCACGCGCTCGTCCGAGTTGATGCGATGGAAGAGCGCGCGGTCGCGCTCTTCCCAATTGCGCAAGATGAGGCGCTCGGTGCGGATCGGCTTCATTGCACGAACTCGTCCTGGCGATAGCCCTGGAGGTAGAGCAGCGCCGTCAGATCGCCGTGGTCGATGCGGATCCTTGCCTGCTCAGCCACCGCCGGCTTGGCGTGAAGAGCGACGCCAGTGCCGGCCAGGCGGATCATGTCGAGGTCATTGGCGCCGTCGCCCACGGCAACGGCATCCTGCGTCGTCACGCCCAGCCTTGCCGCGATGTCGAGCAGCGCCTCGGCCTTGGCGGCGCGGCCGAGAATAGGCGCGGCCACCGTGCCGGTGAATCTGCCGCCGTCCTCGATCAGCCGGTTGGCGCGGTTTTCCTGGAAGCCCAGCATTGCGGCGATGCGGTTGGTGAAGACGTCGAAGCCGCCTGAGACCAGCGCCGTCCAGGCGCCGTTGGCACGCATGGTCTGCACCAGCGCGCGGCCGCCGGCGGCCAGCGTCAGCCGGTTGGCGAGGATGCGGTCGACCACCGCCGTGTCGAGGCCCTTCAGCAAGGCGACGCGTTCGCGCAAGGCCGGCTCGAATGCGATCTCGCCATTCATCGATCGCGCGGTGATCGCAGCGACACGGTCTTTGACGCCGATCTCGTCAGCAAGCTCGTCGATGCATTCCTGATTGATCATGGTCGAATCCATATCGGCAAGCAGGATCCTCTTCCTCCTGCCTTCAGCCGGCTGGACGATGATGTCGACCGGCTCGGAGGCCAATGCCGCGCGCAGATTGGCCGTCAATTCGCCGATGTCGGGAGTCTCCGGCAAAACCAGATCGCAGGCGACATCCTCGGCCAGCCAATGAACGGCGCTTGCGCCTGCCGCTCGCGAGGCGATATTCGCAAGCGGGACCGACACTCGGCGGTCTTTGGGATTGGACACAAGCGTGGCGATCAGAGGCATCGAAAATTCCGGCAGGCAGGCGGGCAAAGGCCGCGTGAAAAACGCCATCCTGATAGCGGGGCCGACCGCCAGCGGCAAGTCGGCGCTGGCGCTGGACATCGCCGAGCGCAAGGGCGGCGTGATCGTCAACACCGATTCCATGCAGGGCTATTCGGTTCTGGACGTGCTGACGGCGCGTCCGAGCGCGGCCGAAACGGCGCGCGTGCCGCATTATCTGTACGGTCACGTGCATCCTTCGACAGCCTACTCGACCGGCGCCTGGCTGCGCGACGTCACCGGGCTGATCGCGGAAGGTATTTTCTCCGGCCGGCCGGCTGTCTTCGTCGGCGGCACCGGGCTCTATTTCCGAGCTTTAGCCGAAGGCATCTCGGACATGCCCGACATTCCGCCTTCGGTGCGTGAGCGCTGGCGCTACGAACTCAAGGAACAAGGGGCAGAACGGCTGCACCGTGTACTGATGCATCAGGATTCGGCTGTCGCCATGCAGCTCCGGCCGACCGATGGCCAGCGCATTGTGCGGGCACTGGAGGTGCTCGACGCGTCGGGACGGTCGATCCTTGAATGGCAAGCGGCACGCGGCCAGCCGCTCATCGACCGCGACAGCGCACGCTTCCTGGTGATCGAGCCGGATCGCGGCGAACTGGTGGCGCGTATCCGGGCGCGTTTCGATCAAATGCTCGACAAGGGCGCGCTCGACGAGGTCAGGCAGTTGATGGCACTCGACCTCGATCCGAACCTGCCGGCGATGAAGGCGATCGGCGTGCGCGAGCTGCAGGCCGCGATGGCCGGACACATGGGCTTTCCCCAAGCGATTGAGCGAGCCAAGATCGCGACGCGCCAATATGCCAAGCGGCAGACGACCTGGTTCAAACACCAACTGGGGCCGGAGTGGCAAAGGTTACGCCCGGGCGAGAAATGGTCAATCGCGGACTGATAGAATGCGATTTGATCAGGGCTTGGAATTGTGAGCGCAGCTTCCCGTCACGGTTGTCCGGGTTAACCGTCCGTAAGGCCTGGCATGCCATAACGGCGACGGTCGCAGTACCGCGGGGCGTTATGCGTTTTCACAAGGCGGAATCGGCGTTTTTCGTCTTTATCTTTGTGATCCTGGCCGCCGGCCTGGTGACCTTTCACGCCTATGGCCAATTGCAGGATATCGCGACCGCTCTCGACACCGCATCGCGTCTCGACAGAATCGCCTATCTCAACAAATTGCTGTTCGTGACCGGTGCGCTGCTGGCTGCTGCCTTGTTCTTTGGAACCTTCTTCATCTACCCGCTGATCCGCGGCCAGGTGAGGGAAGAGGGCAAGTTGCGCGCCATGACGGTGTCGCTGAGCGCCCGTTCGCAAACGCTCGAGCACGCAGCGCTCACCGACGGCCTGACCGGAATGCAGAACCGCCGCTACTTCGATGACGCGTTGCGGGAATATCTCGACGAGTTCGGCCGCATCGACAAGCCGGTGGGCCTGATGATCCTCGATCTCGATCATTTCAAGCAGGTCAACGACACGCATGGCCACGATGTCGGCGACGAGGTTCTGCGGTCCGTCGCGCAGTGCGTACGGGGCATGACCCGCTATCACGATGTGGTGGCGAGGCTGGGCGGCGAGGAGTTCGCCGTGGTCACGCCCAACATGGATGCGGAACTGCTCGCGCGGTTCGCCGAGCGCATCCGCAAGGCGATCGCCAACCTGTCGATCATGTCGGGCAATGTGCGGCTGAAGGTCACCACCAGCGTCGGCCTCGCCGTCTGGGACCGCAAGGAGAGTGCCGAGGACTTCTATCGCCGCGCCGACCGGCAGCTCTACGAGGCGAAGAAGCAGGGCCGCAACCGCGTCTGCGCCTGAAATTCCATGATCAAATTCTTGACGCTGGCCGCCTGGAGCCGTGTTCTGCGCTTCTACCGCGCCGCGCGTCTCCTATGATCCTTTCCGAAAAGCGTTCTCGATTTTCGGGGTCATGCGCGTGCTCACGGACTATATGTCCGCTCCGGTTCTCGAAAGCGACTTCAGTCGACTCAGCCCGGGACTCAGTCGGCGCGAAGATGCAGAACGATTAGTCGTTCTGCTGGCGCATGCCGAAGGTCGAGGGCCTCAGGCCGTAACGCATGTCGAAATCGTCGTCCGGTTGCACGCGCGGCGCCGATGGCTTGCGGTAGTCGGGGTCGCCAGCCTGGCGCCCGGTATCGACGGCTTCGGCGAACGCTATCGACTGCTGCGGTTTCGGCACGTTGCGCAGACGCTCGACAATTCCGGCGAGATCGACATCGTCGCCGGAATCCGCGGGCAAGGCCTGCTCCCGCTTCGCTGTGCCGGGAATGAATTCCTGGGACAGTTTCTCGAATTTGAGCCGCATGGTCGTCGCCACGCCTTCGCCGAAGGCAATGGCTTCGCGCTGGCCCATGGAGGACAGGAACGCCAGCGTCGAGGCCGAGGAATCGGCGATCGCCGAGCGGATGATCGCCTGGTCCTGCTCGTTGGCGAGCCGCATGGCGAAGAAAGTCGAGCATTGCGACAGGATGGTCGGATCGAGCTCGCCTGGACGCTGGGTCACAACGCCGAGATAGCAGCCATATTTGCGGCCTTCCTTGGCGATGCGCGACAAAGCGTGCCTGGTCGGCGCGAAGCCGAGACGCGGATCGGCAGGCATGTAGCGGTGCGCTTCCTCGCAAAGCAGGAGCAGCCGCAGCCGGCCCTCGCTCCAGAGCGCAAGGTCGAAGGCGAGGCGCGCCAGCACCGAGCAGACCGAATTGACGACTTCGGACGGCATGCCCGCCATCTCGAAGCAGGTCACCGGACGTCCATGGTTCGGTACGCGGAAGATGTTGCCGATCGTCTCGTGGATGGTGTCCTCGATCAGCCGCGAATTGAACATGAAACGGTAGCGCGGGTCGGAAGCGGCCGATTCGATGCGCGTCCTCAACGACTTCAGTGTCGGCCGATCGTTCTTGCTTTCGAGCAGACCCATGCGCTCGTCGATCTGCTTGAGCAGATCGGCGATGCGGTAAGGCACCGGCGTGTCCGCCGTCAGCGCATCGCTGCCGCGCCTGATATACGAGCCGGAGCTCGGGTTGCGATAGAGGTTCTTGGCGGCCGGGATGAGGTCGCGCAGGACGTCGACTTCCTCCGGAACGGTCTCGCGACCGCGAAACAGAACTTCGGCGAATTCTTCCAGTCTGAACATCCAGAACGGCAGGTCGAGCGTCTTGGAATCAACCTTCACGCAGTATTCCGGAAGCGAGGCGGCAAACTCGTTGTGCGGGTCGAGGATCAGCACGCGCAGATCGGGCCGCGCCTCGATCGATTTGCGCAACAGCAGCGAGACAGCCGTGGATTTGCCGACGCCGGTCGTGCCGACAATGGCGAAATGGCGCGCCAACGTGTCGTCGACAGCGATGTTGGCGGCGATCGCCTCGTCCTGGGACAGTGTGCCGATGGTGATCGAATGGCGGCCGGCGAGATCGTAGACGGCCTGCAGGTCGCGGCTGCGGATACGGTGGGCAACCGCGCCGATATGCGGATAGGTGGTGATGCCGCGGTCGAAGACCGGTTTGGCGCCGGGCTCGGTGCCGTCGCGCACCTCGCCGATCAGCTCGATGCTGACCTCGATTGCGTTCTGACCCTCATTGCTCCAGGCGCGGTCAGACTTGCCGATCGCATAGACAAGGCCAACGGTTCGCGTCGCGCCAAGGTTGATGGAAATCATCTTGCCGACGGTCCACAGGCCGGTCACCGTGCCTTCGGCATCTTCGGCATAGGCGCTGATGGTAGCGCGCGCACCGTCGCATTGCACGACGTTGCCCAGGATGCGCTTGTCGCTCTGCTGGGCGTCGCGGCGCTCCTGCGAGGTCGGCTCCCCAATGGAGGCTTCGCGTTCAACAAACATCGGTTACCTGTCCCATTCCCCTCGGGGTCAAAGCTATCCCAATCGGGGTTAAAGCCGCGTGAGGTCGGATGGTGTAGGTCCCGTTAAACCACTCGCGAAAATGCGATCGACCAGCCTCTTCCTTCATCCCGGAATTTCGATATATTGGATGAATGACTGATATATCGAACGACATCACGTCCACGATCGGCAGGCGGATACGCTCCGAGCGTGATTTGCGGGGATGGTCGCTGGCCGAGTTGGCCGAGCGTTCCGACGTTTCCAAGGCGATGCTGAGCGCCATGGAGCGCGGCATGACAAGTCCGACCGCGGCGCTCCTCGTGCGCATCGCGTCGGCTTTCGGCATGACGCTCTCGACGCTGATTGCCCGCGCCGAAATGCAGGGCGGCAGCGTGTCCCGCAAGGACGAGCAGCCGGTCTGGCAGGATCCGGCGACCGGCTATGTGCGACGCCATCTGTCGCCTGCAACGCAAATGCCGCTCGAGCTGATCCGGGTCAGCCTGCCGGCAGGCGCCAAGGTCGAATTCCCGGCAGCGTCCTATGCCTTCATCAAGCAGCAGATCTGGCTGATCGGCGGCCGCCTGGACTTCACCGAAGGCAATGTCGTGCACAGGCTGGAGCCGGGCGACTGCCTGGCGCTCGGAGCCCCGTCGGACTGCACCTTCCACGCTCCGGGACCGGAAGCCGCCGAGTATCTGGTGGCGCTGGTCCGGGGCTGATCGCATGGCACGCCGGCCTGAACGGTCCCACAATGGCGGGCCGCCTCTCGACGACTACGAAGGTCCGCCCTGGGGCAAGGGGGACCCCTACATCTTTCTTGCCTGGCGCACCGCCCACGACAAAGCCTGGAAGGCGCCGAGCCACGCCGTCATGCTGATGCGGCTGGAAAAGGCCGAGCGGCTTGGGCTCACCTATGAGGAATACACGCTCGAGATCCTGGAGCGCGGGCGGCACCTCAGCGAGGACGAAGCCGAGCGTATTGCGGAAATCCGAAGGGCGCGCCGCCGAAGACGTAGCAGTCCTTTCGCATGAGCGTGGCCCGACACCTCATCACCTGGAGACCACCGATATGAACCCCCTTGAAATCAGGGCGTTGAACGACGACGCAAAAACCAGCGGGATGCTCGCCGACTTGCTGATCGAGACAGTCGCCGCCGGCGGATCGGTAAGCTTCATGCATCCCTTGTCTCCCGACGCGGCCCATGAGTTCTGGCGCAAATCGCTCGCTGCCGCGGCGCGCGGGGAACGGGCGCTGCTGGGCGCATGGGATGGCGAGACGCTTGTCGGCACCGTCACACTGCTTCTCGACTGCCCGCCCAACCAACCGCACCGCGCCGAGATCGCCAAGCTGATGACCCGCCTCGACTATCGCGGCAAAGGTATTGCCAGCGGCCTGATGCGGGCCGCCGAGGAACTGGCGGTCAAGAAAGGGCGCACCCTGCTGGTGTTGGACACAGCAAGCGAAGAGGGGGCCGGCGGCCTTTACGAAAAACTCGGCTTCTCGCTGACCGGCGAGATTCCGGACTATGCGTTGAAACCCCATGGTGGGCTCACCGGCACGCTCATCTATTGGAAGCGGATAGGGGAGCCGGCCCGAGCGCTATCCTGAAATGCTGGCGAGACGCGACAAAAGCCAGCGGCGAAAATCCTGTTCGGCGCCGGACAGCCGCGATGACGATGGCCATGTCAGGAAGTGACCCGATGGGCTCGAGAGCTCGAAATCGGAAAGCCTGACAAGGAGATTGTCCTTAAGCGCGGCGTCGATGAGCGGCCGCGAGCCCAGCAGCGCTCCGGCGCCGGACTTCGCCGCCTCCATCGCGGCGACAAAACTGTCGAAGCGATGCGAGCGTTGGGAGTGTCCGGCAAGGCCGGAGGCTGCGAACCATTCCGCCCACATCTCGCGCGCACCCGCCACCAAAAGCAGCGGCAGCGATGTCCATTCGGCATTTCCGGCCAAGGTCGGCGCCGCGACCGGAACGAGCCGCTCGACTGTCAACCGGTCGGCGTCGCGCCTGGAAAAGGAACCGTTGCCGAAGCGGATGTCGAGCGTCGAGCCCGCCTCGTCGTAGTCGGTCGGCCGATGGATGGTCACCAGATCGAGCCTGATCCACGGCAGCGCCTTTGCGAGATCAGGAAGAGCCGGGACCAGCACCAGCAGCGCGAAAGAAATCGGAACGCGAAGGGTGACGGTCTGCAAAACGCGTGGCTCGAACAACTCGTTCGTGCTGCTGCCGATGATCGCGAACGCCGACTGGATGTGGGGAAGATAGGCGGCGCCCTGCGGCGACAACGCCACGCCGCGTGCCAGCCGCGCGAACAGTCGCGTCTTGAGACGCTCTTCCAGAAAGCGGATGTGCTGGCTGACGGCGGCTTGCGTGAGCCCGAGCTCGGCGGCAGCGGCGGTGAAATTCGACAGGCGCGCAGCCGCTTCGAAACTGCGTAGCCAGTCGAGCGGAGGCATGGGATCGGCAGCTTTTCCAGTCATTAGGTTTTTGGCAGCATTGGCTGAAAAACAATAACTTGATTTATGCCTTCGGCAAAGACAGCATGCAATCGGTACCGCGGCGACGGCCCGAAGACGGGAGTTTCAGAAACGTGCTGACGAGAGCAAACCTTGTCGACGAAGGACGGACGATCGCGCTTGCCTGGGACGACGGAACACGCAGCCGATTCCATGCCATGTGGCTGCGCGACAACGCACTGGACTACAGGACGCGCAGCGCCGGCAACGGCCAGCGGCTGATCACCATCCTGGACATTCCGGCCGAGACACGGATCGGAGAGGCCTCGATCAAGGGCGAGGCGCTGGTGGTCACGTTCGTGCCTGAAGACAAGACCGTCAGCTTTCCCGCAAGCTGGCTTCGCGCCCATACTTACGACCGCGAAGAAAATCGGCAGCCCGGCTGGACCGGCAGCGACATTCGGCGGTGGACCAAGGCCACGATGCAGAGTTCGGTGCCGCGCACGGCCTATAGTGAGGCGCGGCACGACAGGAATGTTCTGCGGCAATGGCTGACGGCGGTGCGGAGCTTTGGCTTTGCCGTCATGGATGGTCTGCCGGCCGAATCCGGGGCATTATGCAATGTGGCCGATCTCTTCGGATATATCAGGGAGACCAATTACGGGCGCTGGTTCGAGGTGCGCGCCGAGGTCAATCCGAACAATCTTGCCTACACCAACCTTGGCCTGCAGGCGCATACCGACAATCCCTACCGCGACCCGGTGCCGACGCTGCAGATCCTGGCCTGCATCGAGAATACGGTGGAAGGCGGCGAATCCAGCGTCGTCGACGGATTCGCGGTGGCGGCCGCGCTGCAGGCGGAGAGTTCGAACGGCTTCCGGTTGCTTTCCTCCTATCCGGCGCGCTTCGAATATGCCGGCTCATCGGGCGTGCGGCTGCAGTCCAAGCGCCCGATGATCGAGCTCGGACCGGATGGCGAGCTCATCTGCGTGCGCTTCAACAACCGTTCGCTGGCGCCGACCATCGACGTGCCGTTCGCCGAAATGGACGCATATTACGCTGCCTATCGCCGGTTCGCCGAACTGATCGAGGATCCGGCCTTCGAGGTGACCTTCAAGCTCGAGGCTGGCCAGTCGTTCATCGTCGACAACACGCGCGTCATGCATGCGCGCAAGGCCTTTTCCGGCAGCGGCACGCGCTGGCTGCAGGGCTGCTACGCCGACAAGGACGGCCTGCTGTCCACGCTGGCGGCAATCGAACACGATGTCAGAGAGGCGGCCGAATGAAATCGAATGAACTGAACACCGGCAACATCGTCGAGTTCATCGCCGACATTTTCGAGCGTCGCGGCGCGGAATCCTATCTCGGCGAGCCGGTCACCATGTCCGAGCATATGCTGCAGGGCGCGTGGCTAGCCGAGCAGGATGGCGCGCCGGAGGAGCTTGTGGCTGAGACGCTGCTGCACGACATCGGCCACTACACCAGCGAGTTCGGCACCTATTCGCCCGACGACGTCGAGGACAAGCACCACGACGAGGCGGGTGGCGAGGTGCTGGCGCCGTTCTTTCCGCCGGTCATCGTCGAATGCGTCAGGCTGCATGTTGCGGCCAAGCGTTATCTCTGCGCCACCGATCCGAGCTATTTCGGCAAGCTGTCGCCGGCCTCGGTCCATACGCTGTCGCTGCAGGGCGGGCCGATGAGCGCGGAGGAGGTGGCGGAGTTCCGCAGCAATCCATTCCATCAGGAAGCCGTGCGTGTGCGCATCTGGGACGAGGGTGGCAAGGTCGCCAACATGAAGACGCGCGCCTTTCGCGACTACGTGCCGCTGCTGGAGCGGGTGGTGAAAAAGTTCGCGGCCCAAAGCGCGACGTGATCACCGGCGCCGCCCCACCCGGCACACTTGCCTACAATAGTGCGCCGTTTCTCGGCAACATCATGAGTCTCGACATACCCGGCAAAATGCGTTGGCGGCAACCAGGCAAGGGGTGTGGTGCTGGCGGCCTGAACAATCCGCGCCGCTGAACAATGGGACCGACAGATTGCCCGTTGACAGCGGCGCGGAACCGACCTTATTGTCCGCGCCCATGAAAACAGCACTCATTCTCGTAGGCTGGCGCGTGGGCAAGGCGGTGTAACCGCCGGGCGAAAACCTCCCATGCGCATCCCACAGGCTCCCTCGGGGGCCTTTTTTATTGCCCAAAACCCAACTAAACGACCAGCAAATCGCCAGATGGCGAACAGTACGGGACCAGACCGATGAGCAACGGACATAACGAGCGGCGCGAAATGACGGGCGCCGAAATGGTGGTGCAGGCGCTGAAGGACAACGGCGTCAAGCATGTCTTCGGCTATCCGGGCGGCGCGGTCCTTCCGATCTATGACGAGATCTTCCAGCAGGATGAGGTCGAGCACATTCTGGTCAGGCACGAGCAGGGTGCCGGCCATGCCGCCGAAGGTTATGCGCGTTCGACCGGCAAGGCCGGCGTGCTGCTGGTCACGTCCGGCCCCGGGGCCACCAATGCGGTGACGCCGCTGCAGGACGCGCTGATGGATTCCATTCCGCTGGTCTGTCTCACCGGTCAGGTGCCGACTTCGCTGATCGGCTCCGACGCCTTCCAGGAATGCGACACCGTCGGCATCACGCGCCCCTGCACCAAGCACAATTGGCTGGTGAAAGACGTCAACGAGCTCGCCGCCACCATCCATGAAGCCTTCCATGTCGCGACCACCGGGCGGCCGGGCCCGGTCGTGGTCGACATTCCGAAGGATGTGCAGTTCGCCAAGGGCATCTACGTGCCGCCGCAAACGGCGCCGCGCACCAGCTATCAGCCGAAGGTCCAGGGCGATCTGGAGAAGGTGAAGGCCGCCGTCGAATTGATGGCCGGCGCGAAGAGGCCGATCATCTACAGCGGCGGCGGCGTCATCAATTCAGGTCCGGAAGCCAGCCATCTGCTGCGCGAGCTGGTCGACCTCACCGGCTTCCCGATCACCTCGACGCTGATGGGCCTCGGTGCCTATCCGGCTTCGGGCAAGAACTGGATCGGCATGCTCGGCATGCATGGCACCTACGAAGCCAACATGGCCATGCATGATTGCGACGTGATGATCTGCATCGGCGCGCGCTTCGACGACCGCATCACCGGCCGGCTGACCGCGTTCTCGCCGAACTCGAAGAAGATCCATATCGACATCGATCCGTCCTCGATCAACAAGAATGTCCATGCCGACGTGCCGATCCTGGGCGATGTCGGCCGCGTGCTGGAGGATCTGGTGCGGCTGTGGCGGGCGACTGCCAAGGCCGACAAGAAGGCGCTCTATCCATGGTGGGAGCAGATCGCGAAATGGCGCGCGCGGGACTCGCTCGCCTATAGGATGAACAACGACGTGATCATGCCGCAATACGCGATCCAGCGGCTCTATGCGCTGACCAAGGATATGGACACCTACATCACCACCGAAGTCGGCCAGCACCAGATGTGGGCGGCGCAGCACTATCACTTCGACAAGCCTAACCGCTGGATGACCTCGGGCGGCCTGGGCACGATGGGATATGGCCTGCCGGCGGCGCTCGGCGTGCAGATCGCACATCCGAATGCGCTGGTCATCGACATCGCCGGCGACGCTTCGGTGCAAATGACGATGCAGGAGATGAGCTCGGCCGTGCAGTACGAAGCGCCGATCAAGATCTTCATCCTGAACAACCAGTATATGGGCATGGTGCGCCAGTGGCAGCAGCTGCTGCACGGCAACCGGCTGTCGCATTCCTACACCGAGGCGATGCCGGATTTCGTCAAGCTGGCGGACGCCTATGGCGGCCATGGCATACGCTGCGACAAGCCGGACGAGCTGGACGACGCGATCCGCGAGATGATCTCGGTGAAGAAGCCGGTGCTGTTCGACTGCCGCGTGGCGACTCTCGCCAACTGCTTCCCGATGATCCCGTCCGGCAAGGCGCATAACGAGATGCTCCTGCCTGACGAGGCGACCGACGAGGCGGTGGCCAACGCTATCGACGCCAAGGGCAGGGAACTGGTGTAGCGGCAGGCAGCGTCTGCGGCGGAAGCCGTGTGGAAACAGATAATTAGCGCCAAAGTTTGAAATCGAGATTCACGTCATGAACGCACAGCTCCAGCCGACCGGCTCCGCCTACTTCATCGCCAAGGAAACCGAAAAGCCGGAAACGCACACGCTTTCCGTGCTGGTCGACAACGAACCGGGCGTGCTTGCCCGCGTCATCGGCTTGTTCTCGGGGCGCGGTTATAACATCGAAAGCCTCACGGTGTCCGAGACCGAGCACGAGAAGCATTTGTCGCGCATCACCATCGTGACGCGCGGCACGCCGCATGTGCTGGAGCAGATCAAGCACCAGCTCGAGCGGATCGTGCCGGTGCACCGCGTGGTCGATCTCACCGTGCGCTCGCACGAACTCGGCCAGGAGCGGCCGCTGGAGCGCGAGCTTGCCCTCGTCAAGGTCGCCGGCGCCGGCGACGCCCGCGTCGAGGCGCTGCGGCTGGCCGATGCCTTCCGCGCGTCGGTCATCGACGCCAACACCGAGCATTTCATCTTCGAGATCACCGGCAAGGGTTCCAAGCTCGACCAGTTCATTGCCATCATGAAGCCGCTCGGCCTGGTCGAGATCTGCCGCACCGGTGTCGCAGCCATGAACCGCGGCCCGCAGGGCATGTAGGCGCGCCACCCACCGCTCCGGCTGCTTCAAATTCTCCTCGCTGGTCCGGCGGTCGCCCGTCCGTGGCTTTTGCGCGCCTGCCGAAAAAGGACAATATAGCTGACCTATCCGGGGAGGATGTGATGTCCGTCAACGCGTTCCTTGCACTCCTGGTCTATGCCTTCGTGACGTCGATCACGCCGGGGCCGAACAATCTCATGCTGCTGGCCTCCGGCGTCAATTTCGGCATAGTCAGAACGGTTCCGCATATGCTGGGCATCAGCATCGGTTTTCTGGTTCTGCTGCTGGCCGTCGGCTTCGGACTCGGCGCGGTGCTGACAGCGTTTCCGGCGCTGCATGCTGCGCTGAAAATCGCCGGCGCAGCCTATCTGCTCTATCTCGCCTGGAAGATCGCCATGTCGCGTTCGATGGGTGGCAAGGACGGGGCGAAGGCGCGTCCGATGCGCTTCATCGATGCCGCCGCGTTCCAATGGGTCAACCCGAAGGCGTGGGTGATGGCGATCACTGCCATGGCCGTCTACACCAATCCGGATCATCCGTTCGTCTCGGTGGCGCTGATTTCAATCGCCTTCACCATCGTCAACCTGCCCAGCGTTTCGGTGTGGGCCGGGTTCGGCACCGCGCTGCGCGGCTTCCTTTCGGATCCCATGCGGCTGAAATGGTTCAACATAGGAATGGGTCTGCTGCTCGCAGCGACGCTCTGGCCGATGCTGCGTTAAGGGATCGCCACGGCACGTTAGCCGGCTGCACAACAATTGTGCAGTGCATATTAAATCTTCGTAATCCCGCGTTTTGGCTCTTTTCCGCCAAAGCCTTGTCCTATCTATTCGGCGAAATTCGCGGCAACGGCCGTGAAATGAGCTGAGAATAGACCACCGGTTTCGGCGTGTCGGATAGAGGGCCAGTTGTCGATGCGCGGAAAAATCGCCTTTACAGTCGTCGCTCTGGCCTGCCTTGCAGGTGTCGGCCTTTATCTGTCGCCCGCCACGATGGGCAGGGTGCAGCAGCTGATCTCCGGCCAGCAGGCCGACACAGCCGGCGCCGACACGACCAAGGCATCGGGCAGCCAGAAGGGCGGCGCTGGCGGCGCGCGTTCCGCCTCGATCGTTTCGGCAACTGCGACGACCGCCGATTTTCCGATCCGTCGCTACGCCATCGGCTTCGTCTCCTCACCGTCGGTGGTCAGCGTGAATGCCCGTGTCTCCAGCCAGATCGTGTCGATCGCGGTGAAAGACGGGCAAATGGTCAAGGCCGGCGACCTTCTCTTCTCGCTCGATGACCGCGCACTGAAGGCGCAGCTTGCCAAGGATCAGGCGACGCTCGTCAAGGACCAGGCCCTGCTGGTGAGCGCCACGGCGGATCTTCAGCGCGCCAAGGACCTTGTCGCCAAGCAGGCTGGCACGCAGCAGACTTACGACCAGGCACTGGCGGCGCAGAAGGCCGCGGCCGCCACCATCGATGCCGACAAGGCGACGATCGACGCCGATACCGTCCAGTTAAGCTACGCGACCATCAGCGCGCCCATCTCAGGCAGGCTGGGAGCGGTCAACGTCTCGGTCGGGGATCTCGTTACTACCAGCAACGGCTCAAGCACCACGACGCCGCTTGTGACCATCACACAGATGGACCCGCTGCAGGTTAATTTCACTCTTCCGGAAAGCAACCTTGCTTTATTGCACAAGGCGCTGGCGAGCCCACAGCAAGGCGACGTGACGCTCACCAAGGACGGCGATCCCACGCCGATCGGCAAGGGCACGCTCGATTTCGTCGATTCCAGCGTCGACACCGCCTCCGGCACCATCGCCACGCGGGCGAGCATACCGAACTCCGATCTTTCGCTTTGGCCGGGGCAGTATGTGAATGTCATCCTTGATGCCGGCACGATGCCGCAGATGACCTCGGTGCCGACGGTCGCGGTGCAGCCGAGCCAGAAAGGTCCCTTCGTCTATGTGATCAAGCCGGACAACACGGTCGAGATGCGGCCCGTGCAGGTGGCGCTGACGGAGGGCGATAACAGCGCCATCAGCCAAGGCCTCAAGGGCGGCGAGAAAGTGGTGGTCGAAGGCCAGACAAGGCTAAAGGACGGCGCGACGGTGCACGAAGGCAAGACAGCGAGCAGCAGCGGCGATCAAAATTCGCCTAAGGTCGCTCAGGCCGACAAGGCCGGCGAGGCTCGCCCATGATTTCCGAATTCTGCATACGAAAGCCCGTCGCCACGCTGCTGATGTCGTTCGCCCTCGTGCTGGGCGGACTGTTCGCTTACAAGTTCCTGCCGGTTGCGGCGCTGCCCAGCGCGGAGTTCCCGGTGGTGAATGTCTCGGCCCAACTGGCCGGCGCTTCGCCGGAGACCATGGCGACCTCGGTCGCGACGCCGCTGATCAAGCAGTTCGCAACCATTGCCGGCATCGATTCGATTTCGACCACCAACTCGCTGGGCCAGACCTCGATCGCCATCCAGTTCGTGCTCAACCGCGACATCGACGCGGCTGCCGCGGACGTTCAGGCAGCCATTGCGCGCACGCAAAAATCGCTGCCGCCGCAAATGACGGCGCCGCCAAGCTATCGCAAGGTCAATCCGGCCGATGCGCCGATTCTTCTGATGTCGCTGGTCAGCGACACCGTTCCACTCACCGACCTCGACGCCTTCGCCGAAAACGTCATCTCGCCCTCGCTGTCGACCATCGATGGCGTTGCGCAGGTTTCGATCTACGGACAGCAAAAATATGCGGTGCGCATCCAGATCGATCCGACCGCGCTCGCCGCGCGCGGCATCTCGATCGACCAGTTGCAGACGGCCGTGGCCTCGGCCAACAGCAACACCCCGCTCGGCGTGCTGCAGAACGACAAGCAGCAGCTGACGATCACGGCCAACACTCAGTTGATGAACGCCGCCGATTTTTCAAACATTATCATCGCCACCAAGAACGGCCATCCGGTGCGGCTGGGCGAGGTCACGCGCGTCATCGACTCGGTCGAAACCACGACGACGGCGAGTTGGTATGACGGCACGCGCGCCATTATCATGGCCGTGCAGCGCCAGCCCGACGCCAATACGGTCGACGTCGTCGACAAGGTCAAGGCGATGCTGCCGTCTTTCCAGGACCAGATGCCGGCTGCCGCGAGCATCAAACTGCTCAACGACCGATCCACCTCGATCCGCCAGGCCGTCGACGACGTGCAGTTCACGCTGCTCCTGACCATCGCGTTGGTGGTGATGGTGATCTTCGTGTTCCTGCGCCGCGTCACGGCAACGATCATCCCGGCGGTGGCCGTGCCGATCTCGCTGATCGCGACGCTCGGCGCGATGTTCCTGTTCGGCTTCTCGATCGACAACATCTCACTGATGGGTCTGACGCTGGCCGTCGGCCTCGTCGTCGACGACGCGATCGTCATGCTCGAAAACATCTTCCGCCACATGGAGGAGGACGGGCTGTCGGCTTTCGACGCCGCGCTCAAGGGCGCGCGTGAGATCGGCTTCACCATCATATCGATTTCGATTTCGCTGGTGGCGGTGTTCATCCCCGTGCTTCTGATGGGCGGCGTCATCGGCCGTATCTTCAACGAATTCGCCGTCGTGGTAACGGTCGCCATCCTGGCGTCGATGTTCGTGTCGCTGACCCTGACCCCGATGCTGTGCTCGCGGCTTTTGTCGGTGACCAAGGCCGATCGCGAGGCGCATGCCGACGGTCACAGACATGATCTCATCACGCGTGGCTATGACTGGATCCTGAGCTTCTGCCTGCGCCACACCTTCCTGGTGTTCCTGGTCTTCGTCGGCACCGCGGCGGCCTCCGTCTGGCTGATCCAGGTTTCGCCGAAGGGCTTCTTCCCGCAAGAAGACATAGGCCAGATCTCGGTAACCACCATCGCCCGCCAGGACATCTCCTTCGACGCGATGACGAAGCTGCAGAGCCAGGTCGCCGACGTCTTCTCGCATTCGCCTTACGTCGATCACGTCGCCTGGTCGGTGGGCAGCGGCAATAATGCGCTCAATCAGGGACAGTTGTTCGTGCAACTGAAGGACAAGGACAAGCGTCCCGACATAGAGAAGGTGCTTTCCGATTTGAGGCGGCAGCTGTCCGGCGTCGCCGGCATCGAAACCTATATGCAACCGGTGCAGAACCTCAGGCTCGGCTCGCGGTCCTCGGCCAGCGCCTATCAGTTGGTCGTCCAAGGCCTCGATAACGGCGCGACGGACGCCTGGGCGCAGAAATTGAACGACGCCATGGCCGCCGATCATAAATTCTTCACCGACGTCACAAGTGATTTGCAGAACAACGCGCTGCAGGCGTCGCTGGTCGTCGATCGCGACAAGGCCGCTCAGCTCGGCATCGACACGGACACGCTGCGCTCCGCCCTCTATGGCGGCTTCGGCACCGATCAGGTCTCAACCATTTTCGGCTCGGCCGACAGTTACGAAGTCATCACCGAGCTCGATCCGAAGATCGAGTGGTCGCCGGAGCGCATGCTGGCCATTCAGGTGAGAACGGGAAGCGGCAGCCTCGTTCCTCTCGGTGCCTTCGCCCGGGTCGATCGCACAGCCGGCGCCTTGACGGTCAACCAGCTTGGCCAGTTGCCGGCGGTGACGATCTCCTACAACCTGCCGCAGGGTGTCTCGCTCGGCGACACGGTGACCCGCATCAACCAGCTCAAGGACCAGATCGGCATGCCGCAGGCAATCGGCACCACCTTCGCCGGCACGGCCAAGACGTTCCAGGATTCGCTTGCCAATCAAGGGCTGCTGATCGGGGGCGCGATCCTCACGATCTACATCGTGCTCGGCATGCTCTACGAGAGCTTCATTCATCCGCTGACCATTCTGACGGGCCTGCCATCGGCGGTACTGGGCGCGGTGGTTGCATTGCGGCTCTTCGGCATGGACCTGTCGGTCATAGCCGTGATCGGCATCCTGATGCTGATCGGCATCGTCAAGAAAAACGGCATCATGATGATCGACGTGGCGCTGGAGTTGAGGCGCGAGGGCATGTCTGCGCTGGACTCCATCCACAAGGCCTGCCTGATGCGTTTCCGGCCGATCATGATGACGACGCTGGCGGCCTTGATGGGCACGTTCCCGATCGCGCTCGGCACCGGCGCCAGCGCCGAGCTGCGCCAGCCGCTCGGCGTTGCCGTGGTCGGCGGCCTGCTCGCATCCCAGGCGCTGACCCTGTTCGTCACGCCGGTCATCTATGTCTATTTCGAGCATTTCTCCGGCTGGCTACTCAGCTTCTCCTCGAAGAAGAGCCGGCCGGCGTTGCATGCGGTCGAGCCGGTCGAGCAGCCCTCGCTCTTTGACCCCGGAGAAAATGCCGAACCGAGAAAGTTGGCCGCCGAATAGGCGGCCCGGCTCTGGCCCAAGTTGCCGAGCTTGCGGGGGCGTGCGCACGATCGTAACCTTGCGCCATGTCCCATGATCACGACCACGACAACGAGCTCGATCCGTTTGCGGCGCGCGTGCGCGCATTGGAAACGATCCTTACCGAGAAGGGCCTGATCGATCCGGCGGCCATCGACGTCATCGTCGATACCTACGAGACGAAAATCGGCCCACGCAACGGCGCCAGGGTGGTGGCGAAGGCCTGGAACGATCCGGCCTATGCCGAATGGCTGAAGCGCGACGCGACGGCGGCAATTGCCTCGCTCGGCTATACCGGGCGTCAGGGCGAGCACATGCAGGCGGTGTTCAACACGCAGGAGACGCACAACCTCGTCGTCTGCACGCTCTGCTCCTGCTATCCGTGGTCCGTGCTCGGCCTGCCGCCGGTCTGGTACAAGGCGCCGCCCTATCGTTCGCGGGCTGTTATCGATCCGCGCGGCGTGCTGGAAGAATTCGGGCTAACCTTGCCCGCGGGTAGGAAAATCCGCGTCTGGGATTCGACGGCCGAGCTTCGCTATCTGGTGGTGCCGATGCGGCCGAAAGGCACCGAGGGCTGGAGCGAGGAGCAACTCGCCGGCCTGGTCAGCCGCGATTCGATGATCGGCACGGCGCTGGCGAAGGAGCCGGCATGAACGGGCCACAGGATCTCGGCGGACAGATGGGCTTCGGCCCGGTCGCGCCCGAGACGGACGAGCCTTACTTCCATGCTGCCTGGGAGCGGCGGGCACTAGGCGTCACGCTCACTGCCGGCGCCATGGGTGCCTGGAACATCGACGAGAGCCGGCATGCGCGAGAATCGCTGCATCCCGCCGATTATTATTCGTCGAGCTATTACCAGATCTGGATCCAGGCGCTTGAGGTACTCCTGAAGCGCCATGGCTTCGTGACGGAACGCGACCTTGCCGCCGGCAAGGCTGTCGATCCGGCGGCGACACCCAAACGCGTGCTGAAGGCTGCCGATGTGCCTGCCGTGCTCGCCAAAGGTGGGCCTTGCGACCGTCCCGTGGCTGCGCCGGCACGCTTCCAAGCGGGCGACCGCGTGCGGACGAAGAATTTCAGTCCCACCGGCCATACGCGCCTGCCGCGCTACGCGCGCGGCAAGAACGGAAGGATCGAGGCCGTTCGCGACGGCTTCGTGTTCCCGGACAGCAACGCGCATGGCAAGGGCGAGAACCCGCAATGGGTCTATACCGTGGTTTTCGACGGCGCCGAGATCTGGGGCGAGGGCGCCGATCCGACATTGACCGTCTCCATCGACGCCTGGGAGAGTTACCTTGAGCCCGCATAAAGGCGCGCTGCCGACGGGTTTCGACGATCCGGTGTTCGCCGAACCGTGGCAGGCGGAGGCTTTCGCCATGACGGTGGCGCTGCACGACAGCGGCCTGTTTTCGTGGAGCGAATGGGCGGACGTCCTGTCCGCCGAAGTGAAGAAGCCGGACGCCGCGAGGGACGGCCACGACTATTACGAGCACTGGCTGTCGGCGCTGGAAAAATTGCTGGCGACCAAGGGCGTCGCCGGCAAGCACGAGATCGATGCGCTCGCGGCCGCCTGGGAGCGTGCCGCGCACGCCACGCCGCACGGCAAGCCGATCCTGCTGGAGAATGATCCCGGAGCCCGCCGGTAGCCCGGACTCAAGCTGCGTTCCCTTTACGTTCTTGTTTGCGCCTGATAGCGTGCCGAGCTGATAATGAATGAGACCGTCGCCGACGACGCCGGTGATGGCACGCAACCTTGTGTTTCGCTCGCGAATCCGGTCTGTCGAACTGATGGAATTCTCTCCCCAACAGGACGAGGCTTTGAAGGCGGTCGGCCGCTGGCTGAAGGATGGGCGGCCGCAGATCTTCCGCCTGTTCGGCTATGCCGGCACCGGCAAGACGACGCTTGCGCGCTATTTCGCCGAGCATGTCGACGGGCAGGTGCAGTTCGCGGCCTTCACCGGCAAGGCTGCCCAGGTGCTGCGCTCCAAAGGAGCGACCAACGCCCGCACCATCCATTCGCTGATCTATCGTCCGAAGGGCGAGGAATCGGTCGAGGACCAGGTGACCGGCAAGACCTCGATGTCGCCGACCTTTTCACTCAACCGGCAAAGTCCGATCGTGCGCGCCAAGCTGGTCGTCATCGACGAGTGCTCCATGGTCGACGAGCAACTCGGCCGCGACCTGATGAGCTTCGGCACGCCGATCCTGGTGCTCGGCGATCCGGCCCAGCTGCCGCCGATCTCCGGCGGCGGCTTCTTCACCGAGCATGAGCCGGATGTGCTGCTCACCGAGATCCATCGCCAGGCGCGCGACAACCCGATCATCCGGCTGGCGCTCGACGTGCGCGAAGGCCGCGAGTTCATGCATGGCGACTACGGCACGGCGCAGGTGATCGGCAGGGAAGGGGTCACGCAGGATCTGGTGATGAAAGCCGATCAGGTACTGGTCGGCACCAACCGCACGCGGCGGCGCTACAACCAGCGCCTGCGCGAGCTGAAGGGCTTTTCCGCCGATTATCCGCAGGCCGGCGACAAGCTGGTCTGCCTGCGCAACGATCCGGCCAAGGGGCTGCTCAACGGATCGCTCTGGAAAGTGATGACCTCGTCGCGCGAGACGGTGAAGCCTGGCATCAACCTGCTCGTCTCGCCGGAGGAGGACGATCCCGATCGCGGCGTTGCCAAGATCAAGCTGCTGAAGGCGGCGTTCGAGGATCCGGATGCCGAGATTCCATGGCAGCAGAAGAAGCGATTCGACGATTTCGACTACGGCTATGCGCTGACCGCGCACAAGGCGCAGGGCTCGCAGTGGAATGACGTCGTGCTGTTCGACGAGAGCTGGGCCTTCAAGGAGACCCGGCAACGCTGGCTCTACACGGCCATCACGCGTGCGGCCGAGCGGCTGACGATCGTGCGATAGAGCGGTTCACCGGGTCAGGAAACGGTAAACCCCTCTAGCTCGTTGTTTTGGCGCAATCCGAGCGGAAAGCCGTCACACCTTTCATGGAATTGCTCCAGTCCGCTTATTCTGCCGGCCTCGCATCGAGCCATTGCCAGGCCGCGGCTTCGTCCTGACTGGTGAAATGCCGGAATTCGAACGGCAGAACCTTCGGAAAGAAGTCGCCGACAAGCGATGCCCAGCGCGGTTCGCCGATAGCTGCGCAACGGACGACATGCTCCAGCGCGTCGGCCACACCTTGCTGCAGCGTCTCTTGCGAGATGTTGGCCCAGTCGACGCTCTCCTCGTCAGTCAGCCGCACCAGCACGTCGATCCTCGGGTGCAGAGCATAAGCAGCTTCCAGCAGCCCGAAAAGGTTCTCCGCATCCGCCGGCGAAACATCGCCGACGACGTCGATGGCAAAAAGTGCGTCACGGTTGGTTTCAATGCGGCGTATCGCCGGCACCGCCTCGAGGAAATTCACTGGCAAATCCTTGTGTTGGCCATCAGCTAGTCTCTGGAACACCGGAAACCCACTATCTGTTCCCTGCAAAGGCGCTATAGATGCCCGCCAAAACCAAGCTGGATGCGAATTCATGCCTGCAAAGCTTTCGGTCAACCTCAACGCTGTCGCCATGCTGCGCAACCGCCGCGACCTGCCGTGGCCGAGCGTCATAGGGCTGGGGCGCATCGCTCTTGCCGCCGGCGCGCATGGGTTGACTGTTCATCCACGCCCCGATGAGCGGCATACGAGACATTCCGACTTGCCGGAGATCAGGGCGCTGATCGACGATGAGTTCCCCAAGACGGAATTCAACATCGAGGGCTACCCGACAGAGGATTTCCTGGTGCTTGTCGAGAAGAACCAGCCGGAGCAGGTGACGCTGGTGCCCGACGATCCGGCGCAGGCGACATCGGACCACGGCTGGAACTTCGTCGCGCAGGCCGCGTTCCTGACACCGATCGTCAAGCGGCTGAAGAAGGGCGGATTTCGCGTGTCGCTGTTTTCCGACGCCGATGCGGCCGGCGTGAATGCCGCGCGCGATACCGGCGCCGACCGGATCGAACTCTATACCGGGCCCTATGGCGGTTACCATTCCGATTCCGCCAAGGCGGCCAGGGAATTGGAAAGACTGGGAAAAACCGCGGACGCGGCACTCGCGGCGGGGCTCCAGGTCAATGCCGGCCACGATTTGACCGTGAACAATCTGCCGGCATTGATCAAACGCATCCCCGCATTGGCCGAAGTATCGATCGGACATGGGTTGACAGCGGATGCGCTGGAGTATGGCATGGCCGGCACGGTTGGGCGGTTCTTGAAGGCCTGCGGATGGTAGGGCGAGGATGCCTTGCGTAGCTCCGGCGTGTTCCGCGCTTTGCGGCAGCCTCGGAGCGTGGCGAATCTGATGAAGTGGGGTTCATGGTGCTAGCCAACGCCAGCGAAACAGAATCCCTCGAACCTTCGGGCCATGCCGAAACCGAGCGGCAGCACAGCACCAAGGTTCTCATGCTCGGCGCTCTCGGCGTCGTCTACGGCGATATCGGCACGAGCCCGATCTACGCCTTTCGAGAGGCTCTCCATGCTTCAGGGGGAGTGGTTGCCCGCAACGATGTGCTCGGCGTGCTGTCGCTGATCGTCTGGGCGCTCACCATCATCGTCACGATCAAATATGTCGCCTTCGTGCTGAGGGCCGACAATAAGGGCGAGGGCGGCACGCTGTCGCTGATGGCGCTGGCACGGAGCGCCTATCCGCAGGGCTCCAGCCTGATCCTCGTGATCGGCCTCTGCGGCGCGGCCCTCTTCTTCGGCGATTCGATCATCACGCCGGCGATCTCCGTGCTTTCGGCGGTTGAAGGCCTGGAAGTCATCACGCCGGCGCTCGATGCCTATGTCGTTCCGATCACGCTGGTGATTCTGGCGGTGCTTTTCGCCGTGCAGCGTTTCGGCACGGGCAAGGTGGCGGCAGTGTTTGGACCCATCACGGCGACATGGTTCGTGGCGATCGGCGTTGCCGGCCTCTATCACATCGTCGACGATTGGTCCGTCCTGTTGGCTATAAACCCCTACTATGCGGTCTATTACCTGGCCACCACGCCGACGGGCGCCTTCGTCACCGTCGGCGCGGTTTTCCTCGCGGTCACCGGCGCCGAGGCGCTCTATGTCGACCTTGGCCATTTCGGCCGCAAGCCAATCGTGCTGGCCTGGTTTTCCATCGTTTTCCCTTGCCTGCTCCTCAACTATTTCGGGCAGGGCGCCTTCGTGCTCTCGCACGGCGGCAAGCCGACCAACCCGTTCTTCCAGATGCTTCCCGAATGGGCGCTAATGCCGATGGTCGCCCTGGCAACGGCGGCGACGGTCATCGCCAGCCAGGCGGTGATCTCCGGCGCCTTCTCGCTCACCAGACAGGCGGTGCAGCTCAATCTTCTGCCGCGCATCGAGGTGCAGCACACATCCGAGATGCAAAGCGGCCAGATCTATATGCCGAGGGTCAATCTGCTGGTCGCGCTCGGCGTGATGCTTCTGGTCGTCGGCTTTGGCAGCTCGAGCGCGCTCGCCTCCGCCTATGGCATTTCGGTGACCGGTGAGATGCTGATGACGACGATCCTCTTGTTTGTCGTCATGCGCTGGCTCTGGAAATGGCAGCTGGCGCTCGCATTGGCGCTGGCGCTGCTCTTCGGCGTCATCGACCTCGGCTTCTTCTCGGCCAATGTCGTCAAGATGGTCGAAGGCGGTTGGGTGTCGATCACTGTCGCTTTGATCATGGGGCTGATCATGTGGACTTGGATTCGCGGCACCCGCTACCTATTCGACAAGACGCGCCGCAACGAAATTCCGCTCGACTTCCTGGCGATGAACCTCCTCAAGAAGAAGCCGCAGCTGGTGTCCGGCACCGCCGTGTTCCTGACCAGCGATCCGCTGAGCGCGCCGACCGCGCTCATGCACAG
>NZ_NSGC01000020.1:0-65088 GCF_002294795.1 Mesorhizobium sp. WSM3866 | reverse complement strand
GGCATTCATGAGTGAGCCTCCTTGCTCGAGTGCAACGGAGACCCAGTCCACGCGATGAGGAGGAAGTGACGCTTCGCTTAGAATGCGGGCACTGCCCGAATGCCGAAGCCGGATTGCCGACCCGCGAAGCCTCGCACCGTCCCTACGCCAGTATGAACTGGATCAGGTTCAACGGGTCACTGCGCGCGATAGCAGTATCTCAGCCCCTTGCCGGGACTCCCCTGGTGAGGCGCCTAGGTTGGACGATGCGACGCTATCCTGTCAACTCGACTTCATGACTTCTCCAGCCTCGAACAAGCGACGAGAAGCGGCGCAGCCACGCAGCTTTGATCGAGCATCTCTTACATCGACGCCCATTGAGCCACGACCTTGCGCGCGTCGAGCTGGCAGTCGGGGCCCACTTGTCATCCGCCAAGGAAACGCTTTTGCGATCCCTTGTGGCGGCGGATTGAAGAACGCATTTTTCGCCTCGAAGAGCATCTGTTCGGCGTCTATGGACGCTGGTTCGATTTGTTCAGGACCGAATTATTGCGCAGCCGTAAGGGTCGAGTTGCAGCGTTCCTTCAACGGCCTTGCCCGTCAGCAGGTCGAGGCCCTTTGGGACGTTGGGTACGATCACGGCGACTTCCGTGGTGTTCAGCACGAACATCAGCCGGCGGTCGTCGGCTTCCCTGACAGAGACCTCCACCCCGGCAGGCAGGTCGGGCAGCAAAGGCGCTATACCGGCTTTGGCCAGTACGACATCGACAAGCTTCTCCGTCAGTTGCGGCGTGAGATACGTGCCGACATAGACAACCCGACCTTGCCCGACCTTGCGGGCGGTGATTGCCGGAGAGCCGGCGGCGAAGCGGTTCGACCAGACGCCGAGCACCTCGGTGTCAGGCGCTACGTCAAGCACCTCGTACAAATGCGCAGCCTGGAATTCTTCATTGCCAAGGGTGAACAGGTATTTGCGTTCCGCGGACGAGGCCGGGAGGGGCGGCGGTGCATAGGTGCCCATCGGAGCCGGACGAAACAGCGGAAACAGGCCGCTGGCGCCTTCGGGAACGACGCGGCCGAACTCCGTCACCCTGACGCCGCTCAGGGCTGCAAGGGCCTTGCCGGGAGCCTGCTCGCGAATGATGTGGTTGTTCTCGTCCCTCGTCCCGCTCAATGCCGACAGGATCAGCGTACCGCCGTTGCGGACGAAGGTTTCGACAGCCTCGTTCCATTCATCCTTCCACATCACCCAATGCGGGACGTAGAGCGCCTTGAGCCGCGAAAGATCGTCTTCGGGATGAATGAACCCGCATGCAATGCCGTTCTGATAGCAGTGGCGATGAAACAGCGTCGCGTCTTCGAGCGGACTGGGGAGGCCGATCGGATAGGTCTTGTGAGCCTCCTGGTTGTCGAAGTCCGCGCCGGCGATGCCGAGGTCCATGCGCACTGCGGTGCCAAGAATCTGCTCCTTCGCGGCGGCGATCTCATGGAAGAAGCGGCTCGCCTCGTCATAGCGGCGGCGCGGCACGTCGTCGTGATCGATGACGCCCATCCAGTAGATCTCGGCGCCGAAATGCGCGGGACGCCAACGAAAGAACATGACACCGTCGGCGCCGCGCGCCACCGAAGTCATGGCCATGCGACGCATCTCGCCGGGCTCCGGCGTCATCGTCGAGAAGCCGGGCTGACTGCCGAAGCCCGAGGCCTGCTCCGGAACGATGAAGTTGCCGGAATAGGCGCGGCATATATCGAGATGGAGGGCCTGGGTCGCCGCATGCCCGCCGGTTCGGCGCATCTCGTCATAGAGCATCGGATAGATGTCGAAGCCGATGAAATCGAGGTCCTGTCCGAACTGACCGCGGAAATCGATGTCGGCAAGCTGGCCAAGATTGTGGAAGATGAACCAGTCCGGATTGGCGGCGCGCAGGATCTCGACCTGGTCGTGTTGGAAGGCCGCGGTCGCGGCGGCCAGAAAGCGATGGTAGTCCTGCACGTGGCCGGGGCTGGGGTAGGACGGCATGAGCGGTCTCGGCAGGTCGATCTGCGAGAAATCGTCGTAGGCCGTCGCCCAGAAGTGGCCGCCCCAGGCGAAGTTCAGCGCCTCAATGGTGCCGTAGGCCTTCTGCAGGTATTTCTGGAACTCCAGCCTTGTCGAAGGCGCGAACGATTCCGACACCGTGGTGTTGAGCTCGTTGTCCGTCTGCCAGCCGATCACACGCGGGTTGTGCCGATAATGCTCGGCCATGGCGCGGGTGATGCGGCGGCTGTGGGCGCGGAATACCGGGCTTGTGGTGTCGGCATGCTGGCGCGATCCGTGGCTCGAGGCCCGCCCGTTCATGTCAACGCGCAGCACTTCGGGATAGTTGACGGTGAGCCAGCGGGGAGGGGTGGCTGTCGGCGTGCACATGATCGTGTCGATCCCCGCGCGGCCGAGAAGTTCGATCGCGCGATCGAACAGGCCGAACTCGAACTTGCCTTCGCGGGGCTCGAAAATGTGCCAGGCGAACTCTCCCATACGCACCGTGTTGACGCCGGCGGCGGCCATGCGCTCGGCGTCACGCTGCCAGCAGCCTTCGTCGACATGTTCGGGGTAATGAGGTGCTCCAAGCAGAAAGCGGTCAAGATTGAGGGGCCGCCATACGGATAGCGGAGCGGGCTCATTGCGGTTCATGCGTATGGGACTTTCGAAATTTCGAGGTTCAGACTGAGGCGAGGGGTTTTCTTGGCGTGAGCGTGCGGCCATCGGGGCCGAAGAGGTAGGCGTCGCCGGGTTCGAAGCCGACCTGCAACGCGGCGCCGACGCCGACGGTAGAAACCTTGTTGAGCTGAAGCGTGAAATTGCCGGTGCCGCTGTCGGAATTGGTCGTCTGAAGCGGAGAGCCGTCGACGTAGAGGACGGTTTCGCGCCCCAACTGCTCGACCAGACGCACTTGGCTGGAGAAGGCCGGCGTTGCGACGTCGCTTGGCTCGACGACACGCAGGGCCTCCGGACGGATGCCGATGGTCACGGCGTCACCAGCCGAAAGGCCGCCGGCGTCGATGCCATCCAAGGTGATGGCAGGGAGGCCGGCTGCCGCTACCGAGACGCTGGATGCCTTGACGCTCACTGCTTTCGCTTCGATGAAATTCATGCGTGGCGCGCCGAGGAAGCCCGCGACGAAAATGTTCGCAGGATTGGCGTAGAGCTCCAGCGGCGAGCCGACCTGCTCGATCCGGCCCTTGTTGAGGACCACGATCCGGTCGGCCATGGTCATCGCCTCGACCTGGTCGTGGGTGACGTAGATCATCGTCGATCCAAGCTGCGCGTGCAGGCTCGAAAGTTCCACTCGCATCTGAGTGCGCAGCGCGGCATCGAGGTTCGACAGCGGCTCGTCGAACAGGAACACCTCGGGCGAGCGGGTGATCGCGCGACCGATCGCGACGCGCTGGCGCTGCCCGCCCGACAATTGCTTCGGGCGCTTGTCGAGCTGCTCCTCCAGACGCAGGATCCGTGCTGCGCGTTTGACGGCGACGTCGATCTCGGTCCTGGGCCGGTTGGCCATCCGCAGGCCGAAGCCCATGTTCTCGGCGACGGTCATGTGTGGGTAGAGTGCATAGGACTGGAAGACCATTGCGATGCCGCGGTCGCCGGGTTCTTCCCTGGTGACGTCTCGCCCGTTGATCACGATGTGGCCGGAGTTGATGGTTTCCAACCCGGCGATCGTCTTCAGCAATGTCGACTTTCCGCAGCCGGAGGGGCCGACCATGACGACGAACTCGCCCTTTTCGATCGTCAGGTCGACCGTCTTCAGGGCATGGTAGCCGGCATAGTGCTTGTCGACTTTTCGCAATTCCACGCTGCTCATATCGAGGCGCCTTTCCGTGCGTGTCGGGTGCGGCAGGGTTCGCGGCGGATCATCCCTTGACGGCTCCCATGGTGAGGCCGGCGACAAAGTGCTTCTGCATCATGAAGAACATCACGACCGGGGGCAGGGCGACGAAGATCGTGGCCGCCGAGACGATGTTCCAGGCCGATGTCCATTCGCCGCGCAGATTGTTCAGGCCTGCGGTAACGGGTTTGACCGCATCACTCTGGGTAAGGACGATCGCCCAGAAATAGTCGTTCCAGACGAAGGTGAAGGTGAGGATCGCGAGTGCCGCCAGTGCAGGCCGGACCAGCGGAATAACCACGTGGCGCAATGTCTGGAACGGCGAGGCGCCTTCGGCGCGCGCCGCCTGGAACAGTTCGCCCGGGAGAGCGGCGATGAAGTTGCGCATGAAAAGCGTGGCGAAGCCGGTCTGGAAGGCAATGTGGAAAACGATCAGCGCATAGACGGTGTCGTAGAGACCCAGCCTCACCATCAGGTCGCGGACCGGGATCATCATGATCTGCGCCGGCAGGAAATTGCCGCCGACGAAGAGGGCGAAGATGAGATTGGAGCCACGGAACGGGTAGCGCGACAAGACGAAGCCGGTCAGTGTCGACAGGATGAGAACGCCGATGACGGACGGGATGGTGATCAGCAGGCTGTTGAGGAAAAAGCGCAGCATGGCGGTCTGGTCGAAAACCGCCTTGTAGTTGTCGATCAGGCTGAATTTCTGCGGCCAGCCCCAATAGTTGCCGGCCATCAGCTCCTCGTTGGAACGGATCGAGGTCAGCATCACGGCGAGCAGAGGCAGCAGCCACAGGATCACGACCAGGGTTACCCCACCTAGATAGAGGGCTCGCTGGATCCTGGCGTTTTCGGGAATGGGGCGCGGGTACATCAGGCGTTGCTCCGCTCGGCCTTGATGAGGCCACTGAGATACCAGGCGATGAAGACGATCATGATCACGAACAGCACGGTGGCGATCGCGGCGCCGTAGCCAAAGCGGTAGGAAAAGATCGACTCCTGATACATCTGGTAGGCGAGCACGGTGGACGAGCCATAGGGGCCGCCACTGGTCATGACCGCGATCATGTCGAAGGAGCGCAGCGCACCGATCACCGTCACCGCGATGGCGATGAAGCCGACCTGCGACAGTTGCGGCAGGACGACATGGCGCAACATGCGCCAGCCGCGCGCACCGTCGACGCGTCCGGCGGCGATCAGATCGTCGTTGAGGCTGTTCAGGCCCGCCAGGAACAGGATCATGCAGAACGCGATCTGTGGCCACAGACCGGCGGCGGCTACCGCGAAGGTGACGAAGGTCTCGTCTGAAAGCAGCGCCGGGGCGGTACCGCCAAAGGCGCCGAAGAGAAGCTGCAGCAACCCGAAGTTTGGATCATAGACCCATCCGAACACGACACCGACGGTGACGGTCGCCAGCACAAGCGGCACGAAGAACAGCGACTTGAGGATGCGCATGCCGCGGATCTGCTGATTCACGATCAGCGCAAGCGCCAGGCCGATCGGCGGCGCCAGCATGAAGATCAGCAGCCAGATTACGTTGTTCTTGAGCGAGACGTAGAACTGCGGATCGTCGGCCAGTTCGACATAGTTGGCGAGCCCGACCCAGGTCTTGGCGCCAATCCCATCCCAGTCGTGCAGCGAAATCCAGACCGTCTCGATGGAGGCGGCAAGGATCACCGAGCCGAACAGGATGAGGCCCGGCAGCAGGAAAAGTACCGGCGTCAACCAATGACGATTTCTGCGCCAGACAGGAGGCATGGCGTTCCATCCGAAAAAAGAGAGCCGGGAGCCGCCGAAAGGCGGCGCCCGTCAGCCAGGGAGGATCAACCGAAGATTCTCTTGCGGGTTTTTTCGAGGCGCTTGAGGATCTGCTCACGTCGCTCAGGCTTGACCATGAATTCCTGCAGCCCCGCCATCCCTTCCTGGGCCATGTCCGGATCGGTGTCGCGATCGTAATATTGCGATGTTCCAACCACTTTCTTCAGTTCCTCGACCGCAGCATTGACCAGCGGGTCCTTGCTTGGCGGGCAGTCGTTGCGAGGCGGGATGGCGCCTTCGGCGGCGAGGAATGCGCCCAGATTTTCCGGCTTGTAGAAATAGGCGAGGAAGTCGCGCGCACCCTGCTTGTTCTTCGCATTCGCCGGAACGTGGATGGAGTTGACCGAAAAATCCTCGTAGCGGGCGACCCCGGGAACGATCTCGGGAAATGGCGCGTAGGCAAGCTGAGGCAAATCCGCTTCCGGAAAGGCGGATCGAACGAAGCCGCCCAGGTCCATCATTGCCGCCTTCTTTTGCGCTAGGGAAGCACCCGCCTGCTCCCATCCGAACGAACTGTGGCTCGGCGAGAAGAAGCCCGCCTTGATCAGATCGTTCCATTTGTCGAAGACTGGCGTCAACATCGGATCGGTGTAGGGAACTTTGCCGTCCATCAGCGCTATGTGCTTGTCGAGCCCGTTGATGCGCAGGTTCATATGGTCGAACCAGCCGCCCGCCGGCCAAAGCTCCTTCGTGCCCATGCTGATCGGGATCATCTTCGCGGACTTGGCCGCCTCGCCGAAGGCTAGGAAGTCGTTCCAGGTCTTGGGCGGCGACCAATTTTTTTCGGCGAAGACGTCCTTGCGATAGAAGAGGCCCCAGAGAAGACCTCCCATCGGCAGGCCATACTGCTTGCCGTCGACGGTGACCGCGCTTGTGGTGGCACCGAGTACGCTCTTGTAGTTCTCCTTGGCGAACAGATCGGAGATGTCGTCAAAAAGGCCCTTGTTGACGAAGGCCTTCATGCGGTTGCCGGAAAACCAGAAGCAGATATCCGGAGCGCCGACGACAAGATAGCTGCGGATTGCCGTCTTATGGGCCTCGTGGTCCATGTTGTTGATGACGATCTTGGTGCCTGATTTTGCCTCATACTCGCTCGCCAGCCGCTGCAGGATCTGGCGTTGCTCGACATTGCTGAGGTTGGAAATGATGGTGATTTCCTGAGCCTGCGCCAAGGCCGGGAGGCAAAGACCAGTCGCCGAAGCGGCGAGTGCCGCGCCAGTGCCCTTGAGGAAACGGCGCCTTGTTGTGGTTAACGCGGAAAAGTCGGTGGTCATGGCTTCTATCTCCTCCCTGAGAACAGCCGGATTCCAATTGAACCATGCGAATTCGTAGCGTATGGATGTCAGCATGGTCAATACTTAATTTACAAAATTAATTATGAGGCAGGAATGAAGCTCAAAGGCGATCAGCAAACGGCCCGCGCGATCAACCGGCGGCTGATCCTGAACCTGCTGCGAAGGCAAGGTGCTATAAGCCGCGCCGAAATCGCCTCTGTTACGGGCCTCAGCCCCGCGGCGGTGACGTTCGTCGTGTCTGAATTGCTCGAGGAAAATATTCTGGTGGAAGGGGAGGCGAGTCTTGGCGCGCCGGGACGTCGACCTATCCCGATCAATATAAACTACGCCGGCAGGCTTGTGGCCGGGCTCAAGCTGAAGGTAGGCGGCATCGATTGTGTGCTGACCGATCTTGCCACGACTCCACTTGTTACGAAGCAGGTCGTTGTCCCCGATCTGTCGCCACAAAGTACGGTGGAGGCCTGCGCCTCGGCAGTCGAGGAGCTGGTTTCCGACCGCAGGGCACCGACAGGCGCCCAGCTCAGCGGGATCGGCATCGCTGTACCAGGCGTCATCGATAACGGTGTCTGCCGGTTGAGCCACCGGTTCAATTGGGCCGATGTGCCGATCGCTGCGATGCTTGCCGAACGCGTGCGCGTACCCGTCTGGGCGGACGACGACACCAACGCATTTGCGCTCGCGCAACAATTGTTCGGACTTGGCCGGCATCATCGCACCGTCGGGGCCCTGGCCATCGGGGCCGGCATCAGCTGCGCGGTGGTCATCGATGGCTCTGTCCATCACGGCGCGAATGGCGCCGCGGGCAAGATGGGTCACTCGACATACGATCCGAACGGGCCGCCATGCGAGTGTGGCAGGCGCGGTTGCCTGCAGACCTTCTTCTCGGAACCGGCCCTGGTGCGGCGATGGAAGGAGGCCAGGCGACTCGCTGGTGAAGTGACGCGCCACGACATGCTGAACGCGGCCAAGACTGGAGACCGGGCAGCCATAGACCTGCTGCAGGAGGCAGGCGAGGGGATTGGACGATACCTGGGCGGTTTCTGCAATATCATCGATCCGGAAGTGATTGTCGGCGGGGGCGAAGCCGTCACCTTTGGCGACTATCTGTTCGGGCCAATGCGCGATGCATTGAAGCGTTATGCCATGTGGAACCCGCCACCGATTACACCCGATTGGGCAGACGATTCCTGGGCGCGTGGCGCCGCGGCGCTTGCGACCCAAAGGCTCTTCGACTTCGAAAGCAGCCCCGGAGAAATCGCCGGCACTGGGCTGCAACAATCAATGGTCAAGTAGCTGCAGGACCAAAGCGGCGTCCTCGTCCCGATTTCGGGCCTTCGTCACTGCGGACCTATTCCGTAGCCAACTGTTTGGAAAAGCGATGCTTGGCCGAGAGTTGCGATTTGTGCAAAGGACGCCGGCCGAATGGAAGAAGACCGGCGCGAGTGTGCCGGTCTTGATGTCGTAACGAGCAGAGGAGGTCGGCGACCTCCGGCCTCGGATTGCCTGAGCAGTCAAGCGGCCTTGAGGTTCTTCAAAGCCTTTTCGAAGGCATCCTTGATCGGCTTGGATACGTCTTCGGTGGCTCTCAACATCACCGCCTGCAGGGTCTTGGCCTGCTCGACGGAAGTGTCGATCTGTTTGTTCACGAAAGCGGCCTGCAGCTCGAAGAACTCGGACGGCGACTTCACGGCAACCAGTGCTTCCAGGTGAGCGAAGCCGGCTTCGGCATTGGCTCGCAGAGCTGCAATCGTCTTCAGCGACACCTCGTTGCGGGTGGTCTTGGCCACCTCAAGGGTCGACTCAAAAGCCTTTTGAGTCGTCTCGGCGTTCGATTCCAATTTGGAAAATGCTTCCTTCGCCTGCTCAATGCCCTGTTCGGCGACAGCGCGAACCTGCTCGGTAACCTTGTACGGCTCGTAAGTAGCGGATTCCGCGTTTTCGATCGTTTCGGTCTTGCCGGGGATCTTGGACATTTTCCATCCTTTTCCAGAGAGTGGCATTACACAAAGCCCCCCTGTTTCATCTACGAAATCGACACTACGGATTTATGAAGGGGCGAATTGTCGCTCGAGGGCACCACTGCGGCGGCCGGCGCGCTGGCGGCAGCGATCGGTGCAGGTCGTAGTGGCTGCCGTCATTCGGCAGGTCCGCCGGGCGCGAGATTGTGCATCACCGTCTTCGACCAAAAATCAGTCATTCGGTTGATGGCGCAGGAGCGGCCTCTTCGCAATCCACCGCCGCCATTCGACCCTGGCGCAACCTTCTCAGTTATCCTTGGACAGCCAAGACCCCGTCACTCCTCATGCCAAAACGGCCAAGGCGTCCGCGAAGAAACGGTCGCCACCGAAATTGCCTGACTTCAGGGCAAGCAGCAGCTCGCCGTGCGGGCTGCCGAGTGCACGCAGCGCGGGGACACCCGCGGCGATTTCGGGGCCCAACTCGAAGGCGGGAATGGCAAGCTGGTCCACGACGGCGCCGGACGTCTCGCCGCCTGCCACGACCAACCTGCGCACGCCGAGTTCGACCAGACCTTCGGCGATCGTCGCCAGCGACTGCTCGATCGCATGACCGGCAGCCTCACGTCCATGCCGCGCCTGCAGCGCCGAAACCACCTCGGGCGATCCACTGCTGGCGATGAGCACGGGGCCATCGGCCAAGCGGGCGGCCGCCCATGCGAGCGCACGGTGCGTCTCCGCCGCTCCGCTCATCAGCCTTTCCGGATCGAGCCTCAGCACCGGCGTCGTCTCTTCGGCGCGGGCAATCTGCGTCAGGGTCGCCCGCGAACAGCTGCCGGCCAAGCACGCCGCGGGCCCCTTGGCCGGCCGATCCCGCAGCACCGTCCGTTGATGGCGCTGCGCGGTGCCGGCGGCGACCAGGCCGCGGGCGAGACCCAATCCCAGGCCGGACGCTCCGACCGACAGGCGTTGTGCCAAGGCTGCGGCGCCGATCGCTTCAAGATCGCTCTCGAAGACGGCGTCGGCGATCGCCGCTCCGGCCCCATCCTGGGAAATCGCCGCGTTGCGCGCGCGGATCGCGTCCGCGCCGCGCGCGACCGTCGCGAGGTCGATCGACCCGACCGCTGCCATGCTCTGCCGGGCGAGTACGCGCACCAGATTGGCATCGCGCATGGGATTGAGCGGGTGATCCTTGAGCGGACTCTCGTTGAGCGGCACCGCGCCGACGAAAAGATTCCCCCGGTAGACGGTTCGGCCGGTTTCCGGAAAGGCCGGCGTCACCAAAACCGATTTCTCGTTCACGTCGTGACGCAAGGCGTCCAGCACCGGGCCGATATTGCCAGCATCGGTGGAATCGAAGGTCGAGCAGATCTTGTACATCACATGCGCTGCCCCGCGGGCGCGCAGCCATTGGTCGGCCGCGCGGGCGCGCTCCACCGCCTGCGCTGCGGCAACCGAACGGATCTTGAGCGAGACGACAACCGCGTCGACCTCGGGAAGATCGAGACCTGCGGCCGGAACGCCGATGGTTTGAACCGTGCGCAGGCCTTCCTTGGCGAGCGTGTTGGCCAGGTCGGACGCGCCTGTGTAGTCGTCCGCAATTGCGCCGAGGGCGAGGCTCATGGCGAAACTCCGATGCCAGCCTGGGGAAGGGGCTCGCCGGCAAAGGGGGCGAACCAGCCGAGCCCCTCAAGTGTCGTGCCGCTGGGCCGATATTCGCAACCGACGAAACCATCATAGCCCAGCCGGTCCAGTTCCGCGAAGATGAACCGGTCGTTGAGCTCTTCCGAAGTCGGCTCATGGCGGGAGGGCACGCTTGCGATCTGGACATGGCCAATGATCGGCAGCAGCCGGCGCAACGCCATGACGACATCGCCGTGCAGGATCTGGCGGTGGTAGACATCGAACTGCAGCTTGAGATTGGGCAGGGCCAGTTCGCCGATGAGCTGCTCGGCAAAGTCGAAGTCATTGAGGAAATAGCCCGGCATGTCGCGGCCATTGATTGGTTCGATCACCAGGTCGATGCCGCGATCGGCAAGCTTGCCGGCGGTCCAGATGATCGCTTTGCGATAGGTATCCACGGCCGCCCTGTCCTCGCGAGCGGCGAGCCCCGACATCAAATGCAGACGCTTCACGCCCGTGGCCTCCGCGTAGGGAAGGGCAAATGCCACGGCGGCCTGGAGCTCGGCAAATCGATCGGGCAAGGCGGCCAATCCTCGCTCGCCGGCGGCCCAATCGCCAGGCGGCAAATTGAACAGAGCCTGGGTCAAACCGTATCTGCGAAGGCGCTCGCCGATCGCCTCGGGCGTGTGCTCGTAAGGAAACAGGAATTCGACCACACGGAAGCCGGCATCGGCGGCCGCCTGGAACCGATCCAGGAACGGCCACTCGCTGAACATCATTGTCAGGTTGGCGGCAAAGCGGGGCATGGGCGATCCAGTCTTCCTCAGGCCGATGTCAGGCCGATGTCAGGCCGGTTTGGCCAGGTTCGCGGGTGGCGGGCAGTTCGGTGCCGGTGATCTTTGCGTAGAGCCGGGCGACGGATGCGTCGTCGTCCCGGCCCATTCCAGCCGCCGAGGTCGCCAGGAACATCTGTAGCGCGGCCGCGGCCACCGGCACCGGGAATTTGGCGCTGCGGGCCATATCCTGAATGATGCCGAGGTCCTTGACGAAGATGTCGACCGCGCTGCGCGGTGTGTAGTCGCCGTCCAGCACGTGCGGCACCCGGTTCTCGAACATCCACGAATTGCCTGCGGAGGCAGTTATCACCTCGTAGACCTTGCGGATGTCCAGCCCTTGCCGGGCGGCAAATGCGATGGCTTCGCTGGCCGCCGCTATGTGCACGCCAGCAAGCAACTGGTTGATCATCTTGAAGGCTGCACCAACGCCCGGCTCGTCACCGAGTTCATAGACGTTGGTGGCTATTGCATCCAGTGCCGGCCGCGCTCTGGCGAAGGCGGCAGGGCTGCCGGAGGCCAGAATGGTGAGCGCACCCTCGGCGGCGCGCACCGACCCGCCGCTGATCGGCGCGTCGAGATAGAGCCGTCCCGTCGCTTCGAGCGGCGTGGCAAGGCGGCGCACCGCATCGGGATCGATCGTGGCCGAGGAGACGAAAACCGCGCCCTCGGCCATGGTTTCGGCGACGCCGTTCGTACCGAACAGGATGGCCTCCGTTTGCGCGGCGTTGACGACCACCGACACGACGACGTCGGCACCTTCAGCGGCCTCGGCGGGGCTTGCCGCGCCTCGGCCGCCCGCGTCGACGAGCCGGGCGATCGCCGCGGCGTCCACGTCGAAGCCAGCCACTTCAAACCCGGCCCGCCTGAGCGACATGGCCATGCCAAGTCCCATGGAACCGATGCCGATCAGGGCGGCCCGGTTCTTCCTTGCTCCGGCGGGGTTTTCCTTGCTTCGATCATAAACGGTCATCACGGAGATCCTTGTTCGAAACGCAATCCGGTTTAGCGATTGACCAGCTTGGGTGGCGTCGTCAGCACCAGGACCGCGCCGAGCACCAGGATTGCGGCGAGCGCATACATGCCGACCTGCGTTGCGCCGGTCAAATCCTTCAGGTAGCCGACGAGATACGGGCTAACAAAGCCGGCCAGGTTGCCGACCGAATTGATGAGCGCAATGCCTGCCGCGGCACCTGTCCCGGCGAGAAATGAGGTCGGCAGCGACCAGAACAGCGGCGCACAGGTGATCGCTCCGGCCGCTGCAACGGACAGGAAGGCGATGGCGATCGTCAGATTCGAGCTTGCGGCCGCGACGACGAAACCGACGGCGCCGAGCAGCGCCGGAACGACCAGGTGCCAACGGCGCTCGCGATGCCTGTCAGCGCTGCGGCCGAACAGATTCATGACCACGACGGCACAGATGAAGGGGATCGCGCTGATCAGTCCGATATTGAAGTTTCCGGTGATGCCGGTCGCCTTGACCAGGGTCGGCATCCAGAAGGTCAGCCCGTACTGGCCCATCACGAAGGTGAAGTAGATCAGGCACATCAGCCAAACTCGGCGATCGCGGAAGATACCGGCTACCGAATGCCCACTCTCCTTGTGACGCTCCTCGCGTGCGATCTCCTCTTCCAGGGCCTGCTTTTCCGTTTCGCTCAGCCACTTGGCCTGACGAATGCCGTTGTCGAGGAAGAACAAGACAGCGATGCCGAGAAGGACGGCTGGAACCGCCTCGATAAGAAACATCCATTGCCATCCGGCGAGGCCGTGGGCGCCATCGAACGAATCCATGATCCAGCCGGAAAGAGGATTGCCCAATATGCCTGAGACCGGGATCGCGGACATGAACACCGCGATGATCTTGGCCCGGCGATGCGAGGGATACCAGTAGGTGAGGAAAAGGATGATCCCCGGGTAGAACCCGGCTTCGGCGACGCCCAGCAGAAAGCGCAACAGGTAGAATGTCGGGGCGGACGTGACGAACATGAAGCCAGCTGAGATCAAACCCCAGGTGATCATGATGCGCGCGATCCACATGCGCGCGCCGACCTTGTGAAGAATGACGTTGCTTGGCACCTCGAACAGGAAATAGCCGATGAAGAAGATGCCGGCGCCGAGGCCGTAGACGGTCTCGCTGAAGCCGAGGTCGGCCGACATCTGCAGCTTGGCGAAGCCGATGTTGACGCGGTCGAGATAGGCAACGACGTAGCACAGCATCAGGAACGGCACGATGCGCCAGAAGACCTTGCTGTAGGCGGTTCTCCTCGTTTCGATTTCAGCTACGGCTTGCGCCGGTAGCGCAGGTGTAAGCACGGTCATTGGTTCCTCCCTTGACTGTGAATGGGGTGTCAGCGCGCCCTCCGATAGCGGCTTTGGCAGCGATTGCGTAACTGGGTAACATGGGTTGGCAGCGCTGCCAACGAAAAAGTGGCAGCGCTGCCAACAATCGTTTGAAAAGGTTGCCGCGACATGGCAAAAGAGGATGGACGGAGGCGAGGACGGTCCAGTGCGACGTCGCGCTCCATCAGGGAGATCGAAAGTGGCCGACGGCACGCCGACGGGGACGACGACGCTTACCGATGTCGCACGCGCGGCCGGCGTCGGCGAGAGCACCGCCTCGCGCGTGTTGCGCGGGCACGGTTCATTTTCGGCCAAGACACGCGAGAGCGTCCTCAATGCCGCGAGAAGCCTCGGCTATGTGCCGAACCGCATCGCCGGCACGCTGGCCTCGACCGGCTCCAAGCTGGTCGGGATCGTGATCCCGTCGCTCAGCAACATCGTCTTTCCGGACATGCTGCGCGGCGCCAACACGGTGCTGGTGGGCTCCGGATTCCAGCCTGTCGTCGCGGTGACGGACTACGAACAGGGCCGCGAGGAAACTCTCATCGAGTCGCTGCTTAGCTGGCGTCCGGCGGGTATGATGGTGGCCGGGCTCGAACACACCGAGCGTACCGTGGCCATGCTCAGGCACGCCCGCATCAGGGTCGCCGAACTGCTCGATTCCGATGGCGATGGCATCGACATCGTCGTCGGTTATTCCAACCGCGAGGCGGGAGGCGCGAGCGCGCGTCATCTGGTCTCGCGCGGCTATCGGCGCATCGGCTATGTGGGCCACGATCTCAGCCGCGATCTGCGCGCCGCCAAACGCTTGGCCGGATTTCGCTCGGCGCTCGCAGAGGCAGGCCTTGAAGTCGCCGCGGAAGAAATCATTCCCTCATCTTCGTCGATCGAGGCCGGGCGCGACGGTCTCGGCCGGCTGCTCGGGCGCGCCCCCGATCTCGATGCCGCCTATTTCTCTAACGACGACATGGCGATTGGCGGTTATTTCCATTGCCTTGCCCGCGGCATCGCCATTCCCGGCCGGTTGGCGATTTTCGGCTATAACGGCCTGGACGTCGCACGCGCGGCGCCGCAACCGCTTTCCACCATCCGGACGCCACGCGCCGCGGTCGGAGAGACCGGTGCTCGGCTGGTCTGCTCCGACGGGCCGCCGACGAAGATCGATCTCGGGTTCGAACTGATCGAGGGAGCCACAACATGAGCGAGGCCAAAGTTCGCGAAGAGATATGCCGCTTCGGCCGTTCCCTATTCGAGCGCGGGCTGACACCGGGATCATCGGGCAATATCAGTCTGCGGCTCGATGACGGCGGCTGGCTTGTGACGCCGACCAACGCATCGTTGGGCTTTCTCGATCCGGCTCGCCTTGCCAGGCTCGACGCGCAAGGGCAACTCGTCGCGGGCGATGCGCCGACCAAGGAAATCCCCCTGCATACCGCCCTCTACGAGACGCGGGCAGCAGCGCGTGCGATTGTGCACCTGCACTCCACCCATGCGGTGGCCGTCACCATGCTTCCCGAGATCGATCCCAAGTCGGTCCTGCCGCCAATGACGCCGTACTATCTCATGCGCGCCGGACAGACGGCTTTGGTGCCATATTTCCGTCCCGGAGACCCTGCGGTAGCTGATGCAATCAAAGGGCTCGCCGGACGCTACTCTTCGGTGCTGCTCGCCAACCATGGTCCCGTCGTCGCGGGCGAGACGCTCGAGGCAGCGGTATTCGCTACCGAAGAGCTGGAGGAAACGGCAAAGCTCTATCTGCTTCTGCGCGGCCTCAACCCCCGCTACCTGTCACCGGAGCAGGTCAGCGACCTGGTGCGGACTTTTGGGCTCTCGCTGCAGGAGCATGGTGCGCACGACCACTGAGACCCGATTTCGACCTTCGTGAGGCGCTCCTGGATTGCATAGGTTGGGGGGTATTACCTGAGCATGTTGCTAAGGGCGTGCGCTTGTTGAAGATGTCCTGACGGCCGGCAGCCTTACGAGATACAGGGCTGGCTGCTACCGAGTTGCGGTCGAGATTGCTTCTCTCTCGCGCTGTTCGGCACTAGACGTTCCGGCGGCGGGCGGACATTCGCCCCGGACCGTCGCTGTCTATCGGTCGCGTTGCGGTCAGGCCGGCTTCGATGGATCTGAGAAGCTCAAGCGCGGCATTGAGCTTGCGTGTGTCGCCGCCGGCGGCCTCGGATACGGCAGTTGCCCACTCCTTGCGCACCAGGGCGTAATTGTGGGCTCCCCGCCGGGTGCGATGGACGCTGACGCCCCGGCGATCTTGCGGGTCGACATGGCGCTCGATCAGCCCCTTGCCTTCCAGGTCGCGCAGCACGGTGGAAACATTGGTGCGCTGCAGCCCGGTCGCCGTCGCGATCTGGCTGGGCGTTGCGGAAGCGTGCGCAACCAGGTGGCGCATCACCATGCCCTCCGATTGCGACAGCGACAGCGCTTTCTCGTCCCTGTAACCGCGAAACTGAATCTCACGGGCAATGATGAGGATGAGGTCGGCCAGGTCCGCCCAGCGAACAGCCGGGGGAGCTTTGCGTGCGGACGAGTCCGGATCGGTTTCCATGGGGCGCAGTTTACAGACTTCCAGCGTCTATGTATATGAGCATAATCGTTATGATAACATAACTATGGCTTCATACGCATCTGGAGGTTCGGATGACCAACTCGACAATCGCCGCCGGGCAAGCTTGGCACACACCTCGTTCCATGGCCCGCGCCGGCGGGCTGCACGGGATTGGCGTGTACGTTCTGCTCGCCGGCGCCTTCCTGCCGATCGCCGACTTTTTCATCGTCAACGTGGCGCTGCCGACCATCGCCACCTCGCTGCAGGCGACGCCGGCCGCACTTGAGCTGGTGGTTTCAGTCTATGGTGTGGCTTACGCCGCCATGCTCGTTCTCGGCGGCAGGCTGGGCGATCGTTTTGGACGCCATAGCCTGTTCTTGGTCGGGCTCTCCGGGTTTATCCTCGCCTCTCTCGCCTGTGGTCTGGCACCCACCATCGATCTCCTTATCGCCGCGCGCCTGGTCCAGGGCGCAATGGCGGCGATGCTCGTGCCGCAGGTGCTTGCGACCTTCCAGGCCACCCTGGAAGGCGAACGCAAGACCCGGGCCATCGCGCTTTACGGCGCCACCTCGGGCATCGCCGCGGTTGTCGGCCAACTCGCCGGCGGACTGCTGGTCAGCGCCAATCTGTTCGGCACGTCCTGGCGGCCGATCTTCCTGATCAACATCCCGCTCGGCGTCATGGTGTTCTTCGCCTCGCGGGCGGTCGTGCCAGCCAACCGCTCGCCGCACCCCGCGGGCATCGACGTCGCCGGCACTATACTTTTCGCCGCCACGCTGACGGCTCTGCTGGTGCCGCTGACCGAAGGCCATTCGCTCGGCTGGCCGGCATGGACGTGGACAATGCTGGCTGCAGCCGTCTTACTTGCCGTCGCGACGGTCACCGTCGAAAGGGCCGCCGAAGCGCGCGGCGAGATGCCGTTGCTGCCGCCGTCGCTGCTCAAGCTGCCCTCGATGTCGCGCGGCCTGGCCATGATCACGCTGTTCAGCGTCGGCTTCGGCGCCTTCATGTTCGTCTTCGCGCTCACCGTCCAGAACGGACTCGGCGCCAACCCGCTCGAAAGCGGCCTCGCCATCCTGCCGATGGCGGCGATGTTCTTCATCGGTTCAGTGGTCAGCCCGCGCATCATCGGCCGCTTCGGCCGCGGGGCGCTCGCGGCCGGCGGTCTGCTGCAGGCGCTTGGACTGGTCACGTTGATCGCAATCACCGTGTCCAGTTGGCCAACGGTGAGCCTCATCGAATTTGCTGTGCCGCTGGTCGTGATCGGGGCCGGACAATCGATGTTGTTCTCGGGCTTGTTCCGGGCCGTGCTTGCCGATGTCCCCAAGCATCTGGCGGGCGTCGGCAGCGGCGTCCTCATCACCCTACAGCAGTCGGGTCTGGCGCTCGGGGTCGCAACCCTGGGCACGCTCTACCTGACACTGGAGCCGGCGAGCATTTCGCACGCCTTCGGCACGGTCATTGCATGTCAGTTCGTCATTGTCGTCATGCTGGTCCTGTGCACCGGGCTGCTGCCGCGGTTCAACAAGGATCAGGTCGACGCCCAGCCCGTGGAAATGTGATTTCTCAAACAGCGTGGGGACATCACGGCTCTGAGCCGCGAGGGCTGAAGGAAGAGGCCGATCGCGAGCTCTAAGTGGGTAATCATCATCAGTCGTTATTCAACCTGGTGATGATGCAGACGGCGAACTCTGAATTGGACGGCGTAGCCCATCTCGGGAACGCTATGCAAGCAAAACCGGCCTCGGCGCAAATGTTCTCCGCGACGAGAACGAGAGTACCGACGCCGGTCGTGGCCTCGACGAAAGCACATGGAGCTCTGGGATGACCGCCCCTCGCAAGATTCTCGATCACTTGTTCGACGCCACCGGAGGTGCGGAGCCCCGGCTGACCAGCGGCGACATCGTCAGTCCCAGCCGCCGCGCTTTTTTGGCCGCCGGCTGCTTTTGTCTGGCCTGCGGCCTGGCGACGCCGTTGTTCGCGGGCGCATCCATGGCCAAAAGCCAGGCACCTGGGTTCCATCGTTTGACGCTCGGCGATTTTGAGGTAACGGCGCTGTCCGATGGCAGCAATATGCTCGCCGCGACGAAGTTGCTGCAGGGCGACCCGGCGCGGATCGAGGAAGCACTCAAACGCAGCTATCTCGCCGATGTCGTCGAGACGTCGCACAATTCCTTTCTCGTCAATACCGGAGCCAGGCTGGTGCTGATCGATGCCGGTGCCGGCTCCCTGTTAGGCCCTGGCACCGGCCAGCTGCTGAGCAATCTCAGCGCATCAGGCTATCGGCCGGAGCAGATCGATGAGATCTACCTCACGCATCTGCATACAGACCACGTCGGCGGTCTCATGGTCGACGGCCAGAGAGCCTTCCCCAACGCGGTCGTGCGTGTCGAAAAGCGCGACACCGACTACTGGCTGAGCGAGGCAAACATGCACGCGGCTCCCGCTGAAGCGAAGCGGTTTTTTCAGGCCGCCATGGCATCGATCGGGCCATATCTGCAAGCCGGCAAGCTCGCCGTATTCGATGGCAACACCGATCTTGTGCCTGGCGTGCGCGCACAAACCGCCTATGGCCACACACCCGGACATACAATGTATGTGGTCGAGAGCAAGGGCGAGAAGATCGTCCTGTGGGGCGACGTCGTGCATGTCGCCGCGGTACAATTCAAGGACCCGTCCGTCACGATCCAATATGACGCCGACGCATCGGAAGCCGAGCGCGTGCACGAGCGCGCCTTCGCCGATGCGGCTGACAGCGGCTATATCGTTGGCGGCGCCCACATATCGTTTCCTGGGCTTGGCCGTGTCCGGCGCGACGCCGCGAACGTCTACTCATATGTGCCCCTGAACGGTTAGAACTGGTGCCCAAGGGGGGAAGCCAGGTCCATCTGCGCCCACGGCATCCCGGATGTCGCTTCCGCCGTAAGATCATGTCGTTCCCACGAGCGGCGCTTCTCCAACCAGTTGGCCATCGAAGGAGGAACCGCAGGCGTCTGTCACCAGGGCGCGAAACCATTGGTGGGCGGGGTGCTGCTGCAGTCGTTCGTGCCAGATCAGCTTGTAGAGCAGCTTCTCGGTTTCGAACGGCAACTCGCACACCACCAGGTCACGTCCATCCGCAATCGTTCGCCACGGTCCATTGAAGAAGCCTAGCGGCACGCAGGTGATGAGGTCGCTACGCGAGACAATCTTCAGCGCGTCGGCAAAGTGATTGACCACAACGGCGATCGTCCTTGTCCGTCCCGTCAGGCTGAGCCAGCCATCCACCAAGCCGCGTTCCAGACCGGACGGGGTCGCCAAGACGTGTGCCGCGGCCGTGAATCGATCGAGCGTCAGGCAATCGGCCAGGTCATGTCCGCCGCGCATGACGCAAACGTAGCGATCCGTCCACAGGCTCCGTACATGCATTTCTCTTGGCAGCGAGGCAAACATGCCCACGGCGCAGTCAAGGGTGCCGCGATCGATTCCTTCCAGCGAGCCTTCATGGGTATGCACCGCGAAGGAAACGCGGGCGCGCGGCGACGCGGCCTGCAATTTCAGCGTAATTTCGCTGACGCCTTCCATCGCGAGACTGTCGGTGACGGCAAGGCGAAAACTGGTCGCATCCGACGCGGGATCGAACTCGTCGGGCGCGAAAGAAGCGCGAATTGCCGTGAGCGAGCGATGAAGGTCGGGCCACATCGCGACCATGCGAGCGGTGGGCTGGACCCCCGTTGCCGTCTTGAGGAAAAGTTGATCTTTGGTGAGGCGGCGGGCTCGACGCAACGCATTGCTGACCGCCGGCTGGCTCATCGCCAGGCTCGAGGCCGCACGTGTCACATTCCTCTCCAGCATGATGGCCTCAAGGACCGCAATCAGGTTCAGATCAAGGCGCACGTTATTCACTCAGCAAATGATGCATTGGTCGATTCTAAATTGGACGCATTGATGGCGGCAAGCCATCCTGATGCCGCTGATCGGAGGATAAGGCATGAATGATATAGCTCTCGCAGATGTGCTGCCGAAGCTCACCGGCAAGATCAGTCGCGACCGCATTCGACTGATGCGGGTACCGCGCCCGCCGAAGGATCTGATCGACGGCTTCAAGCGGATCGGCGACGCCACCAGCGTCATCTCGGACATCATGGATGAGCTCGGTATCACCGGCGCGGTTGGCGCATCGGTTCTGAAGCCGACCTTGCCTTCGGTGTCGATCGTCGGTCCGGCGCTTACGGTGCGCAACATCCTGCAACGCGAGCATGTCTACGAAACGGCGAAAAACCACGTCAACCGGATGGCCGAGTTCGAGGCCCACAACCTGGCGCTGCCGGGCGACGTTGTGGTGATCGAGGGCGTTGCCGGCGTTTCGAACATGGGCGGAATTTCGGCCCAAACCGGAAAACGGCAGGGCGAGGCCGGAGCAATCGTGGACGGAGGCGTTCGCGACCTCGGGCATTCGCGGCGGGTCGGATATCCGCTTTGGGCCACCGAGATAACGCCTGTCACCGGCAAATGGCGCATCGAGACCGTGGAGATCAACGGCGAAATCCAAGTCGCCGGCGTGCGCGTTGCTCCAGGCGATATCGTCGTTGCGGACGAAACCGGCGTCTGCTTCATCCCGATTGCCCGGGCCGCCGAAGTTCTGGCAAAGGCGCTGAGGAAGTCGGCGCTTGAAGAGGCCAAGTGCGAAGCAATCGACGCCGGTACCTCCGTTGCGGATCTGCCGGGCAATGCATGAGGCGATAGGTCACCCCGTGAGAAAGCTTCGCGTCGCCATCATCAACGACTACCAGGACGTGGTCCGCACGCTGGACTGCTTCTCCAGGCTGGACGGCCACGACGTCACGATCTGGACCGATATCATCGAGGATGTCGACATTCTGGCAGGTCGCCTGGCGGAGGCGGACGTCCTGGTGCTGATGCGCGAGCGCACCAAGATCGACGAAGCTTTGCTGAGCCGCCTTCCCAAGCTGAAACTCATCAGCCAGAACGGCCACATTCCCCACATCGATCTGGCGGCCTGCGACAGGCACGGTGTCGTCGTTTCGTCCGCTCTGACGTCGCGTCCGTCCTATTCGACCGTCGAACTCACCTGGGGGCTGATTCTTGCGGCGATGCGAAACATTCCTTTCGAGAGCGCGTCGCTGCGGCAAGGCCGTTGGCAGACCACCATAGGCCTCGGCCTGCGCGGCCGCGTCCTCGGCATCTATGGTTTCGGCCGCTTAGGCTCGATGGTCGCGCGGATCGGCAAGGCCTTCGGCATGGAGGTGCTGATCTGGGGGCGCCAAGCCTCGTTGGATCGCGCTAAGGCCGAGGGTTTCAGCGTGGCACAGGACATGGCGTCCCTGTTCAGGCTGTCGGATGTTCTCAGCTTGCATCTGCGGCTGAATGCCGAGACCACCGGCGCGATTGGGCCTGACGACCTGGCCTTAATGAAGCCGACGGCTTTGCTTGTGAACACCAGCCGTGCCGAGTTGATCCAGCCGGGGGCTTTGGTGGCGGCGCTGAAGAGCGGTCGCCCCGGCAACGCGGCGGTCGACGTGTTCGAACGCGAGCCGCTCACCAATCCGGATGACGCCCTGCTCAGGCTTCCAAACGCCCTGTGCACGCCACATCTCGGCTATGTCGAGCGCGACAACTACGAGTTTGCGTACGGCAATGCGTTCGACCAGATCGTAGCCTTCGCGGGGGGAACCCCGATCAATATCCACACCGCTGGCGGCCAGAAACAGGATCACTGAAATGAACCTCGAGCTCGACGGGAAAATTGTCCTGATAACCGGGGGCAGCAAGGGAATAGGGCTGGCCTGCGCACGCGCCTTTGCCAGGGAAGGGGCCCGCGTGGTGATTGTGTCACGCAGCCAGGAGAACCTCGACAACGCCAAGAAAAAGCTGGCCGCCGAGGGGCTGTCGGCAACGAGTTTCGCCGCCGATCTGTCGGACGGGCTTGCGGCAAAGGAAATGGTCGCCGCGCTCGAGGAGCAGGTGGGGCCGATCGCGTCCCTGGTCAATTCGGCCGGCGGCGCCAGGAGAGTTGCCCCCGACGAACTGACGCCGGACAAATGGCGTGTCGCGATGGACGCGAAGTTCTTCACCTACATGAACGTCACCGACTACGTCCTGCCGCTGATGGTGGCGCGGGGCGCCGGCACGATCGTCAACATAGTCGGCACCGGCGGCAAGATCGCATCCCCCATGCATTTGCCGGGAGGCGCCGCCAACGCGGCGCTGATGCTCGCCTCGGCGGGGCTGGCAGCGGCGTGGGGGCATGCAGGCGTCAGGGTGAACGTGATCAACCCGGCCGCCACCATGACCGAGCGCTTGCAATTGTCGCTTGAAGTCGAATCCAGGGTGACTGGCAAGACGCCGGAAGAATTGCTGCGGCTGAACGAGCAGCGGATTCCGCTGCGGCGCTACGCAAATCCTGAAGAGGTGGCCGATGCCGCGCTTTTCCTCGCCAGCGCAAGATCCTCCTACGTGACGGGCGCTTCGCTGACCATGGATGGAGGACTTACGCCACTGGTTGTCTAGCCGGCGTCGCATCGAGAAAACGGGAGGAAAAGATGTTCACTTGGTACAGGGAGTTGACGACGCGCGAGCGGAACACCTTCTGGGGCTGTTTCGCCGGTTGGGCCGTCGATGCGATGGATGCGCAGCTCTTCAGCTTCGTGCTGCCGATCCTCATCGCGGCCTGGGGAATGACGACGGCGCAGGCCGGCTATCTGGCCACCGCGACGCTGCTCTCCGCGGCGATCGGAGGGTGGCTCTGCGGCTATCTCGCCGACCGTTTCGGCCGTGCCCGCATCATGCAGTTCACGATCCTTTGGTTCTGCGCCTTCACTTTCCTTGCCGGGTTCGCCCAGGACTTCCAGCAACTGATGGTCTTGCGCATCATGCAGGGGCTGGGCTTCGGCGGCGAGTGGGCGGCCGGTGCGGTCCTCATGGGCGAGATCATCCGCGCCGAACATCGCGGAAAGGCCGTAGGCACCGTCCAGAGCGGATTCGGCATCGGCTGGAGCGCCGCCGCGATACTGGCGGGCGTGGTCCTGGCGCATTTGCCACAGGATTACGGATGGCGCGTGCTGCTGATGATCGGTGTGCTCCCCGGCGTGCTGGTCCTCTATCTGCGCCGCAAGATCGAGGAGCCGGAGATCTTCGTCAAAACGCGCGAGCTCGTCGAGAAGAGCGGCGTTCGGCCCGGGCTGGGTGCGATATTTCAGCCTGACGCCCTGCGCGTGACGATCCTTTCTTCATTGCTGGCATTCGGCGTGATCGGAGTCGGCGGTGCGATCGTCAACTGGCTGCCGACCTTCATGAAGACGGTGCGCGAACTGTCGCCGAGCGCATCTGGATATTACCTGTTCGTGGTGACCGGCGGCTCGTTTTTCGGATTTCTGGCCAGCGCATACCTGGCCGATCGTCTCGGGCGGCGGCGGACGTTTCAGCTTTTTCTCGTATGTTCCTGGCTGATCACCATCGCCTATATGTTCTTGCCGCTCTCCGGCTGGTCGCTGATCATCCTGGGTGCGCCGTTCGGCTTCTTCACCATCGGAAACTATGCCGCGCTCGGCCCATTCTTCACCGAGCTTTTCCCCTCCGCCATCCGCGCCAGCGGTCAGAGCTTCGCCTACAATTTCGGCAAGGCGGCCGGTGCGGCCGCCGTGTCCAGCATCGGAATACTGGGGCAACATATCAGCCTGGCGGAGGCGATCGGCCTTGTCGCGCTGTTGGGCTACAGCATCGCTTTCGTCGCGACCCTGATGCTGCCCGAGACGCGGGGAATCCAGCTGACGTCCGGCTATGAACCTCCCGCGCCGCGTCCCGACACCGGCGTTTCCTCGCCACCCGCGCAAGCCTCGGTTTTGCGCGCGAGACGATAGGTCCCTCCAGCCGCACTCGCGCGCTGTCTCCACTCACTCAGACCAGCCGTTCACGAATTTCCCATGGAACAGATCGCGAAGGATCAGCAGAACCATGCGCAAGAGTATTTCGGTGAAAGGACTGAGCCACAGGCATCCAGTTCCCAATGCCTGCCGGATCGGCAACATGGTGTTCTCGGGGGCAATTCATGGCGTCAGCCCGACCACGCAGGAATTGCCGGCCGGAATGGCGGCTCAGTCGGCCAATGTGTTCGCCAACATGCGTGCCGTCATCGAGGCCGCCGGCGGCAGCGCGGAGGACATCATCAAGGTGGATATCTATCTGCGCGACAGCAGCGACAGGGGCCCCGTCAATGAAGAATGGCTGCGGATGTTTCCAGATTCCGAGTCGCGTCCGGCCAGGCACGTTAGGCCGTTGACACCGGACAGCGCTTCCCTGGTGCAATGCGAATTCGTCGCAGTTATCGAGATCTAGATCCGTCTGCTGTACCCAAACGTTTGCAATTCCTGCGTGAGGTCAGTTCAGGTCGATGCATGCCGGCGCCTGCGGTTGCGCGAGAGCGTGGGGCGCGCCGATATGCTGCAGGTCCGTGCGCCAGCCTTCCCAAGCAGATTGGTGATGTCCCCCCAGCCGGTGAAGTCGTCACCGATGACGCCGATCCGCACAGCTTTCAATCGTGCGTGCGCTGCTGCCAGAAGGTGACGGCAAGCTGCTCGAGATGCGTGCGCATGGCCTGCTCGGCGCGATCGGGATCACGGGCCGCGATGCCGTCATAGATTGCCTTGTGCGCCTCGAACGCCGTCTTTTCCTGCCCCTTTGCCGCAAGGGTCACCGTGCGCTGTTCCTTCAGCCACTCCGAGATCTGGTCGTGCAGCGCGATGAAGACTGGATTGCGCGCCATCTTCGCCAGTTCGAAGTGGAAGGCGATGTCGGTTGAGGTGAAGCGCTCGCGGTCGCCGATCGCTTTCCGGTTGGCTTCGAGCGCAGTCGCCAGCGCCTCGAGGTCCGTGGCCGTCGCGTGCCGGGCGGCCTCGCGCGCCAGCCCAACTTCGAAGAACAGGCGCGCGCCCTGGAAGTAGCGATGTCCCTCCTCGGTCGAAAGCATCTGGCGCACGGCCGGCGCCATGCCGGTGAAGATATGTGAAGCCGTCGCCATCAGCACCTTGGCCCGCGCGCCGTTGGTGAGTTCGACCAGCCCGGCCTTCTGCAGCGAGATCAGCGCCTCGCGGATGGCGGGCCGGCCGACGCCGAAGCGTGTCTGCAGGTCGCGCTCGGGCGGCAGCTGGTCTCCGGGCTTCAGCTTGCCGGACAGGATCTGCGCCTCGAGATGCGAGGCCACGTGCTCGAAGAGCTTCTTGCGTTCTATAACGAGAGGATCGACCATAGACCTTTCATACCATCATACTTGACAACCATGCAACTGCTTGCAAGGATGACCGCAACATAACCAGACAAGGCCGGATCGGCTAGCGGCTGCGCTCGCCGAAAGCGCGTTTCCACAAGATCCTGGAAGCGGCGCCCCCGGCTTTGCCGAAAACAACCCGTGGTGGGACAGGGAGCGAAAGACATGCGGATCGCCATTCTGGGCGGCGGCGGTGCCATGGGCGGCATTTTCGGCGGCTATCTTGCCCGAGCAGGCAACGACGTGACGCTGATCGACGTCTCGACGCCGGCCGTGCGAGCGATCAACGACAACGGCCTAACGATCGAGGAGAAGGACGGTTCCCAACCGGTTATCCGCGTTCCGGCAACAACGGAGCCGTCGAAGGTCGGACCGGTCGACCTGATCATCAATTTCGTCAAATGCTATCACACCGATGCGGCGGTCCGCGCGGCGGCGCCGATGATCTCGGGGGACACGGCGGTGCTCAGCCTGCAGAACGGCTGGGGCAACGCGCCGCGCATCGCCGGCATTGTGGGCGAAGACAAGGTCCTGGTCGGCCTGACTTACCACGGCGGCACGTTGCTCGGCCCCGGCAGGGTGAAGCATCCCGGCGTCGGGATGACCTATATCGGCGAACTGAGCGGCAAGGCGACACCCCGCTTGGACAAGGTGATCGAGACCTTCCGTGCCGCAGAGATCGAAACCACCAGGTCCGAGCGCATCCTAGACGAGGTATGGAAGAAGCTGGCGCTGAACGCCTGCACGCTGCCGGTCGCCGGCCTATTGCATTTCATGTCGCACGAACTGGTCGCCTTCGACGGCACGAAGTCGCTGATGGCGGCAATCCTGAAGGAAGTTGTGGCGGTTGCTAAAGCGCAGGGCATTTCGCTCGACTATGACGAGCGCTGGGCCGCCATAACGGGGTTGCTGGAGAAGGCCGTGGGCGGCAAGGCCTCCATGCTCCAGGACGTCGAGGCGCGGCGCCAGACGGAGATCGAGGTCATCAACGGCGCTATCGTCGACGCCGGCAAGCGCACCGGCGTGGCCACGCCGGTGAATGAAACCATGGTCTGGATGATCCAGGCCAAGCAAGCTCACTACCTTCAGGCGAAGGCATAGCCATGCCGGCCGCACTCGTCAGCGCTTGAGGTCGACATGGCGCCGCGCCTGCAGATCTCGCAGCTTTGCAAGACGTTCCCCGGCGTGCGGGCACTCGACGACGTGTCGATATCGGTTGAGCCCGGTGAAATCCGGGCACTGCTTGGCGAAAACGGTGCCGGCAAGTCCACGCTGGGAAAGATCGTTGCCGGCGTCTACAGCCGCACCAGCGGCGAGGTGCGGCTCGATGACGCCGTACTCGGCGACCTCGACGAGAAGGCCGCGGGCGAGCTGGGCATCGGCATCGTCCATCAGGAAGGCTCGCTGGTGCCGCAGCTGTCGGTCGCGGAAAACATTTTTGCCGGCCGTCAGCCGACAAAATGGTTCGGCCAGGTCGATATCCGGCTGATGCGCGAAAGAGCGCACGCTCTCATCGCCCAGCTCGGCGTCGCCATCGATCCGGCAATGAAAGTGGCATTCCTGTCACCAGCCCAGGCGCAGATCGTCGAGATCGCCAAGGCATTGTCGCGCGAACTGAGGCTGCTGATCCTCGACGAACCGACGGCGGCGCTGACGCTGACCGAAACCGAAAAGCTCTTCGAGATCGTGCGCCGGCTGGCCAGGGATGGCGTTTCGGTCATCTATGTCTCCCACCGCCTGGCCGAGATCTTCGCGCTCTGCGATTCCGTCACGGTGCTCAAGGACGGGCGGCTCGCGGGTACGCGCAAGGTCGCCGAGACGACGACGGACGAGTTGATACGGCTGATGGTCGGGCGCGAGGTTCATCTCACCCGCGCGGCTTCGGCACGGCAAGCGGGACCGGTCGTTTTTGAAGCCGACGGAGTCTCCGCGCCGCCGCTTGTGCGATCGGCTTCGATCACCGTGCGCGCCGGTGAGGTTGTCTGTCTTGCCGGATTGATCGGTTCCGGGCGGAGCGAATTCTGCGAGGCCATTTTTGGCGCCAGGCGCCGCACGGCCGGCGACATCCGGATCGGAGGCGCACCGGTCGACCCTCAGGGCCCGTGGGACGCCAAGCACGCCGGCATCGGCATGGTTCCGGAGGATCGCAAGACGTCGGGTCTCTTCCTCGGGATGGACCTCGTCAACAACATCGCCGCCACCGTGCTTTCGAAGGTCTCGTCCGGCGCCAACTTCTCCAACAGCAAGGCCGAACGGCTCGCAGGCGGTTTCGTCAAAGAGCTGCGCATCGCCACCCCCAGCGTGCGCAAGATCGTCGGCGAGCTTTCGGGCGGCAACCAGCAGAAAGTCCTGCTGGCGAAATGGCTGGCCATGGAGCCGCGCCTGCTCATCGTCGACGAGCCGACGCGCGGCGTCGATGTCGGCGCTCGTTCCGAAATTTACCGCCTGCTGCGCGGACTGGCGGAGAAGGGCGTGGCGCTTCTCGTCGTCTCGTCCGAGCTGCCCGAGGTGCTGGCGCTTGCGGACCGGATCGTCGTGATGGCCGAGGGCCGCACGGTCGGGGAATTGCCGGGCGAGGGGGCGACCGAAGAGCAGGTGCTGCGGCTGGCGACCCGGTTCACATCGTCGGTCGCGAACGTACGCGAGCAAGCGGTTGGAGCATGAGCGTGGCACAGATATCCCAGAACGAAGCGCAGGCCCCGGTCGAACAGCGCGAGGCCCTGCCGCTGCGCATTGTGCGCCGCCTGGCCAACTCGCGTGAGCTGACATTGTTCGTGCTGGTCGTGCTGCTCGCGCTGGCGATGACCATCGTCTATCCGCACAACTTCCCGACCGGGCCGAACATGCGCGCCGTGCTGCTCAATCTGGCACCCGTCGGCATTCTCGTCTGCGGCATGATGCTGCTGATGATCGCCGGCACTTTCGACCTGTCCGTCGGATCGACGCTCGCGCTTTCCGGGGTGTGGGCCGGTGTGGTTGCCGGGTGGTGGGGCTGGCCGGCGGAATCGGCTCTTCTCGTCGGCATTCTGGTTGGCGCGGTTGCCGGCTTGATCAACGGGCTGATCGTCACCCGCATCGGCATCAACGCGCTGATCGCGACGCTCGGCACGCTCACCATCTATCGCAGCCTGACCTATGTGACGGCCGGAACGGGCGTCACGCCGATCTCCGACAGCTTCGCCGAATATGGCCGCGCCGCCGATCCGATCCTGCGCATCCAGTCGCCGTTCTGGGCGATGCTGGTCCTCGTGCTGGTCGGCGGCTGGCTGGTCGCGCGCACCCGCTTCTTCCGCCAGTTCTATTTCGTCGGCGGCAACCCGCGCGCGGCCCAACTGTCCGGGATCCGCGTCGACAGGCTGATCCTCATCGGCTTCATCATAATGGGTGCGCTGGCGGGCATCGCCGGTGTGCTCGGGGCGGCGCGGCTCAACAGCGCTGTTGTCAATGCCGGCGTCGGCATCGAACTCAAGGTCATCACCGCAACGGTCCTTGGCGGCGCCAGCCTCAAGGGCGGCGAGGGCACCATTCTGGGCGGCATTCTCGGCGTGCTTTTTATCGCGCTGATCGAGAACGCCATGATCATCAACGCGGTTGGCGTTTTCTGGCAGGGACTGGTCGTGGGGCTTGTCCTGCTGTTCGCTGTTTCGCTCGACCGCTTCAAGACCGCGGGCCGCGGCTAGGCCCGCGGGAACCGAGGGGAATCCGGCAAGGCCGGTGGACTGCAAAAACTGGGAACAGAACCCAATCAGGGGGAAACGGGAATGCGCTTCATGCTGAAATCGACATTGGTCGCCTTGGGGATAACGACGCTCGCGGCAGCCGTGACGGCACCGGCGCGCGCGCAGGAATCGTCTTTCGGCCCGGCCGACGCGAAGGAAACCTATTACTGGATTTCCAACAAGGCCAACCTGCCGCTCTTCGTGCAATACGACTATGTCGGCATGAAGAAGATCGCCGAGGAGCTCGGCGTCAAGGTGGTTGTGGCCGGCCCGACTGATTTCGACCTGCCAGGCTTCATCGCCGCGGTCGATCAGGTCTGCGCCCAGAAGCCGAACGGCGTGTCCGTGGTGGGCGGCTGGGATCCGTCGCTGACGGAATCGGTCAAGAAGTGCCTGGAGCAGGGCGTCCCCACCGTCGTCGATGACGGCGACCTGCCGGACTCCGGTCGTCTCGCCTATATCGGCACGAACTGGACGCAGGTCGGTGTCGCTCAGGCCAAGAAGATGATGGAGAAGCTGCCCAATGGCGGCAAGCTCGCTATGATGTCGATCATCAACGCTGGTAACATGCGGGAGGCAGTCGCCGGCTTCAAGGCCTATATCGAGGCTAATGGCGGCGGCAAATACAACATCGTCTCCAACGAGGACGACGGCGGCGATGCGCAGAAGGCGGCGCAGGTGACGGCCGCGATCCTCGCTGCCCATCCCGACATCGCCGGCTTAGCGGGCTTCGATTCGGAGTCGGGCGCCGGCATCGTGACCGCGTTGCGCGAGGCCGGCAAGAATCCGGGCGACATCAAGGTAACGGCGATGGAGCAGACGCCGGACTTCTTCAAGACCGCCAAGGAAGGCTGGGTCGACGGCATAGTGGTGCAGAACCGCGAACTGTTCATCTACTACGCGGTCAAGATCCTGCACGACTACAACCACAACGGACTGAAGTCCGCCGGCCTCGGCGCCAGCGACGGTGGCCGCCCGGTTCCGGACACGCTCGACACCGGCGTGCTGCTCGTCACCAAGGACAATGTCGACAAGGTGACGGCCGCGCTCGGCGTCAAGTAATCGACCACCACGCTGAGGGTTCTGCCCTCTTGCCTCCGGCGTTTCATTCCTTGGCCGCCGGAGGCAACATCGAAGCCAGCCAACCCAGAAGTCGCGCCCATGGCCGCAATGGTGACAACGGACGAACCGAACATCCCGGACGAGGTGGACATCCACGATCCGGCGTTCGTTGCCGATCCATTCTCGGCTTTCGAGCATTTGCGCCGGGAGTGTCCGGTAGCACGCTCGAACAAATACGGGGGCTTTTGGTTGCTGAGCCACTACGACGATGTGCGGAGCGCCGCAATCAATTGGCGCGACTACACGTCCAGCGTTCCCGGCGTGACGGCCATTCCCGTGATCACGCCGCGGACCGAACCCCAACTGCCGATCGAAATCGATCCGCCCCGGCATTCGCGTTATCGCGCCCTGGTCAACCCGGTCTTCGCGCCGCAGCGAATTGCCGCGATCACACCTCGCGTAAAAATGCTGGCCCGGTCGCTCTTCGAAAAGATGATCGCTGCGAGAAAGGCCGAGGCCGTTGCCGAATTCTGCGTGCCGGTTGCGATCACGTCGCTCGCGGCCTTCACCGACGTGCCGCTGCAAGACTCGGACAAGTGGGTCGGCTGGATCACCAGCATGTTCAACGTGAAGGACCCGAGCGCTGGAGCGACGGCAAGCCGCGAACTCAACACCTATATCGAGACCCTCATTGCGGCGCGACGCGCCAAGCCGACGGGCGATTTCGTCAGCATGCTGTTAGCGGCCGAGATTGGCGGCGAAAGGCTCGACGACATTCAGATCCGCTCGTTCATGAGCGTCGTGTTCGGCGCGGGTTTCGAGACCACGGCGGACGCCCTTTCGGTCATGCTGCACTGGCTGGCCGGGCATCCGGAGGCGCTGGATCGGCTTGCAAGTGAACCGGAGCTTGTTCCGACCGCGGTGGAGGAGTTCCTGCGCTATTCCTCGCCGATCGAGATTTTCGGCCGCAATGCCTCGCATGATCTGTGCCTGCACGGTCGCGAAATAAGGCGGGGCGACATTGTGGCCCTTGGTTACGGCGGGGCGAACCGGGACCCGTCGGTATTCGATGTGCCGAACGAGATGCGCCTCGATCGCAGTCCCAACAAGCATCTCACCTTCGGAGCCGGCCCGCATCTGTGCGCCGGCGCGGGCGTGGCGCGCATGGAAATGGCGGTGACGCTCGAAACGCTGATCGAGACCGGCGCGAGGCTCGCACCGGGATCGGAGCAAGAGCTTCGCTGGAAGACACGCGGCGACCGGCGCGGGCTCGCTCGCCTGCCGCTCACAATCGACACGAGAAAGTCGAACTGAAGATGACGCTTCAACCCACCACCCGCATCCGCTTCCACGGCGTGGCCGCCTACGAGATCGTAACGAGCAACGGGCTGCGCATCCTTTGCGACCCGTTCCTCGACCAAAATCCTGGAGCCGCGACCAAATCCACCGACTTCGACCATGTCGATCTGGTGATCGTCAGCCATGCGGCGTTCGATCATCTCGGCGACACCGACAAGATCGCCGCGACCTACGGCTGTCCGGTTGTCTGCGGCGGCGAGGTGAAGGCCTGGCTGATGGATCGGGGAATCCCGGCCAGCCAGATCCGCGCGACGACCTGGGGCATCCGGGTCAAGGTGGCCGGCATTGAGATCCAGCCGCTGGAGTGCCATCACTGGTCGCAGATCAGGCTGAAGGACAACTCCTTCATCTCCGGCGTGCCGATGGCCTTCATCGTCTATGCCGACGGGCTGCGCTTCTATCACTATGGCGATACCGCCATTTTCTCCGACCTGAAACTGCAGGGCGAACTCTATAAACCCAATGTCGGCTGCATCGGCATCGCCAATCCGCAGGAGATCCTGCATCTCAATCCGATGCCGGGAGAAATGTTGACGGGCGAGATGAGTCCCTATGAAGGTGTGCTGGCGACCCAGTGGCTCGGACTCGAGACTGTCCTACCGTGCCACTACATCACGCTCGATGGCGACAAGGACGTCGCCGCCTACATGGAACATCACGGCGCGGCCAGGGCTCGCGGCGAGGCCATTGCCGATCCCTATCTGCTGCGGGCCGGCGACTGGATCGAATTCGATGCCGATGGCAGGGTCGTGCGCCCCGCGAAGGCGGCATGATGCGGGCCGCCATTTTCGACCAACCGCAGTCGATCCGCATCACCGATGCGCCGAAGCCCGTTCCTGGGCCGGGCGAAGTGCTGGTGCGCGTCAGGGCTGCGGGCCTTTGCGCCGGTGATCTCTATATCTATACCGGCAGGAACCCCTATGTGACTTATCCTCGGATCGGCTGTCACGAAATCGCCGGCAGGGTCGAGGCTTACGGGCCAGGAGCGGCCGGTCCGAAGGTCGGGACGCGTGTCGTCGTCGACCCCTTCATCGGTTGCGGCCATTGCTATCCCTGTCGGATCGGCAAACGCAATTGCTGCGCCAATCTCACCATCATCGGGGTGCATCGCGAAGGCGGCTTCGCTGAATTCGTCACCGCGCCCGCGGGCAATCTGAACGTCGTGCCGGAGGGGCTCTCCGACTTCGAGGCGGCATTCGCCGAGCCCGTCGCGATCGGCGTGCAGGGCTGCCGGCGCGGCATGGTCACGGGCGAGGACGCGGTTCTCGTCCTTGGCGCGGGTCCAATCGGGCTGGCGATCGTCGAGGTCGCGCGGGCCCATGGCGCAAAGGTCTATGCCGCGGATCTGTCGGCGGAGCGGCTGTCCACCGCCGCCGATCTGGGCGCAATCCCTGTGGCCGGCGGTGAAGGGCTGCTTGAACGGGTCAAGGAGATCACGAACGGCGAAGGCATGCCCGTGGTGCTGGAGGCTACGGGGGCGGCGCCGGCGATGGAGCAGACCATCGATCTCGTTGCCGCCGGCGGCCGCGTCGTCATTCTCGGTCTCGTCAAGAAAGGACAAGGCGTCACGCTGCCCGGGCTGGATTTCACCCGCAAGGAGGTCACCATCCTCGGTTCGCGCGCCTCCGTCGATTGCTTTCCCGAGGCGATCGACCTGCTTGCGTCGGGCAAGATTCATTATCCCAAAATCGCCAGCAGCTTTGCGCTGTCTGAGGCGCCCACCGTCTTCAAAACACTCGCTGACAATCCGATGGCTCTGCACAAGGCCGTCTTCATCCCGGAGGCCGCATGAAATTCGTCGCTTTCTCTCACAAGCAGGCCGGACATCGCCAGCACGCCGGCATTCTGGACGGCGAGCAGATCGCCTGCCTGACCGAAGCCGGACTGGCAGCGTCGGTGCTCGAGGTCGTGCAAGGCGGCGAGGCGGCGCTGGAGAAAGTCCGCGCGGGACTTGCCAAGGCGCCGCGCTATGCGCTTGCCGATACTATCCTCGAAGCGCCTATTCGTCCCGGCAAAGTGCTCTGCTCCGGGATCAACTACAAAGGTCATGCCGAGGAAAACCCGAATGCCAAGATGCCGACCGAGCCATTCTTCTTCGCCAAGCTGCCGTCATCGGTGGTCGGGCCCGATGTGCGGGTCGAAAAGCCGGTCCGGACGGAGCAGATGGATTATGAGGTCGAATTCACGGCCGTGATCGGCAAACCTCTGCACAAGGCTTCCGAAGCCGACGTGATGCCGGCGATCTTCGGCTATACGCTGCTCAACGACATCTCGGCCCGCGACGTCCAATTCAAGGACAACCAGATCACCATCGGCAAGAATTTCGCGGGCTTCGCACCGATCGGCCCATGCATCGTCACCACTGATGAACTGACCAGGCCGGACGACGTGGCGCTCAAGACAAGGCTGAACGGCAAGCTTTTGCAGAACGGCAGCACCTCGGACTGGCTGTTCTCGCTGCCGCGGCTGATATCCTTCCTTTCGCACTACGTGCCGCTGGAACCAGGCGACCTCGTCTCGACCGGAACGCCGGCGGGCGTCGGCGCCTTCCAGAAGCCGCAGATATTCATGAAGGCTGGCGACGTCGTGGAAATCGAGGCCGCCGGCATCGGTGTGCTTAGAAGCCCCATCGTGGCCGGATAGAGGGCATGGACCGGTCCCTGCGCATCGGCGTGATCGGCTGCGGCTTCTTCGCGCAGAACCATTTGCATTCCTGGAGCGACCTCGCCGAAAAGGGCGCCCAGCTTGCCGCCGTCTGCGACGTGGATGCCGCCAAGGCGCGCGCGGCCGGCGAGACATTCCGTGTGCCGTATTATTTGGACGCCGCAAAGATGCTCGAGGCCGAGCGCCTCGACGTGGCCGATATCGTGACACGCCACGACACGCATCGGCCGTTGGCGGAAATGGCGCTCGCGCGCGGCCTGGCCACAATCGTGCAGAAGCCCTTCGCATCGACATGGGAAGATTGCATCGCGATCGTCGAAGCTGCGCAGAAGGCAAATGCGTGGCTTGCCGTGCATGAGAACTTTCGGTTTCAGGCGCCGATGCGCGCCGTCCGCAAGGTAATCGACAGCGGCGCGATCGGAACACCGAGCTGGGCAAGGATACGCTTCAGGACCGGCTTCGACGTCTACAAGGCCCAGCCCTATTTCTATGACGAGGAGCAGCTCGCGATTGCCGATGTCGGTATCCACATGCTGGACCTGTCCCGCTTCTTCCTCGGCGAGGTCGAGCACATCTCCTGCGAAACACAGAAGCGCAATCCACGCATCCGCGCCGAGGACACGGCGACCATGCTGCTCAGGCATCAAAGCGGCGCGGTGTCGGTCGTGGAATGCACCTACGAGTCGCGCCGATTGCCGGATCATTTCCCTGAAACGCTGCTCGTCATCGAAGGTCCGAGGGGGGCCATTTCGCTCGAAGCCGGTTGCAGCATGACGGTGACCAGCGATGGCGCGACGTGGACCGAAGACGCAAGCTCGCCGCTCCTGTCCTGGACCGCTTATCCCTGGCATGTCGCCCAGCAAGGCGTGATCGGTGCATGCGGCCATTTCCTCGACAGCCTGCAGCGCGGCGTTCCGCCCGAAACCAGCGGTGAGGACAATCTCAAGACATACGCGTTGGTCGATGCCGCCTATCGCGCCGCCGGCGAACGGCGCGCGCTCGAACCTAAGCGTTGGAACCATGGCTTAGCCAATGGCGGAGAGCGACCATGAGCATTTCGCCTGCCGAAGCGGCCTTTGCCCTCACCGTCGTCTTCGATCTTGTCGAAGGGACCTTTCCCGAATTCTACCGGCTCGTTTCGGAGAACGCGTCTCTGTCGGTGGAACTCGAGCCGGGATGTCTGCGCTTCGATGTGCTGACCCCGTTAGGCACGCAAGAGCCGTCCCAGATATTCCTGTACGAGATCTATCGCGATCGGGCTGCCTTCGACCTGCACCTCGCTTCGGCTCACTATCTGAGCTTCGATGCCAGCACGCGTGACATGGTGAGCCGCAAGACTGTCGTCACCTACAGGGTGGACGAGAATTCCAAGCAGGCGGTGGCATGACCGCCAATGCCGATCTCCTTGCGCTTTACGGCACCGACGAGCCGCTTCCGCAACGGAGGCTTCTTGCCGCCGGACCGCTGACCGCCGTTCTCGAGGGCGGCAATCTGCGGACGATCTGTTTTGCCGGCGTGGAGGTGGTTCGGGCGATCAACTATCTTGCGCGCGATGCGTCCTGGGGGACTTACAAGGCCGAGCTTTCCAACATGCGAATTTCCCAGGACGGCACGTCGTTCGAGCTTCGCTATGACGGACTCTGCGCCGGCACGCAGGGACGTTTCGCCTATCGCATGAAGATTCGTGGCGACGCGTCGGGCGAGCTGACCTTGCAAGCGGATGGCGTGGCGCTCACCGATTTTCCCACCAACCGCACCGGTTTCGTGGTGCTTCATCCTTCAGAGGCGGCGGGCAAAAGGCTGACCATCCGGCATAGCGACGGAAGCATCGAGGAGACGACATTTCCCAAATTGATCAGCCCGGACCAGCCTGCCTTCGACATTTCAGCGCTGACGCACGAGCCAGCACCCGGCTTGGTCTGCGCCGTCGCCATGGAAGGCGATGCCTTCGAGATGGAGGACCAGCGCAACTGGACGGACGCCTCGTTCAAGACTTATGTGCGGCCGCTCTCAAAGCCCCGACCTTATGTCATCGGCAAAGGTGTGAAGGACATACAGCGCGTCACGGTTTCCGTGCACGCCGAAACATCGGCGCCTGGACCGGCTATCAGCAATACAGCAACCCTGACCCTTGGCGGACCTGCCGGGCGGATCCCGTCGATAGCGCTGTTCGTCGATCCCGACCAACTGCCGGCAGCCATCGCCGGCGCGGCTTCGCTTGGCCCGGTGCCGGAGATCATACTGCGCTTCGACAGCGCGCGCGGGCATGATCAACGCGTGCTGGAAAAGGCAGCCGAGCTTGCGAGCGCGCTTGGCGCCCGGCTGGCGGTCGAGGCGATCTTTGATGCGATCCACCCCGGGGCCGAGGCCCAGGCCCTTGTAGCTATGGTTCGCTTGGCGGGCGTCGAACCGAGCGCCATTCTGGTTTCACCACGGCGCGAATTCAAGACACGCCCCTCACACCATTTGCCCAACGGTGAGCGACCGATTGACGAGATCGTGCAGGCATTGCGGGCTGTCGGTCTCGCTTGCCCGATTGGGGCTGGTACGCCCTCCCTATTCACCGAATTCAACCGCAACCCGCCGACCGGCAATGCGGATTTCGTCTTCTTCGGCAACAGCGCCATCGTGCATGCCGCCGATGAGCAGTCGGTCATGAAAACCCTGACCGTTTATCCTGCAGTCATGGAGACAGCACGGCAATTGTGTCCCGGAAAGCCGATCTGGCTTGGGCCTTGCACGATCGGCTTGCGGCACAATCCCTATGGGGAGGCGGTCGCAGCCAATCCCGGAAATAACCGGGTGCCCGCCGCCGGCACCGACCCGCGTCAGCGGGCATTGTTCGGTGCCGCCTTTGCCGTCGGCGTCGCGGCCCGGGCCGCTGAGACAGCCGCTGCGCGGTTGATATTGGCAGCACCGACTGGCCCCTTCGGTCTCTTGAACGAGGACGGCTCCCGACGACCTTTGCAAGCCGTCCATGCCCAAATCGCTGAGGCCGCCGGCGTCGAACGCTATCGGATTTCGAGTGATTGGCCAGGCGTGGCAGCAAATGCCTTTCGTCGCGGCAACACGATCCGCGTGCTGGCGGCCAACCTGACCCCCGTGCCGATCGACATAGCGCTATCCTCGGATGCTAAACTGCTTTGCGTTGCAGGTGAGGACACGAAGCCGGCGAAGTCCCCGCTGACCACCCATACATTGGGGCCGTACAACTCTGTCGCTCTTCAGTTTGTCCAAACACCAAGTCGACCAGACGGCAGGCCCAGGAAAAGCTGAACGTCAAGATACGCAATCCAAAGCGGGATGTCTCGTCTCCCAGCTATTTGCGCGGGCGGGATGATGGCGCCCGGCAGGAGCATGGAGTGCGCGGACAGGCCTCAAGATCAGCAGCTTCTGCAGGCGAGCGGCGCCTCTGAAGCGCTGAACCTTCGATTGTTGAGTCGGCGTCGAACCGCCAAAGACGTGTGCGGTCAACCGCCTCCGTACATGAGCTTCGGCAGCCAAATGACGATCGAGGGGAACACGATGCACAACCCAACTCCGATTGCCTGCAGGAATAAGAAGGGAACGGCGGATCGGAAGATCGTCGCCATCGATATCTCCGGTGGCGCGACACTCTTCAAGTAAAACAGTGAATAGCCGAACGGTGGGCTCAGGAACGCCATCTGCATGTTGACCATGAAAATGACGCCATACCACAGCGGCACGTCTTCAGGAGCCACACCGGCTAAGCCGAACGTACCGCCGAATTCGAGGGACTTAAGGATGGGCAGAAATATCGGTACGGTGAGAAGGAGAATGCCCACCCAGTCCAGAAACATGCCCAGGACGAACAGGATGATCATCATCAGAACAAGAATGCCGTAAGGCGCGAATCCAGTTCCGAGAATGGATTCGGCGACGAAGTTCTGCCCGCCCTTCAGGATGAAGAAGCCGACGAACATGGTGGCTCCGAAGAATATCCACATCACCATCGCAGTCGCCTTGAGGGTTGCCACGCCGGCTTCCCGGATCGTGTCCCAAGTCAGGCGGCGATGGGCGGCGCAGACGATGAAAGCACCGAATGTGCCGATGCCGGCGGCTTCAACAGGCGTTGCTATGCCAAGGAAGATGACTCCGAGCACAAGCAGGATGAGCAGAATGGGCATGAACGTGCGGCGCAGAAGCCTCAGCTTCTCCCCAAAGCCGATGCGCTCGCTCGGCGGCAAAGCCGGGCCGAGCTTGGGGTTGATGTAGCAGCGCGCCGTGACATAGACGACATACATCCCAGACAGCAGCAGCCCTGGGAATACCGACCCGATCAAAAGCTCGCCTAACGACTGTTGCGCGACGACGGCGTAGACGATTGCCATCACCGAAGGCGGTATGAGGATGCCAAGCGTTCCTCCGGCGAGCAGCGAGCCGCAGGCGAGCTGTGCGTCGTAGTTGCGGCGGAGCATCGCTGGCAGAGCGATCATGCCCATTGTCACTTCCGTCGCACCGACGACCCCAACCATTGCTGCGAGCAGGGTGCACGAGATTATGGTGGCCGAGGCAAGTCCGCCTTTCAGCCCACCCAGCCATTTATAGACGACGTCAAACAGCTCCTCGATGATGCCCGCTTTCTGAAGGATCGCGGCCATGAAGATAAAAAGCGGCACCGCCGAGAGCTGATAATCCGTCATGAAGGGAAAAATCCGCGACGGCAGCATGTTCAGCATGGCCGCATTACCGAATAAGAAGAGGAAGAGAACGGCGAGGCTGCCCGTGCAGAAGGCCATTGGCAGCCCGAGCAATAAAAGAACGCCCAGTCCGCCGAACATGAGGATGCTCAGCCACAGGATTGGAAGCTCGAGACCCATGGCTTAGCGGAGCCTTCTTGTTGCGGTCGCGATGTCACGCATCAGGCGAGACACGCCTTGAAGCAGCAGCAGCGCGGCGCCAACAGGAATCGCCAGCTTCACCGGCCAATATTGAATACCCCACTCGGTGAAAGAACTCTCGCCCACCGCCATCGCGTCGCTGGCAAAACGCCAGCCGGCAACGAGCATTGTACCCACGAACAGGAAAAAGAATGCCGAGGTGATGATATCGCAGATCGCCCGGCCACGTTCGGAGAGGTGGCTGTACACGATGTCGACCCTGACATGGGTCTCATCGCGATAGGCATAGGCCCCAGCCAGCATGTATTGCATACCGAACATCAGAAACATGCTCTCGTGCACCCAGTTGGTCGGGGAGTTGAAAACGAAGCGGGCGACCACCTCGTAATAGTACGCCATGACCGCGAGGACCGACCAATAGGCGACGAACTCGCCTGTCACTCTTACAAGCCAGTCGACCGGCCTAAATGGCGCAAGAGGCTGTTTGACGGGCGTCGCGGGCACATCGACGACGATCTCATGGTGGGTTGCGGCGCGCCCAGTCTCACGGGCGCGGGCGCGCCGCACAAGACCGGGTATGAGAAGGGCGTCGCCGACAATAATGAGACCGAGCAGAAGTCCCGCAATCCGGCTGATGCTGCTGTCCCACTCGAGCCCGTGAACGGCCGCCGTCAGATTGTTGCGCGCCGCCGCGGCCTCAGCCTCAGCTTTTGCAAGTCGATCGGCAGCCCCCTGCTTGTTGGCTGCCGTCTCTGCCTTGGCACGCGGCAACAGTCTCTCGGCGTGCTCGCTCTGGGATCGCGCGAGTGAAACTGCCTCGCGTCCATCGCGCACCTGGGTGCTTGTCCAAAGTACCGCGATGAAGAACGGGATAAAAAAGAATCCCCACCTGCTCTTCAGATAGAAGCGGTGCATGCCGAGGAAGCCGGCTGTGACCAGGAACAGATAGGCAAGAAACAGGTTTGGACGGCCGGGATCACGCTGTGCCCGTTCTCGATGGACAAAATGAACGGCGGCCAGCGGAAAGACCGCGAGGGTTAACCAGTAGAGCCAGTGCGGCAGCACAAATGTTAGGGAAGGCATCGGCGAACGCCTGCTGCAGGAGCGAGCGCCCGTCCGGCTCAGGACGGGCGAGAAGAGGGTTCACAGGTTGATGGTCAGCCCCTGGTACATGTCCGGAGTGACGTAACCGACTGTCGGGTTCTCCATGACCTCGAGCTGCAACTTAAAGATGCGCGCTGCGTCCTTGTCCTTGTTGGCCCACTCGAACCATATGGGCACCGCGATTTCCTGGAACTTCTGGAGGTCCTCCGGTCCAAGCCGATTGATTTCAATGCCGGCATCCAGGAATTTTTGCCAAGCCTCCATGTCGGCCTTCTGGATCGAGCCGAAATGGGCATTGGAATAGACTTGGATCTCGTCTTCCACGAACTTCTTGAGGTTGTCCGGGAGTTGGTTCCAGACATTCATGTTGACGGCAAAGTCCATCAGGTCGACGGGCTGGTATACGGACATCAGACCGGCTGGACCCATGGAGATGTACTTGGTCACCTGCTGGAAACCGAGAGCCCAGTTTACGGCCGGACCGGTGTAGTCGGCGGCATCGATCGTGCCCTTTTCCAGCGCGGAGAACACCTCGCCGCCCGGCAGCAACGTAGTCTTGGCACCGGCTTTCGCGAAGGTTTCGGCGATCATGCCGCCCGGTACGCGCAGTTTCAGATCCCTAAAATCCTCGATTGAGCGGATCGGTGTCTTTGAGTGGATGATGTTCGGGCCGTGATGAATGCGGTTGACGTAGTAAAGGCCTTGTTTCGCATAAAGGTCGCGCGCGGCCTGCAGACCACCTTTTGAATAGAAAAAGATATCCCATTCGTGCGGATAGCGTAGCCCCAACGTGTAAGAGGACAGGAACGCCGTAGCGGGAAGCTTGCCGGCCCAATAAAGTGAAAACGAGTTCATCGCTTCCAGAACGCCGTTCTTCACCCCGTCGAGGAGTTCGAAGTCACCAACGATATCCTTTGCCTTGAACGGCTGAAATTCGAGTTGGCCTCCGGTTTTTTCCTTGATGGTGCCACACCAGTTTTGGAAGGTTTCAAGTCCGACACCCGCCGGCCACGAGGTTTGGATTTTCCAGGTGATTGCGTCTGCGGCTCCGGCCCTTCGAACCCAGGGCGCGGTGACCGCCGTCGCCGTTAGCCCAGCGACAAGTCCACTCGTCTTCAGAAACTTTCGCCTTGATTGGGAACGCGATTCTCCGTCCATTGCTTTCCTCCCTGTTCGGCAAGCGGGCAAATGATGGGCCCGTCGCCGGTCTCAAATCGCAAAATCAATGACGCAAAGGATGTCCCGTTCTTGTGGGACCAGAGCTGCCTCCTTTTTCGCAGTCGTTTCCAGCCGGATGCCAACGCCACAAACGATAGCGACAGGGACAGCGCAGCCTGTAAATAACATAACGCGGCGCAATCATTTTCAACCACTGCGCGCCCGATCCATAGTATGCCTGTGCGGCTGTAATAAATCCATTGGTGAGTCACGCCCAATGACGCGCTCGGGGCGTCGATCTGATGCTTCAGAATTGGGATTGGGGTAAGAGCCATCGGCTCGTACTGAGCGAGTCCTTGCAGGCCCGCGAGGTCAGTCAGATGTAGGACGCGCGAGTTGCTGGTGATGAGCTGTTCGACACGCAATGCTGAATTGCGCGATTGAGATGGGGCACACTCAGTCCGAGCGCGTCCGCCATGACTTCCCCATGCGGTATAAACCAGCTCTGGCAAATGGCGTTCGGGCGTCTCCCAGTATTTGCGCAGGCGGGATGATGGCGGCGCCCGGCGGGAGCATGGAGTGCGTGATAGGCCTCAAGATCAGCAGCTTCTGCTGGCGTCCGGTGGATACGGATCGGTCAGTCGACCGTCGCTTGACCCGTTGCCTCCTTAATCTTGTCCAAGACCGCTTCAGGCGCCACGTCGCGCTTCAGCTCCTTCAACTCATTGTCTGCTTCCGTCGGAACATCCAGGCGCTTCGCGATCTCCTCGACCAGTTTGATGAGCTTGGTCGTCTCATGCTCGTTGAGCAGGCTCACCTGCAGATCGAGGTCTGCCCGCGCATCATCCTGGGCGGCCATGCGGTTCTGGTTGATCAGTACGAACGTTGAGAGAAAGATCGCCTCGACCGAGGCGAACATGGCCAGAATAACCAGAGAAGGATCCCAGGGTTTGATAAAGGTCACGATCCCGAAATTTAGGCCGATCCAGGCGCCAAAGAAGACGAGGTGGATGTAGACGAACATCATGCTGCCGGCAAACCTGCTGATTGCCGCCGCCGCGCGCTGCTCCAGCGATGCTGCCTTGGCATCGCGCTTCCGCCTCTCGACCAGTGCCTCGATGTTCCGCGCCAGGGCAGGGGCGAGCCCTTCCGCTGCCGGCGTGGTCGGAGTGGCGTAGCCCTGGTCCTCTGGAGCGGCTTTGGGATTCATTGTTGTCTCTCCCGTCTAGGCAGCCTAACTCGCTATTTGGCAATTCGCTCCATTTCACCGCTGTCCAGAGTCCCGAACGAGCGTCTTGTCCGGCGATCCTGCCCGATGCAACAGCGGTTGCTGCAGACCGGTGCAGGCTCGCTTCGCGTTGAGTTCGCAGGGCAGGACTCCTACTTAAGGGGATGCCCGCGAGCAGAAAAATCGATTCGACTGCACGGCTGGTTGCAGAGTGGCCGCTATCACCGGCGGCGACGCTTGGATCGTCGGTGCGGGCGAGGGGCATTTTTCTTGAAATGCGCGCTCGCCTTCCGACGAACTTGAGAAGCCTGCTCCACAGCGAGCCCCGGGTTCTTACCTTGCGTCTGCCGGAGGGCTCCCATGCCAATGTTGAGGCCGCATCGGCGATCGTGTCCAAAGCCATGCAGGACATCGAAGACCTGCCCGTCATGCCTCGCGAGGTCGAGGACATTCTGACGATCTCGGCGGGCGAGCGTCATCGCTGGCTCAAGGCCGGCCGCTTGCAGAGCGCCGGGACGCGGACGGTGAAACTGCGTGGGCGCGCGAGGAAAATCACCTTCCACGTTTTTGATCCGCGCCTGATCGAGGATGTGCTCGACCGTGACCTAGTTGCTGTCTGGCGCGAGGAAGACGCTGCGAGAGCCGCCGAGAACCGACGCCGAGCCGCTGCAAAGGCGGCGCTCAAGCGCTCGCAAAAGAGCCGCGGCGCGGCCGCAACCGACGACAGCCAAAGCGAGGCAGTCCACTCCAACCTGCGCGGCTGGGAAGACTTCGAGCGCAACGGGCTCCTCCGCTGAGGTAGGGAGCGCCGTGTCATCGTTTGGGCGGACCGCAGCGCCCTTTGAGGACAGCGATGTCGGCCTCGCGGTCCCCACCGGGCGGCGAGAGACCGGCGCGCCGACGAGAAACGCGCCAAGCGCGTCACCCGGCGACATATTCACGATACTCTTCGGTGGTGACACTTGGAGCCACGATTCTGTCAGCCGCGCGTCTCGAAGGCTGGCAAAGATAGTTGGCGGCAGTGTGGGAAAGAGCGTGACCATAGAGACATGACAAAGCAGAGAATTCTTTTCGATACCGATCCTGGCGTAGACGATGCCCTTGCGCTGCTTTACCTGCACCGTCATCCGAACATCGAACTGCTCGGCATCACGACCGTCTTCGGCAACGCATCGATATCGGTTACAACGCGCAATGCCAGGTTCCTCGCCGAGGCTTGGGGAATCAAAGCGCCCGTTCACGCCGGTGCTCCCGTTCCGCTAAACTGGTCCGGCGCGCCGCACCCCTATCCTGTCCATGTTCATGGCGCGAACGGGCTGGGGGATTATCCTATTGCCCAGGACGCGCGGGAGGAGAAGGACACTGCCGCGCGATTCATCGTCGATACCGTCCGGCAGAATCCGCGTCAGGTGCGGTTGCTTGCTGTCGGAGGCCTGACCAACTTGGCGCGGGCACTGGAGGCCGATCCGGCGATAGCAGATCTGGTGCAGGACGTCGTCGTCATGGGTGGCGCGTTCGAAGTCCCTGGCAATGTGTCGCCCGTTGCCGAGGCCAATATCTACGCAGATCCGAAGGCAGCCGATCGAGTGTTTGCAGCCTCGTGGAAAGTGACCGCGGTTCCGCTCAATCTCACAAATCGAACGGTGATGACGCGACAGGATCTCGCCGCGGCCTCGGAAGGTGCCGATGCCGCCATGCAAATGGTAGCCGCACTGTCGCAAGGCTACATCGACTTCTACCTGCAATGGGGCGAAGCGGGTATGCTTGTGCACGACTGCAGCGCCGCGGTCTACCTGACCGACCCGCACTTATTCGCCACCCGATCCGGTTCGATCATCGTGCTGGAGGACGGCCCGGCGGCAGGTATGACCGTGCAGAGACTGGGCGCCGCCAGTTACTCACCGAACGAATGGGATCAGCGTCCAGTCCAGTCGGTGTGCGTTGGTGGCGATGCTGCAGGAATCTTGGCGAGGATTTACGCTGTCTGCAGGGGAAGTTTGGAGCCATCCCCACAAAGCTAAAAAGGCTCGCTCCGGCGAGAGAGCCGCGATAGCGCGCCCGAGCCTGTGGCGCGGCTTCTACCCACAGCCATCCAACGGGTCGGGCTCGAATGGTTCACCAGACTTGCCCGACCCGAAATGGTCCTCGAACGCGATTGCAAACCGATCCGGTCTGTTCTGATCAGGACTTGTTCGTTGTCGACGGTTCGGTATCGGACAGCCTCCGGTGCACCGCCTCATCGGCTTTGTCGGCGGCGGACTTGACGACATCGCTGACCTTGTCAGCGAGCGTACCTTCGCTCGACGCCTGCCGTCCTGCTTCGTCGCTGGCCGCCTGGTAGGCTTCGGCTGCAACCTGCTTCACTTGGTCGACGCCCTTCTCGAGCGCGTCCTCGGCCCTCTCGCGAAGCTGTTCGCGATAGCCGCCGAGCCGCTCGTCTTCGAGTTGCGTGTGGGGCAGCATCGCGCCGATCGCTGCTCCGATCGCGAGACCGACAGCAGCAACTGCCAGAGGCTGATCCTCCATCAACTGCTGCGCGGAACGAGTGGCCCTCGTCGCCATGTCGGCCGTGGCTGTCGCCGAGTTCGTCAGCGTCTCCGCCGCGCCGCTTGCCATGCCAGATACGCTGCCGGCTGCGCTGCTGGCCATGTCAGACATGGTGCCGGCCGCACTGCTGGCCATTCCCGAGACAGTGCCGGCCGCACCGCTGGCCATGTCGCCGACAGAGGCATAGGTGTCCGAAGTCATGGTTCCGGTTCCAGCCGTAGATGTGCCGTCATGGCGGTCGGAACCGCGACGGGTCGCGTAGCCGGTCGTGGCGGTTGCGGCGGAAGCGCCGCTGCCCAGCATCAGCCAGGCCAGACCGGCGCCGATTACAGTCAGTGGCAGAGGATTGTCTCGCACCTGAGCCTTCAGGTTGTGGAGCATGTCGGAGCCTGCACCGCCGTTGAAAATACCGGTGAACTCATCGAAGAGCTGGCCGGGCGTCATCTTGCCTCGAATGGACTCGGCGGTCGCTACCACCCTTGCTCGCGTGGCCTCGGCTTCGCGTTCGAGTTCGGCTGCGGATTTGTCGCTCATCTCGCTTGTTCCTTGATTAAGTTCGCGTCACGCTTCAGTTGCTCCTGCGTACGGTCCGGCGCGAGCTCGGAGGGCGACATGCTCGCCATGCCGGTCCGCAGGAGGATGACACCCAGCACGGCAACGACCACTCCGACGAGCAAGGCGGACCAGCCGGCGCCCAGGCCGAGGCGGGTCAGGGCAATGACGAGCGCTTGCAGCAGCACTATCAGCGCGGCGAGAAGACATACCGCGCCGCCCAGAACCCCGACGGCGCCGGCCTCCGCTTTAGTCACGCTCTCGGATAGCTCCGCCCGCAGGAGTCTGGCCTCCGTTTGCACCAGCGTGCTCACCTGCTGTGCCAGGTCGGCGACCAGAGTGCCGAGGCTTTGATTGTCTTGAGTGTTCATTTCTTTAGCTCCGCTGCATTCCTGGGAGCGCCGCCGTCGACGCCCCAATTGGTCGTCGCGTCATCCCATGGCTCGCTCGCCTGCGCACCAGTCTGCCTGCTCGTTTCCCTACCAGTCTTCCCAGTCTTCCGTGGCGTCGCTGCGCTCTGCCCCGCGCGGCGTGTTTCCGGGGGAGAAGCCTTTATGAACCGTCCGAGCGCCAGTCCTGCCAGCACCGAACCAGCGATCAGAGTGCCGGGATTTTGGCGGCCGAAGTTCTGAATTTCCTCAAGCACCTCGCCGAAGGGCTTCTCCTTCAACGAGGAGGACAGCCTTTCCAGTCCGCCTGCCGCATCCCGCATGAAATTCGACGCCGAGCTCTGGTCGCTGTTGGCCAGATGGTCGCTTGCGGCACGCAGAGCGCCGCCGAATGCCGCCAGGCTCGATCCGATGTCGCGCTGCGTTTCCTCGGCCCTTTCCGACAGGGCCTCCTGTGCTTCCGACGCATAGTCGACTGCCCTGCGAGCAACCTCGTCGCGGGCATCGTGGAGCGCTTCGCCGGCGCTTTGGGTTTCTTTCTTAACTCGATCGGAAACTTCGTTCTTCGCCTTGGCGAAGTCGGCCGGCTCGCGGCCCTGATTATTTTCGCGCTGCATGACGCCTCCTAATGAAAGCCGAGAAAGGAGAGTATCGCGAGCACAACCACGATGAGACCGATAAGATAGATGACACTGTTCATGGCGCAGGCTCCTCCTTGCCTGTTCCAACTTCGCGCCCGCCGCGATGTTCCCTTCCGTGACCAGGATTTTTTGTAAGTAGCTACTTACCCCGATCGGCGCCTCCGAAGCCGGCAAGCTCGTCATCCGAACAGAGCAGCCGCGGCTGCGCCGGATCGGAGATATCGAGCTTGTCCCAAGGTATGCGGTAGAGGCCCTCGCGGCGCCGCAGCGCGAAAAAGTCGAGCAATGCGGTGCCGATGGCCGAGGCCGACAGGCGTTCAAAAGCTGCGAAGATGCCGACATGAAATTCGGTGACAACGAGGTCGTCGCCGTCCTGCTCGGCGATGACCTCCTCGATATGGCCGATGCTCCTGCCGCCCTGCGTGAGAACGCGCCGGCCAGCCAGATGCTCGAGATTCACATTTGGCATCCTCAGGCTCCCGGGATTCGGCCGACGATGCGATCGCGCAGCCAGCTCTGCCAGGCCAAGATCTTGGTCATGCGCACGTCGATATCGAATTCGATGTCGACGCCGATGTCGCGCACCTTGGTCCAGGCGATGCGATGCGGCCGTGCCTGCTGCTTCCCGCTCAGCCTTGCGGCCAGCCGCGCCGTTAATCGCCCAGGCCGAGCGCCAAGCCGTCGGGCCAGCGCTATCACGCCAAGCTCGACCGCAACGACCCTCGGCGGCTTGCCCTGCCTCAGCTCGGCGACCAGTCCATCCACCTTGCCGATCTTCACTTGCTCGCGGTCGACGACCTGCTTGTCCAGGATATCGCGCAGCAGCTGCATCAGGTGCCTCCGAATATCTGCAGGGGAATAGTCACCACCGCCAGCACGAAGCCGAGCGCGATGACGAAGATCACGGCGGCATTAGAGATGACGCCGTTGCGGTGCTGGCCGACATAGCGCTCGTCATTCAGCAGGAAGAGGAACGGCACGACCGTCAGCGGCAGACTGGCGGCGGTCAACGCCATTGAGAAGATGGTGAGCCTCAGCGGGTCGAGACCAAGCGCTATCGGAACGGCTGCAAGAAAAAGCGTGAGCGTGTAGACGAGGCTGAAGCCGGGATCGTCGCGCGGCTTGAGATCCTCGCCCCAGGTCCAGCCGAACCCTTGCGCGACGAGATAGGCCTGCTGCAGCGCCACTTCCAGAGCGGCTCCGAAACAGGCGATGCCGAGCGATGCGACGAAAAGGACGAAGCCCCAGAAGCCGAACACCGAGATCAGCATCAGCGGGAGCTGGTTGTAGTCGTCCACCTGGTTCACGCCGTGGGCGCCAAGCACAAGCGCGGCCACGATCAGCACGGCCACGGAGATCGTTCCTCCGAAGCTCATGCCGAGACCGGCAATCGCCCGGTTGGTGCCGAGATAGCTCTTGTCCCATTGATCCTCGACCGCGCCCGAGGAATAGAACATGAAAAGGTAGGGCGAGATGGAAGCGCCGAGGATGCTGACGGCCATGAACCAGTAGTTCGCCGTATCGTGTTGCGGCAGGCTGGGCACGGCACCGGCAGCCACCTGTTTCCATTCGGGCTTTAGCATCACCGATGCGACGACGAAGCAGAGCGTGATCAGGCCAAGCATCGACACGCCTTTCTCGATGAGGCCGAACGTGCCTTTCCACAGCAGCAGCCATGCGAGGAAAGCCGCTGGCAATGCCCACCATTGAAAGCCGATCCCGGTGGCAAGCTCGGCAGCAATGGCAACCCCGCCTATTTCTGCCGAGAGGACCAGGAAATTGACCAGCAGGACTGCAAGCAGCGGCCAAAGGAAAGCATTGAAGCCGAAGCGTTCGCGGATGCCGTCGGCGATGGTGTGATGGCTCACGGCGGCGAAGCGACCGGCCATCTCGACCAGGAAGATGATGCAGATGGTGCCGAGCACGATCGCCCAGATGAGTTGGAAGCCGAACAGGGCGCCTGCCTGCGCCGCTGTCGCCATCGAACCGACCTCCAGGAAGCCACCAACGCTGGTCACGACGCCAAGCGAAATTTCCAGCAGCTTCTTCATCGTTGCGGCGCGAAATAGCCGCGATAGGCCGTGGCGAGATCCGCCTGCGCGGCGCGAAGCTCGTTGCGTGCCCGGCTGGCCTGCGCCTGCTGTCCGGCCTCGACCGCGCTGTCGGCCCCGCTTGCCGCGGTGGACAGCCGGCTGATCGCCGCCTTCAGCGTGTCTCGCGTCGCAGGATCGGACGGCGAGGCCGATTCCACTTGCCGGCCGGCATCGGCGAGTGTCTCGGCGAAGGATTGTAGGGCAGAGGACGCGTAGTGGGACGGCGCGGCGCCGGAGAGCCAGGCATCGGTGACCAGCACCGCCGCCTGCGCGGTCGAGGCGGCACGCTTCGATTGCTGTTCGACGGTTTCAGACGAGGAGCAGGAAGCAAGTGTCAGTGCAAGCACCTGCAGTAAAGGCAGTTTTCGCCGAGCAATGCTGCGCAATGCTTCCTCTCACTGCTGCTGCTTCGAACATGGAGATAAAGCGGCGTGGATCGGAAGGTTCCCCGCCGTAGGCCGGTTGCACGGCACTGCTGCTTATCGGTCGCTCCGCTGCGCGTCCTCGGTGGTCGAAAGGGCAGCGATCTTGTCGATCATGGCGAGCACCGCCTGCGGGGCTGTCAGGTGCACCATATGCCCGGCATCGGGGACGATATCGACTACCGAGTTTGCGAGATCCGCGTGCAGCCGAAACGCCTCGGCCGGCGCGTCGAAAAGCTGATCGCCGGCGCCGGCGATTATCCCAACAGGAACGAAAATGTCGTTGTGCCGAGGCGTCACAAACGCCGCTGCGATCCACATCAGGAAGGACTCCGCCGCGATCGACCGCAGTTGCGAGGGGCGGCTCGCCAACTCCCTCGTCGTTGCGGTGAATGCCGCCGAGATCGCCGCCGGGGCAAATATCTTTCGCATTGACCAAGCCCAGCCAAGCCTGACCAGCGGCGGCAGCAAGGTGTGGCGGAAGGCCGTTCCGATCAAAGGCAAGGTCGGCAACCCCGACAAGGCGAGTTCGAACCTTGGCGATGGATAGTGGTAGCCGGAGACAAGCACGACCCCGGCAACGCGCCCAGGGCGCCGTCGCGCCATCTCGAGCGCAACCGCGGCACCCCAAGAGTGGCCAACAACAATATAGCGTCCAATTCCGAGTTTCGCGGCCGCGGCATCGATCAGATCGGCCTGCGCGGCGGCCGACCAGATCCTGCCGATCGGGCGCGAGCTCCTGCCGAAGCCTGGTCTGTCGAAAGCCAGAACACGATAGTCTGCGGCCGCTTTGTCGACGATGCCGCTTGTCGTGAAATCCTCGGCCGAAGAGCCGTTGCCATGCAGCAACAACAGCGGCATGCCCTGGCCATCCTCGATCAGGTGCAGCCGCGCTCCGTCGACTTCGACGAAGCGTCCAAAACGTCGGCCGCGTAACGCCCGCCGCGCTCGCAGGCCATTGTAGAGGGCAAGCCCGGCCGCTGCCGCGGCAAGGAGGAGGACCACGTCGTTGAACGTGGCGATGTCAGGCATGATCCCGTGCTGCTACGGAGCCATGGCACAAGCCGCTGTTGAGAGAAGCGGCGGATGTACCCAGGCGCTGGCTTCCAAAGAAGGAGCTTTCAGGCCGAGCCCTTCTGAGGCAGCTTCGTCTCCTCATCGACCTGTTCCTGGAGAGCCCTGCGTTCGCGCTCTCTTCCCTCAGCGTCGACCGGTCGATCTTGCCGTTCAAGCTCGCGTTCCACCGTGTCACGCGCGCCCTCGACAGGATCTTCCTGCGGCAGACGCTTATCTGTTCGCTTTGTGCCTTGCTCGCTCGCCCGGTCACTGTCCGATCCCAGTTTGGACGGATCGTCCTTTGCAGAATGCTTCGTCATTGGCTTACTTACCTATCTGGCCTGCCACGTCGGCGGATCACGTGCCGATCTGTTCACAAGCAGCCCAACAGGCGAGCTGTTTCTTTGTTCCGGCTATCCCGTGCGGCAGTTGGTCAGTCCCGATCCTCATGGTCTTCCGCCTGTGCCGGTTCCGACTCCTCGAGAGCTTCAATGACCGGGGCAAGCGAGGTCTCTTTCCGATGATTTGATTCTGTCGGGTCCTCCTGCTCGGCCGTCATGTCGAGCGCCCGTTCGATTGCATCTTCGATATTGCCGATTTCCTCCTCGCGAACCTCGTGCCCGTAGCCCGCGGCGTCGGCGTCCTGCTCGAACTGTCGCACAAGCACCGGAACGCTGACTTGTGTGTCGGCAGGCAAGTTCCCGACGTTCTCCTCGAGCCAGCTTCGAAAGAACTCCTTGGTTGCACTCATGAGCCGCCTCCTTCGAGCTGAGAACGGCCGCCGTCTGCCAATGTTCCTCTAGCGGGGCTTGCGTTGCCGCGTCTTTCGTCTGAGCGGTTACAACGAGGATCAGACGGGTTGCTCTTGCGCATGTTCGGAACGATCGAGTCCAACTGCCGTTACCGACGAAAGAACAGGAGGAACCGATGAGCGGACGCAGAACCCATGACCAGCAAGTGCGCATCCTGGAAGAACGTGAGAACACGAAGAACGCGCCCAAGGAATTCGACGCCAAGGCGGAGCTGAAGCAGCCGGCCGCGGAGCGCGAAGCGCGGCGGAAAGGTTCGGACCTCAGGAGCGACACGCCCGACCTCGTCGACCCCGATGATCGCAACATCCTTCGCGGCAAGAATCAGGAAAGCGGCCACAACAAGCATCGTGGCGACTAAAGCCTGTCACGCACGTCTTGGTCCCGAAGCCGGTTTCGACTTTCGATGGATATGTTTTAGGCAGGGCGGCTTTCGACGTGAGATGCGATCGTCCCCTTGCTGGCGGTCTTGGTTTGGGCACACCTGGTTATGAATTCTTGGGCCTCCGCTTCCGTGAGATGCTCGATGCCGATGAAGTCGTTTTTTGCGCGGCCTGAGCGAATGAGCTCATCGAGCTTCGCCTGAATGGCCACGCCGTCGCGATTCTGGGTATTTTGAATCAGGAAAACCATCAGGAAAGTAACGATCGTCGTCGCGGTGTTGATGATCAGCTGCCAAGTCTCGGAATAATGAAAGGCCGGGCCGGCAATGGCCCAGAGGACCACCGAAACCACGCACAAGACGAAGGCCCATGCACGACCCGCGGCATGGGCGACATTCTCCGCGAGCCGATTGAATGCTTTTTCCAATGTTGAACTCCGGACTTTCACCCTGACGAAATTTCCCGCCAAGCCAGCCTGAGGATAGTGTGCCGGATGAACTGCACCGAAATGCAGCCGTTTATCCTGTCCTTGGCGCTGGGCACCGGCAAGAAATCAACTGAAGGCGGGCGCGACGCCAAGAAGGCGACCGCTCCGCTGAAAAAACTTGCAGCGTTTCGCGAGGAGGCGGGCCCGTAATCGCGGCCCCGGTCAAAGAGACCGGGGCCGCGTCGCCAAGTCGACTTTTGGCATGCGAATAAGCGTTTATCGGGCGCCTTACGCGGCCGCCTGCATGGCCCGCTTGTTCGCACCGCTTTCGCCGAGCTTGCTAAGTGTCTCGTCGGTAGCGGATTCTTCCTTGAGGGTGTCGCGCAGCAAGGGGAGGGCGTCTTTCAGGCCCAGTTGCTCCGCCCAGGCAATCAGCGTGCCGTAGCGCGCTATTTCATAATGCTCGACCGCCTGGGCGGCAGCCACAAGGCCCGCGTCGAGCGCCGGCTCGTCCTTGTATTCCTCGAGGATCTCCGAACCCTCTTCAATGATGCCATCGATCGCGGGACACGTCTTGCCGCGCGCCGGCTTGCCCAGCATTTCGAAAACCTGCTCGAGCCGGTCGACCTGAGCTTCAGTCTCGGTGCGATGCTTTTCGAAGGCCGCGCCCACTTCCTGTGACTGCGCCGCCTTGGCCATCTTAGGCAGCGTCTTCAGGATCTTTTTCTCTGCATAATAAAGGTCTTTCAGGCCATCCACGAACAGGCTTTCCAAGCCGTTCGCCGCGCCGGACGAACTTTTCTTTGCCATCGACGTCTCCTTCGTTCGACTTTCTTGACCAAACAAAACCGGTGGGATCGACCGATGTTCCCGCGAAATATTTTTTGAAGCCGGGACGACGAGCCGAGGTGCGCGAGCGTTACTTCGGCGTGCCCTTGCCGTTGCGGGACGAAAGTTGGTCGAGCATGCTGAGCGCTGCACTGGGACCCGCATGCTCCAGCAGACCCTGCTCGGCGGCCGCCTTCTTGAAGGCGGCAAAGGCGATTGCCGGCCGGCAAATCCCGTTGGTCGCGTCTTCCACCAGCCGAACCGCCTTGCGATAGGCTGGTGAGTCCTTGCTCTTCCATTTCCGGCCAAGCGCCTTCTTGGCGTCAGCGATCGACGACACCATCATCGTGCCGCCGTTGACGAAGTGGATGGTGAGGGGCAGGAATCTGCTCAAGGCTCTTTCACCGTCCTAGCCATTCGCACACAGGCCGGGCGGGCTCGACGAAGAGGTCCGCGGTCGGCGCCGCCGCCAAGGGATTACCGGTCCGAAAGGATTTCATGGTGCTACCGCCTGTTTGAGATCGCATAAAACGAAGCTGCTGCCGGGTAGTTGCATTCAGCCGGCCCGTGGCGGTCAAAAAACGTGCTCCTTACTGATCGCCGTCCGGGTGAGCAGCGCCGGAGGTGGTGGCGGCCGTGGTTGAGGTCCCGACGGATGTCGCGACCGATGTCCGGATTGAGAGCCGGCAGCTTCGGAGCGAGGCCAACCTTTTCTGTTCGCGTGCGTTGTCCCTCGAAAGCGAAGGAGACACCGATGCCGACGAAATCCGCCAGGATGACCGACTCCGCCACACCGATGAAATCGGCCCCGCGTACCAAATCCACCTCCGAGCAGGCGGCCAGCAAGCAGCGGAGCGTGCAACGCAAGGTCGACGCGACCGATCGCGCCAAGTCGAATGGCAAATCCAAATCACAAGGCGCCATGCAGGCCGGCGCACGGGAATACCCAGTGCCGCCTTTCCCGAAGCAGCATCATCCGAAACCCGGCGAGGAATGGGCGATCGAGCCCGCGCCGCTCTACGACGCGCCGTTCTGGCAGGGGTCGAACAAATTGGGAGGCAAGGTGGCGCTGATCACCGGCGGCGATTCCGGCATCGGCCGCGCAGTTGCCGTGTTGTTCGCCCGGGAAGGGGCGGATATCGCCATCGCCTATCTCAGCGAGGATCGCGACGCGAAGGCGACAAAGCAGGCAGTCGAGGCCGAAGGCAGGCGCTGCATCATCATGCGCGGCGACGTGGCCAGGCGGACCTTCTGCCACAAGGCGGTGGAGCGGACGCTGAAGGCCTTCGGCAGGCTCGACGTGCTCGTCAACAACGCTGCCTTCCAGGTGCATTCGACCGATTTCGCCGACCTCACCGAGCAACACTTCGACACCACGCTGAAGACAAATCTCTACGGCTACTTCCACATGGCCCAGGAAGCCGTTCCGCATATGAAGCCGGGTTCGGCCATCATCAACACCGGGTCGGTCACCGGCATCGAAGGCTCGAAGGAACTCATCGATTATTCGATGACCAAGGGCGGCATTCACGCCTTCACCCGGGCGCTCTCTGGTAACCTGATCAGCAAGGGCATTCGCGTCAATGCCGTGGCGCCGGGGCCGGTTTGGACGCCGCTGAACCCGTCGGAGAAGGAAGCGGAGAAGGTCTCGCAGTTTGGCGCAAAGACCCCGATGAAACGGCCAGCCCAGCCGGAAGAGATCGCGCCTGCCTATGTATTTCTCGCTTCGCCGCAATGCTCCAGCTATATCACCGGCGAGATCCTGCCGATCATTGGGGGCTATTGACCGCGGCCGCCTATATGAAGGTCTTGATGAAAAAGGCGGTTCTCGATCCGCCGGCCGTCTTGGTAATCCGGCCTGACGGGCCGCCCAGATAATCTGGTTGGCCAAACGGCCGGCAAGGCAGTCGCAGACGCTGGGAAGAGTCCGAAGGAATTCAGATTTTCGGCACAAGCCTGAACCTGTCGGCCTTTCGGCAGTTTTCAAGGCTAGGAGGTTTCGATGAACGAGCACACCGACAAAGGCGACTCGCATGACGGTGCCGTTGAGATCCTGGCCGGCCGATTGACCAGGGAGGCAGACATTTCCGAAGAGCAAGCCCGCGAACTGATCGAGTTGATCGGGACCGATTGGAATTCCCTGCTTCGAGAGGCTCATTTTCTGAAGGCGCGGCATCGCCTATGAGCGAACGCGGGGCCGAATTCTTTGGCGAATGGATTACCAACAACGTGATGCGCGGCAGCGTCGGCGCTGACATCATTTCCGTCGCGGAATTGACGACCAAGCTCTTTGCAGATGCGAAGGCCGCAGGTGTTTCCGAGCATGAGATTGAAGAGGAGATCGGGAGCGCTTACGATGCCATACTGGCTGCAATCGTCGGACTTGAGGACTCGGGCAAGTCCGATTGAAAGCCAAGGCAGCCTGCAATTAACCCGGATAGGGGCGCGTTCAGCCCGCCTTGCGCGGAACGATGTAGCCCGTCCCTTTCGCGCCGCGGGATCGGCCGACGGACCGATGCTGCCTATGGGCTGCAGGCTCGATCGCCGGCGCTGTTTCCATCTGCGATCGCTCAGCGTCATCCGACATGACAAAGGAGAGCGCGATCAGATCGTCGGCGTCGATGCCGCCGCGACCATTGTCCATATGGTCGGCGACCCTTTGAAATGCCTGCATGTCATCCATGCTCACGTTGGCCGCCCGCAGCCTTTCTTGGAGACCCGTCAACTTGGTGGCCAAGGCGTTGGAAATTTCGATCATAATTGCCTCCGTGGTTCCAATCTTAGTGCCAGACCGAGGATAAGAGCCTCGAACAGTGCGGGGGCCGATGAACAGACTGATTTGCCATTACCTGCTATCGCCCAGCCGCTCGGCCTGCCTGGCAACCTTTGCGAACTCTCCGTCTGTTGAGATGACCTCGAGGGTGGCAGGGGCTCATCCTCGCCAGTCGCGACCCAATGAAATTTCTCGCAAGATGTTTCCTGCCCCCGACCTTTGAGTTGGCCCGTACGACATTTGTCCCGCATTCGCTGGGACCGGTGGCCGAGGTCCAGAATTTTAGGGAACGGTCGCTGTCGGATTTTGTTGATTGGATGCCTGCTGCGCACGTTGCCAGGTTTGCGCACTCAGGTACCAACCTCCAGAATACTCAGCCCGCAGGCTCCGGTCTGCGGGCTTTTTCGATGCCATGGAATGCGGCGCTCGCGCTGCCGCTGCCCGTCCGCATCTGGGACGGCGGCGTCGGCTGCGAGACTTGGCTCTCACTCACTAGCTTCGGAAACAAAAGGCCGGCCGGATCGTTCGCTCTATGCCAGACCACCGGGTGCCGCGCCATGCCGTCCACCTCGATCAAGAAAACAAAATACGATCCGGCCAAAGGGACTCTTTCCGTATGGTTTGTGACCAGCGGGAAACGCTACGAGTTCGAGGGGGTGCCGCCGGAGACGTTCGCGGCATTCCGATCAGCCTTTGCCAAGGGCCGCTTTTTCAACGCGCACATCCGCAATCGCTTCCGATATCGTCGCGTAACAAGCGATGACGATGATTGACCGGCTATTCAGCGTCCAGTTCAAGCGGCTCGTGCTGCGCTGCTCATGATTTTGGCGTGGATCCCGGCGATCGCCGCTGCGTTGGAGCTCTTGGTCATCCGCGAAGCTTTTCGGCCTCGCGTTCCAAGGTCTTCCGGTCGTTGCCGTGCTGTTTGATGAGATCGCGAACCTGTTGCGCCGTCAGCCCGACCTTGTTGGCGAAATGCCGGACTTCGTAGTCATCGTCCGCTGATACCCGGTTGCGGTCACTGCCACCACGCTTGCTCTTGTCGTCTGCCATCGCTTGTTCCTCCGGCAGGGAATAACAGCGGCCGCGCAGGAATGTTCCAGGCGCGGCAAGTGGCAATTTTAGGCGGGACTAACAAAAGTTATCGAAAACGGACTGCTCGCTCGTGCAGGATTAACGTCACTCCGCCCGCCACGGCGGAGGATGGGAGGACCGGCCTCAACAAAGCCGAAGGCCGGGTTACTTGGCCCGTTGCGCGGATCCCTTGGGCGCTGCGACGGGCCAAGGTCGCTTGCGTCAGTCTTTCCTCCAGCGGCGCCTTTCTCGCCAAGCCAGCAGTGTACCATTAACATTTGTTACTGCGGACCTGCTAATGAACTGCGTAGATGACTGGGCGGGCGTTGCCCTGGGCTTTGGAGTTGGGTTCGGTTTGCGGCGACAGTGTCACCGACTTGAGAAGCGAACCGATAGCTAGGCCCGTTGTCTAACCTTGGCGGGTCACGGCAACGGGTCTAGCGTTCCTCCGCTTGGGAATGGGATTTCCGGCCGAAGATGAATGTGCCGTCTCTGACGGCGTTCACACTGGCCCCGATACGAGCCCGAAACACCTTCGCGGCATCAGGAGACAGCCCGCCAGCGCTCACAAGGAACTTTAGCGGCATCTAAAAGTTCTCCTCGGGCAATCCCGCACTCCTTGGGTCGAACGATGGCCGAGCTGGCATCAACTTTCGCATATTCATCAGGGCTGACCGGCGATGATATGCTAAGCGCAGTCGTGTCGTTACTGGCCGGCCTGCTGCTCTATAATGTCATGCGCGAACCAAGCCGATAGGGCTCCTGCCGAGACGAAATTCACAGACCGCGCAGTGACGCCGGACAAAAGTTCGGTGGGCGGCCGTTGCTCGGTAGCGCAGCATGGAGGCAATCGGCTATTTGCCCGGGACCTCAGTCCGATCCAATTGACTCGTAGCTGACTTTTTTTGGGTGTATCCTTTCCCCGTTGTGGCGTATCGGGGTGAGGTAAACGATGCGTGGAAGCGATCGCAATGCTGTCCCGCCCAAAAGTGCGGGATGCGGTATAGTTGAACCTGCAGAGGTCAACATTCTGGCCAAGGCGGTGAGTGACTACTGCTCCAGTCACAAAATCGAACGCAAGGACGAGCGCGAAAACGTCGCGGTCAAAGTCATGAGCCTTTTTGGACGCGGTGTAACTGACGCTGACCAGCTGTTGGAAGAACTCGAGAAGGTTCGCTAAAGCGAGCCTGGTGCCCTCGGCTGGAACAAGTCCACTAAGGCCGAAGTTCGCGTAGACGGGTTCTGAGCAAAATGAGCGCGTTCGGAAGAGCTTGTGTGAAATGATCCTCAGGCGATGCAGCACTGGGAGAGCGCTCTAGCCGAGAGACGCAACAGATGCCCGTCATTCCAGGAATGGCGGGCATCTATTTCACTGCTGCCGACGAAGAAGGTGACGCATTTCCTCGCCGGTCCTACCAAATGATGCATCGGGCAAGTTGTTTCTAGCATAACGACCAATGCGCCGGCCTGTCTAACCTCAGTAGAGCGGAAAGAGGTCGTTCCTCGACGGCACTAGTTGGGATCGCCGGACCTCGAGCCCCCATGGGCTCCGCCGCCATAGCTGTCCCCCCGCGACCTTCCGTTGCCGGATCTAAGAAACTTTGGCTTGGGACCGACGTGACCGTGGTTCTTGTCACCCCATCCATTGCCCGGACGTGTTCCTCCCGATTTGGCAATCGCCTTGGAGTTCAAGCTTGTGCCGAGCAGCAATGTAATGGCCGGAGGCGTCACCGCAGCAAAGCGTCCAGCCTGCTTGAGAAAATCGCGGCGCGCGTTGGCCTCTGAAACAAGCTTTTCGGAATTCTTTTCAATAAGCCTTTTGCTCTCATTCGGCATTTTAGCACTCCTTTCCTGCAAGATACTTTAATTGCTGTCTGCAAAGAAAGTAGTTCTCCAAAAGGCGTACACCGCGCCGGTGTCCGGAGCGGCCCGGCTCTCTGGCCGAAAAAGGCCAGAATTGAGCCGGGCCTGACCGGCGGGGGCTCGGAATCGCAACACGGCGCCGGCTGACCAATGAGCATATCCCCTGATTGGATAGCCGGAACGCATTCATAAGGATAAAGCCGAGCCGGATCAGTGCAGCCAATATTACGGCTTCAAGCTGGCGCTAATATTCGAGCAGGCTGATGGAACCCGAACGGTGCGGTCGGGTTGGTAACATGCGACCACACTCGTTTTCTCCCATTCAGGGTGCGGCCGCTCTACTCCGTAAGCAACAGAAGCCCGTCGCGCTTGCGCCATTGCGCGACGGGCTTTCTGGTCCACTGAACTTGTTGGTCAATACCCGCCACGTGCGAAGCAGCACCGCGAAGGCGGCTTGACGGCTGAAAACCCAAACAGGTACCCGCCACCCGGGGGAGTGTATGGCGGGTACCTGACCTCTCTCCGCCGACGACTGAAGGATTCCGCCGGCTCTACCAAATGTCGGAACGGGCTTAATGTTTCAGTACTGGGACCAATGCGTTTGGATGTCCGACTTCCGTCCGGAGCGACAATGCTTTCAAATCATTGGTTCAACCAACCCGCACTAGACCTGGGAAGTGCTCGGACTGGTCTATGTTTTCATCAGCGCAATTCGATAGGCGCCTTTGTTCGCCACGCCATCCCAGATGAAGAACGCGGCAAGGGCGGCGACGATCAGCAGGATCGGTCGCATGGCTGGAACTCCTTCAAAGCTCCTCGTACGCGCGTGGCCTGATTATCCGCCTGTTCATCTATGTCTACAAGCAGTTGCTAATGTATTGAGAACTCGCCGGGCTCGCCGCCCCATAGCCCAGCCCCAAGCCCGACGAGTGCCGACCCGGGAGGGTACCGGCATCATGCTATTTGCAAGGCTGATGCCAGCATATTCCGTCCTGAAATGAAACAGAGGGTGTGTCAGCGTGCGCAGGCTTGAACGATGGCAAAGCCTATGCCGATGACAACCGGTACGGAAACACTCCTCCTGCCCGAGACAAACGGATCACCAAGAAAATGTTCCGCCATCGCGGAACACCTCGCATTCGAAGAGGTTTGGGGCGCGGCGGCGCAATTCCCTCCCGATCTGTGCACAGCCGCCGGGCGGAGCCTCCCATTCTCCGCAGGCCCGCTCCCTGGCTCCCATCAGGGGCGGGCCTTTCTTTTAGATCTCGCGCTAAGGGAACGCTCACGGGAGTTCCATATTGAATCAAATTCGAGTTTCCCCATTGGGGTTCGCATGCGCAAGCCTGCCGGCAGAGCCAGGCCCGAATAGGAGTTCACCGCCATGGCGATCCGCCAAAGAGCACTGGAAGCGGAAATTTTCGATCCGGAAGAGCTGGAATTTCTGGCCCGCGTCTTCGACCGGTTGAAATATGATGGCCAAACTACGGAGCAGCGTGAGGCGCTGGCCTCTCGCATCATCGCCAACTTCATGGCGGGTATTGTGGACGAGAATGAACTGGTTTCGCTATCCAGGCTACCTTTAGGTAGGTAACGGTCTGAACGGACTGGACTGCCTGCCGCCCGCCCCTTGTGAATATTCGTCATTGTTGCCGCTGGGCTACAGCCCTTTGGGGGCGACTGTATTAGGAAACGCTTGTGCGGGGTTCCCGGAATCGGGCGGACCATCTGGGAAAGGGGCGCACAGTTTTGAGGGAAGATGGCCCGTCGGCTTTGGTCGGCGGGCTTTTCTTTTCTATTGCCTTGACTGTATGGCCTTGTCGTCGAGCAGCGCCGCTTTCCTCGTGCTTCGGCCCTTTCGTCGCTACTTCCGGACCTACATCTTTTTTAAATGACGGTCGGGTGCTGCCTCAGCCAGATCGGCGAGCCAACTTCAGCAAGGGGGATTCGCCATGAAGCGCACTTATGAAAAGCCCGTCCTGGTCAAGCGTGACCGCCTGTCCGCCGTTACGGCCGTGATTGTCGTCTCGCTCGTGAACGGCGCAGCGTCCCGATAAGGACGATGCCCGTCACTCCAGGCAGGAAATGGCGGGCATCTCTCTAGCTGCTACCGACCAGGAAGGTGACGCACTTCCTCACCGGCTCTCTCAAATGATGCAGCGAGGCTTAAGTTTCAGCATGGGGACCAAAGCGTCAGCCTCTCGGACTTCTGTCGCATCGGCGGAAGGGAACATTCTGCCAATCGTCCCGGTTGGGTCGCGCGGCGTGTGCCTCAGCTGAGGTTCACCTCGCCGCGAAAGGCGTTTCCTCAACGCCCATTCGACCTCCCCAGGCGGGCGGGCTCTTTGCTTGTCTTGGAACAATTCGGTGCCGCTGCAGTTCGCATTCTGGGTGCAGCTCCCGGCAAACAGAGACGGTCGAGCGCGCCTTGGTCGGGTTGCCCCCGACGCAAAGAGCCCGCCCGCGGAGGAGGTGCGGCGGGCTCTTCTGCTGATCCGGCTAATTCAGCCTGGCCGGCGGCTCGCCGGGATAGCAGTAGTGATTACTATCCGCAGGCCGACCGGGGTATAATCTCCAATGGCCGTTCGGATAGCGGTTGTCCTGGCGCTTCTCGCCGCCTTCGCCTACGGGTTCGCAAAACTCGTAGAGCGGTATGGCGGTGCGGGCAATGATCCCGCATCACCCTGCGGAAAGGTGCCAAGCGTCGATTGCCCGGACCCGAATGCGCCGCCTCCCTTTCCCAGGCCCGACCGGACGGAGCCTCAAAGGCAGTCCGGTGCGTCAAGCCTGAAGGCATATTTGTAAATTGCGCGGTTTTCCTTCATCGGTCACCCGCACCCAGAAATGTTCATCCCGTCTCGCCAGGACGTCTTTGCCGGTGACTTTCTGAGCAGCCTCCCAAGGGGCACGGGCATTGGCAACGTGATAAGCCACCACCTGGTCGCCAGCCATCTCTTCAACTCGGTATGTCTTCATGATCGCTCCAAGCAGCGACCCGAACTTGGAGCGAGGAGGGTTGTTCCGGGTCTTCCATTTTCGCTCGCCCATAGCGAGCGATTGCAGGGCAGCCTTGGGCGCCTCTAGGCGGGGCAGGTGGCCCGGTAGCCTTGGGTGGCTATGGGGGTGGCCACCGGGCCTTGGCCGGCAGGGGCTTAGGGAACACGATGCCGGCGAACGAGTATATGCGCATCTACTAATAAATCAAAATTCAGCCAAAAGGCCGAGCTGGCCCTTGAAACGCAAACATGACGGCTGGACGCTCCAAGAGCTGATCGATACGGGCATGTCTGCCACGGCCGGCTGCCTCGACTGAAGTCGTCATGCTCGATTACCGGCGGTCCGCGACCGCTTCGGCCCAGAACATCAATCTGGCCCCAATCAGCCCAGTTTGGAGAGCCGGTTGAAATTTGTTCGGACCCGGCGGCCGGCAGGTTTGAGTGCTGCGACCATGGACTCCTTCAGAGCACCGCCGCTTAGAAAAGACGGGCGCCGGCCGGATAGAACTTCAGGCCAAAACCTTAAAGCCGATCGTAAGATCACCAATTGTGCAGCCGCCATGCCTTCGGCGAAGGCGAGCGCCTTCTCGTTGACCGCAAGCATCGCCTCAATCCCTTTCGGGGCACGGCTGCTTGCATCCAAAGCAATCAGCGGAAGGCGCATGGCGACGACAGCGGGTGCCAACATCAGGTCTCCACAAAGCGAGAATGCATTTTGGGTGTGGCGCTTCTTGCGAGTTGACATTGTGCCCCCATCTGGACCCGGCTGTTCAGCCAATACGCACCAATCCGGGGTTTGTTCCTGGAGGATGGCGGCCTTCATGAGTCCGTCATAAGGTGCGAATACATTAGCGAGGCCGGATGTCCCATCATCGGCTCCTACAAAGTCTCCTGCCCGGTTTCGGCCGGGCATTCTTTTAGCCTTCAACGAGCGCCAGCTTCGACCTGATCGCGCAGTCGCGTTCACGACGGCATCGGCAGCGTGAAGGCCCAGCGCGATGTCCAAAAGACCCCGCAAGCGAATAGATCGGAACCTCCCGCCCGCGGCGTCATTGACCTCTGCGGGCCGCGTCAGCCGGACCTAGTGGCAAAGAGAACAGGGTGGTTTTTCCGGCTTCACATCCTGGCCAACGAAAAGGCAGTCGAGCTCTTGTCCCACCCGGCCCGCTTCAGTTCGGTGTCGAGCGCATGGCAAAGGACGGGAAATCAAGGACCGGCTGGCTTCAGGAGGCCTGGCTTCTGCTGAAAGAAAGCGTCAGCGGTTATATGGATGACAACGCGCTGAGCCATGGGGCGGCGATTGCCTTCTATGCCACTACCTCTCTTGCGCCGATCCTTCTGATCGTTGTGGCGGTCGCAGGTCTCGTCGTCGGCAACGACGCCGCCCAGCTCGCGCTCTCGGCCCAGATATCGGGCGTGATGGGTCCGCAGAGCGCCGACCTCTTGAAGGCGACGATCGAGACCGCTTCGCGTCCCTGGTCCGGCGCGCTTGCCACCATTATCGGGCTGGTGACGCTCCTGATCACAGCTTCCGGCGTCTTTGGCGAGATGCAGCAGTCGCTGAATGAGATCTGGAAGGTCGAGCCAAGGGCCATGTCGCTCTCGCGTTTGGTGCGGGCGAGGGCGGCGAGCCTTGGTCTCGTCGCCGCGCTCGGGTTCATGCTCCTCGTGTCGCTCGCCGCGAGCACGGCCATCTCGGTCTTGGCCGATGTCATCAACCAACACCTGCCGTTCGGCGAACTGATCGTGAGTTCGATCAACACGATCGTATCGTTCGCGTTGATCGCGCTGCTCTTCGCGGCGATTTACAAGGTCCTGCCGGACCGCAGTCTCAAATGGCGCGATGTCGCTGTCGGTGCGCTGGTCACCGCGCTTCTCTTCACCATCGGCAAGTCGCTGATCGGCTGGTACATCGGCAGCAGTTCGATCGCCACTTCCTATGGCGCCGCCGGCGCGCTGATGGTGGTGCTGCTATGGGTCTATTACTCGGCTCAAATCTTTCTGTTCGGCGCCGAAATCACGCGCGCCTATTCGGTGAGCAGCGGAAGCCGGGCCGACCTCAGGCGGGTTATGAAGCCGGAGGTCGGAAAGACGGAGAGGTGACGGTCAAGCAACGCCGGAGAACGCAACACTACGCGCGACCCTCTGCCTAAAGAGATCAGGCGTTGGGCCAGACAGCGTTGGCTTAGGCTGACAACCTGAGAGGGATCGTCGCCACCTGTCGGTCCATCAGGACGTGATCAGGTTGCGAAGCCGCGATGAGGCCGCCGCAACCCAGTCACGCCCAGCGGGCGTCAACCCGATCAAACAGACCCCGATGTCGTCGTTGTCATCAATGGGCGGTCTGCGAATGAACACCGCCCGGCGCCGAAATGCCGCTCAAAGCCTCTCCAGCCTCCCGTGTTTCACCCTTTCTTGCGAGGTCTCCGAGGGAGATGATCCCAACGAGCCGTTTGTCTCGGTTCAGAACCGGGAGCCGGCGCACCTGCAAGTCTCCCATGTTAGCAAGAACATGATCGACGTCTTCGTCATCGAAGCAATATCTTACCTCTTGGCTCATGACATCGCGCACCTTGGTATCGGGACCTTTGCCCAGCGCTATACCGCGGATGACCATGTCCCGGTCGGTGATCATCCCCACCAGCCGGTCATTTTCACCGACAGGCACGACGCCGGCGTCGAGCTTGCCCATCATCAGTGCCACCTCGCGGATCGACTGTTCGGGATTCGCGACGGCAACGTCCTTTGTCATGCAACTGCCGACCTTCATGGCTATCTCCCTTTGGCGGAGCCCACCCGCCGAACCTGAACTGAGAAAACAAATGCTCGGCGCTATTGGTTCCTTCAAATCTGGCGGGGGCGAGCGGCATGGAAAGTTCCGCTGGGCTCGATTGACAGCCGGGCAGGCGACCGGTCCTTGCGCAGGCCTGAGGGAAGCAAGGCCGGCAGCCCATCGCCCCATGTTCGGCCGAGACCCGTTCGTGCTGTTGCGGTCCCGGTGATCGTTGCTTTGGTTGCGTGCGCCGCTCATGGAACAGAGTCCTGCCTTCGGCCATTGTGTTATGGGCCGGGGGCGACCTGATAGGGGAGCCATGGCCGACTTTCGAAACCGGATCTCACCTGCCCGCGAGGCCGAGACAAGCTCGCGGCAAGCTAAGGCGCGCAACCGCTCCATCATCGTCATCGGGGCGTCCGCTGGCGGGGTTGAGCCCCTGAAAGCGATCGTGAGCGACCTGCCTGCCGATCTACCGGCGGCCGTGTTCGTCGTGGTCCATGTCGGCCAGGTCAGCTATCTGCCGGAAATCCTCGACCGTGCGGGAGCGCTGAAAGCCTCCGGCGCCAAGAACGGCGAGTCCTTCAAGATGGGAAACATCTATGTCGCGCCGCCCGGCTTCCATCTTCTTCTGCATGACGATCACATGATGCTGCGCCGCGGCCCGCGCGAAAACCTCGCGCGGCCGGCGATAGACCCGCTGTTCCGCTCGGCGGCGCTGAGCTTCGGCGCAAGCGTCGTCGGCGTGCTGCTGTCGGGCGCGCTTTCC